>NZ_CAFJ01000001.1 GCF_000239795.1 Bradyrhizobium sp. STM 3809 | reverse complement strand
TCGGTCTGGGCGCGGCGCGCGGCCAGTTCGAACGGCACATTGGCCGAGCCGGAGCCGCAGGCCAGCCCGCCCTGCACCAGCAGGCAGCCGGGCGGGTTGGACGGATCGGTCTGCTTCTCGGCCACGCCCATCAGCATCCGCGACGTCACTTCGCGCGCGGTCGGCGCGCCCAGCACCTCGGCCATCCAGGCCTCGCGGCGCGCGGTGTAGCGGTCGAGCGCGGCCTTCAGCAGGGCCTCCTTGCTACCGAACGCGGCATAGAGGCTGGGCGGGTTGATGCCCATGGCGTCGGTGAGCTGGGCGATGGTCGCGCCCTCATAGCCATGGCGCCAGAACACCTCCATCGCCTGCTCCAGCGCGGTGTCGCGGTCGAAAGTCCGGGGCCGTCCGATGCCCATCGCAGAATCTCCTGTCTTCGTCTCCGCCCCGATGCGATCTTTATCTATTTGCGATTCCTAGCCATTTCTTTGATCTGCCGCAGCCGCCAAAGTTCCTGCTAGGTTTTTCGTAGTATCCGTTACATAAGTCTCTTGCGGACGAGTTGCCAGCGCCACATTTGTAGCGAACACTACAAATCTGGAGCGCGCCAATGCCTTCGTCCACCCCCGCTTCGTCCGGCCGCCTCAAGAGGTGGCTGAGCACCGTCGCCATCGCTGGCGTGGTCATCGCCGCCGGCTCATATGCGGGCTCGCAATATGTCCACCTGAATCCCATGCCGCAGGCCGCCCGCGCCGCCGCGCCGGAGCAGGCCGTCGCGGTCACCGTTTCCGTCGTCGAGCCGCGCAAGGCGAGCCTCTGGGACGAGTTCTCCGGCCGCCTCGAAGCGGTCGAGCGCGTCGAGGTCCGGCCGCGCGTCGCCGGCGCCATCCTCGCCACCAATTTCACCGAGGGCTCCCTCGTGAAGGCCGGCGACGTCCTGTTCAAAATCGATCCCGCGCCCTATGCCGCGGAGGTCGACCGCGCCCAGGCGCAGCTCGAAGCGGCGCGCGCCCGCGCCGCCTTCGCCGCCAACGAGCTCGAGCGCGGCGCGCAGCTGGTCGGCAATTCCATCGTCACCAAGCGCGACTACGACCAGCGCGACAACGGCAATCGCGAGGCGATCGCCAACGTCAAGGCGGCGGAAGCAGCACTCCAGGCGGCCAAGCTCAATCTCGACTACACGCAGGTGCGCGCGCCGGTCGACGGCCGCGTCGGGCGCATCGAGGTCACCGTCGGCAACCTCGTCGCCGCCGGCTCCGCCTCGCCGGTGCTGACCAACCTCGTGTCGGTCAATCCGATCTATGCGAGCTTCGACGCCACCGAGGACGTCGTGCTGCGCGCGCTGGCCGCCGTGGCCGATGGCTCGGGCAAGCGCGGCAATCTCGACCGCATTCCGGTGGAGATGACGACGTCGGGCGGCATCACGGCGTCGGGCCACATCCAGCTGATCGACAACCAGGTGCAGGGCCAGACCGGCACGATCCGCGTCCGCGCCGTGTTCAAGAACGAGAGCGGCACCTTGATCCCCGGCCAGTTCGCGCGCGTCCGCATGGGCCAGCCGCAGCAGCAATCCCTCGTCCTTCTCGACGAGCGCGCCATCGGCACCGACCAGGACAAGAAGTTCGTGATGGTCGTCGGCGACGACGAGCGCGCGGTGTATCGCCCGGTGACGCTCGGCGGCAGCGTCGACGGCCTGCGCATCATCTCGGCGGGCCTGAAACCCGGCGAGCGCGTGGTCGTCAACGGCCTGCAGCGGGTGCGCCCCGGCGCGCTGCTGAAGACGCAGGTGACCGAGATGGGCGCGCGGGACGGGGCCGATACGAAGCAGATGGCGCAGCGCTGATCATCATTCGAGGCCCGTACGCGAGCGCCACCCATAGCCGTCGTCCCGGCGAACGCCGGGACCCATAACCACCGGCCGTGCTGGTCGACAAAGAAAGATGACCCGCAGTCTTTTTCACCAATCAGCCGTCCGCGGTATGGGTCCCGGCGTTCGCCGGGACGACACCGAGTGTGAGGCGGCAGCGAGATCACATTTGGCGCCCTTCAGCGTCTTTGAACAAGCCTACCGACAACTCACAACGTCAGCCCCGCGCTGACCTCTCCTGACCACGGGGCCTTCCATGAACCTGTCCAAATTCTTCATCGACCGGCCGATCTTCGCAGGCGTGCTGTCGACGCTGATTTTCCTCGGCGGCCTGATTGCGCTGTTCTCCATGCCGATCTCGGAATATCCCGACGTCGTGCCGCCCTCCGTCGTAGTGCGCGCGACCTATCCCGGCGCCAATCCGAAGGTGATCGCCGAGACAGTGGCGACGCCGATCGAGGAGCAGATCAACGGCGTCGAGAACATGCTCTATATGAGCAGCCAGGCGACCACCGACGGCGCGATGACGCTCACGGTCACCTTCAAGCTCGGCACCGATCCGGACAAGGCCACGCAGCTGGTGCAGAACCGGGTGCAGCAGGCCGAGCCGCGGCTGCCCAACGTGGTGCGCCAGCTCGGCGTCATCACCAAGAAGAGTTCGCCCGACCTCACCATGGTCGTGCATCTGATCTCGCCCAACGGCCGCTACGACACCACTTATCTGCGCAACTACGCGGTGCTCAACGTCAAGGACCGGCTGGCGCGCATCGACGGCGTCGGTGACGTCCAGCTGTTCGGCGCCGGCGACTATTCGATGCGGGTCTGGGTCGATCCGCAGAAGGCCGCCGAGCACGGCCTCTCCGCGTCCGACATCGTCAAGGCGATCCAGGCGCAGAACGTCGAAGCCGCCGCCGGCGTGGTCGGCGCCTCGCCGAACGTCAAGGGCCTCGATCTGCAGCTCTCGGTCAATGCGGAGGGCCGGCTCTCAAACGAGGATCAGTTCGCCGACATCGTGGTCAAGACCGGCGCGCATGGTGAGGTCACGCGGCTGCGCGACGTCGCCCGCATCGAGCTCGGCGCCTCGGAATACGGCCTGCGCTCGCTGCTCGACAACAAGCAGGCGGTGGCGATCCCGATCTTCCAGGCGCCCGGCTCCAACGCGCTGCAGATCTCCGACAACGTCCGCGCCACCATGGCCGAGATCGCCAAGACGATGCCGGAAGGCGTCGAGTATCACATCGTCTACGACCCGACCCAGTTCGTGCGCTCCTCGATCGAGGCGGTCGTGCACACGCTGTTCGAGGCCATCGTGCTGGTCGTGATCGTCGTCATCCTGTTCCTGCAGACCTGGCGCGCCTCGATCATCCCGCTGCTGGCCGTGCCCGTATCCATCGTCGGCACCTTCGCCGTGATGCACCTGTTCGGCTTCTCGATCAACGCGCTCAGCCTGTTCGGCCTGGTGCTCGCGATCGGCATCGTCGTCGACGACGCCATCGTGGTGGTCGAGAATGTCGAGCGCAACATCGAATCGGGGCTGTCGCCGCGTGACGCCACCTATCAGGCGATGCGCGAGGTGTCCGGGCCGATCATCGCGATCGCGCTGGTGCTGGTGGCCGTGTTCGTGCCGCTCGCCTTCATTTCCGGCCTCACCGGACAGTTCTACAAGCAATTCGCGCTGACGATCGCGATCTCCACCGTGATCTCGGCGGTGAACTCGCTGACCCTGTCGCCGGCGCTCTCGGCACTGCTGCTCAAGGGCCATCACGACCAGGACCGCCTCACCCGCATCCTCGACCGCTCGCTCGGCTGGTTCTTCCGCGGCTTCAACCGCGCCTTCGTCCGCGCCTCCGACAATTACAGCGGCAGCGTCTCCCGGGTGATTTCGGCCAAGGCCGCCGTGATGGTCCTCTACGTGCTGCTGATCGGCGCCACCGCCTTCTTGTTCAAGCAGGTGCCGGGCGGCTTCGTACCGGGGCAGGACAAGCAATATCTGGTCGGCTTCGCCCGCCTGCCGGACGGCGCCACGCTCGACCGCTCCGAGGAGGTGATCCGCAAGATGAGCGACATCGCGCTGACGCAGCCCGGTGTCGAGAGCTCGATCGCCTTTCCGGGCCTCTCGATCTCCGGCTTCACCAACTCCTCCAATGCCGGCATCGTGTTCTCCGGATTGAAGCCGTTCGACGAGCGCAAGGATCCGTCGCTGTCGGGCGGCGCGATCGCCCTGCAGCTCAACAAGAAATACGCAGGGATCCAGGACGCGTTCATCGCGATGTTCCCGCCGCCGCCGGTCAACGGCCTCGGCACGATCGGCGGATTCAAGCTGCAGATCGAGGACCGCGCCGGCCGCGGCTACGAGGCGCTCAACGACGTCACCACCGCCTTCATGGGCGCCTTGCAGAAGTCACCGGAGATCGCCGGCGCATTCTCGAGCTTCCAGGTCAACGTGCCGCAACTCTTCGCCGACATCGACCGCACCAAGGCGCTGCAACTCGGCGTTCCCGTGACCGAGGTCTTCAACACCCTGCAGATCTACCTCGGCTCCTACTACGTGAACGACTTCAACAAGTTCGGCCGCACCTATTCGGTGCGGGTGCAGGCCGACGCGCCGTTCCGTGCCCGCGCCGACGACATCCGCCAGCTCAAGGTGCGCTCCGCGTCCGGCGAGATGGTGCCGCTGTCGGCGCTGCTGACGGTGCGGCAGAGCGCCGGGCCCGAGCGCGCCATCCGCTACAACGGCTTCCTGTCGGCGGACATCAACGCCGCCGCGGCCCCCGGCTTCTCCTCGGGCCAGGCGCAGGCGGCGGCCGAGCGGATCGCCGCCGAGGTGCTGCCACCGGGCTTCGCCTTCGAATGGACCGACCTGACCTATCAGGAGTTCATCGCCGGCAACTCCGGGCTCTGGGTGTTTCCGCTCGCGATCCTGCTGGTCTTCCTGGTGCTGGCGGCTCTCTACGAGAGCCTGACCTTGCCGCTGGCGATCCTGATGATCGTGCCGATGGCGCTGCTTGCGGCGATGGCCGGCGTCTGGATCTCGAAGGGCGACAACAACATCTTCACCCAGATCGGCCTCATCGTGCTCGTCGGTCTCTCCGCCAAGAACGCGATCCTGATCGTCGAATTCGCACGCGAGCTCGAATTCGCCGGGCGGACGCCGCTGCGCGCGGCGATCGAGGCCAGCCGCCTGCGTCTGCGGCCGATCCTGATGACGTCGATGGCGTTCATCATGGGCGTGCTGCCGCTGGTGCTGTCGACCGGCGCCGGCTCGGAGATGCGGCGCGCGATGGGCGTCGCGGTGTTCTCCGGCATGATCGGAGTCACCGTGTTCGGCCTGTTCCTGACGCCCGTGTTCTACGTACTGCTGCGGACGCTGACCGGGATGAAGCCGCTTATCCAGCATAACGACCACGGCACGGTCGCAGCTCAACCCGCGGAGTAAACAAAAATGTGAACATGCGCGCTGTCGATCGCCGACAACCCGATCGTCCTTTGCTTCGTACAGCCAAGTGACAGTCGGCGTCATCGCCGCGCTCACCCGATGATCCGGTGCACGATCAATTCTCGACAACTGTGAACCGGATCACAGACCAGCGCGGCGAGATGGAGGACGCCAACTCCAGCACGTTGCGCCGACCCGGCGGCCTGTCCCGCACCAGGCCGCCGGGTCATTTGACGAAAGGGAGTTGCAGGATGGATTTTTTGAATCAAATCATCGCAGCCCGGCTGATGAAGACGGCGCAGGGTTTCGAGCGTATCGGCGCTCACGGTGCCGGACGGTTGCTCATTGGCCCGAGGAGCGCCGCTGGAAACGCACGCTCGACGCTTGGCCTCGTCGTCGACAATTCGGCAGCACGCGGTGCATCACTGTCGCAGATCTGCCCGGATCGTGACGGCTGCAGCGCCGCCTTGTAGTTCCGTTCCGGCCCGCCAATCAGCTTCGCCCGTTGTCATCAGGGCGAGCGCATCTGAAGTCAGGGAGCCTCCGCCGCGAACGCTCCCGTCGATGAGGTCCTCCGTCATGCCCGGGCTTGTGCCGCCTGCGTTGCCGAAGCCGCTTCGGCGCAGCGAAAGCCCGGGCACCCATGTCGTTCTCGGCATGCCGAGCGACGTAGATGGCCGGGACAGGCCCCACCATTGACGATGTGGAGAGTGATGGGCGCAAAACTGCGGTCGTCAAACGCGACAGCTCTGCCGTCGTTACGACCAGACACGTGTCCGACCAGCCGCGTCGCGCTGATGCAGCCCTGCTCCGAAGTCGGCGACAGGGCCGCGAGTCCTCAGCCGAAGGCGGCCCTGACCGCAGGCACCCAATCCGTAAAGTTCTGCGGCGGCGCGCCGGTGATGGTCTGATAGTCGCCGGTGACCTCGGCGACGCGGCCCTGCGCGGTGTTGGTATCGAACGAAGCCAACACCTCGGCCAGCGGTCGCGGCAGGCCGGCGCCGACCATGCCCTGGATCAGGCCTTCCAGCGGCACTTGCACCACTTCGATCGGCTTGCCGAGCGCGACCGAGATGATCCGCGCCTGCTCGGCCTTGGTGAGGGCCCTGGCGCCGCTCAGCGTGAACGTCTGCCTGCCCGTGACGTCGCCGGCCAGCACGGTTGCGGCGGCGCGCGCGAGATCGCCGCGGGCGATGTCGGCGGAGCCGCCGCCCTCGTCGGCCGTGAACCAGCGGCCCGACCCGAGGATCCGCGGCAGCGACATGAACAGGTTCTCGAAGTACCAATGATTGCGCAGCACGGTCCAGCCGGCGAGCCTGCTGCCGTGGAGTGCGGCCTCGGTCAGCGCATGGTCCGGGGCGATCAGCAGCGGTGAGTTCACCGGCTTCGGCATCGACGTGTAAACGACGTGCTGAATACCGGCCTGCTCGGCCGCCGCGAGGGCGCGGCCATGCTGCTCGGCGCGAAAACCGGGACGGTCGAGCCTGTCGGTCGAAATCAGCAGCATGCGCTGCGCTCCAGCAAAGGCCGCCGCCAGCGACTGCGGATCATCGAAATCGGCCGCCCGCACGCTCACGCCTTGCGCCGCCAGCTCCTGCAGCTGCTCGGGCTTGCGCGTCGCGGCGATGATGCTGCTGGCCGGCAGTTTCAGCGTGGTGAGGAGGTGACCGATCACGGCGCGGCCGAGTTGGCCGGCAGCGCCGGTCACGAGGAGGGATTTGGACATCGTTAACCTTCGTCGAGGGGTCTTGGGTTGGCAAAGCGCTGGCGAGCTGCCGCGCAGCGGGCTAAAGTCTCTTTTCGAGACCTGCACTACATTAGGAACGACCATCCCCTGCCGAAAGAAGGCAGTTTTTCGGGAGATAGGCACATGAAGGGAACCACCCCGGCGGAAGCAGACGCGTCGCCTTCGACCGAGGGTCCGCGCGCCTGGAAGGAGAAATTCGTCTCGATCGAGGACTGCCCGATCCGCACCGTGATCAACCAGATCGGCGACAAATGGAGCGTGCTGATCCTGGCCGTGCTCGGCACCCGGCCGCACCGCTTCGGTGAGCTCCGGCGCGAGATCGACGACATCTCGCAGCGCATGCTGACGCAGACCCTGCGCGACCTGCAGCGCGACGGACTGATCGCACGACGTGTCATTCCGACCGTGCCGCCGAGCGTCGAGTACAGCGTCACCGCGCTCGGCAAGAGCCTGCTCGAGCCGATGTCGCGGCTGATCGGCTGGGCCGAGCGGCATCAGGCCGAAATCAAGCTGGCGCGGCAGAGGTTCGACGACAGCGTCGCGCCGGAGTAAGTCGCGCAACGCGGACGCGTCCTGTTCGTACGTAGCCGTTGCTGCGGCGCTCTGCCTGCCGAGCATGGTCCTCGCACATGACCACTCCGAGCTTTTCGCGCAACCGTCT
>NZ_CAFJ01000002.1 GCF_000239795.1 Bradyrhizobium sp. STM 3809 | reverse complement strand
ATGGCTGGCTGTTGCACCAAGACGCGGTCTTCTGCGCGGCGGTCAGGATCCGCTCGATGGCCGCACGCGGCACCGGATCGGCGCGGAAGCTGCGGCAGGAGAAGCGGGCTGCCATGAGGTCTTCGAGGATGGTGATGGGACCCTGCTCCGAATTTGCTGCTGATGACATCCTAACCTTCCTGGAGTTCGAATGCGGGCGCAACCTGCGCTCGCCTTCCGCACAACGTCATTCCGGGGCGGTCGCGACAGCGACCGAACCCGGAATCTCGAGCTTCTAAAAAAGAGATGCAAACCAACCTCGACATTCCGGGTTCAAGGCCTCGCGGCCTTGCCCCGGAATGACGTCAGTGTGGCTAGCTCCGTCCCTTGGTCGGCACCTTGTTGAACGGCACGTCCTTGTCGACACGGATGTCGCCGGGCAGGCCGAGCACGCGCTCGGCAATGATGTTGCGCAGGATCTCGTCGGTGCCGCCGGCGATGCGCATCGACGGCGACGTCAGCAGCATCTGCTGGAATTGGCCTTGCGTCACCGTCTCATCCGCACCGGTGAGCACGCCGGCGCCACCTTCGAGGTCCATCGCATAGATCGCGATGTCCTGCAGCATCACGCCGGCGACGAGCTTGCCGATCGAGTTCTCCGGACCGGGCCGCTCGCCCTTGGACAGCGCCGAGATCGCGCGGTAGCTGGTGTATTTCAGCCCGCTCGCCTTGACCGCCCACGACGCCAGCTTCGAGCGCGTGGCGCGATCGTCGATCGCGAGCCCGGCCTCGGTGATCAGCTTGGAGCAGAACTCGAACATCTCCGGGAAGCCGGTGGCAAGCCGTGCGCCGATCGACATGCGCTCGTTCATCAGGGTCGTCAGCGACACGTTCCAGCCGTCGCCGACCGCGCCGAGCCGCTGCGAATCGGGGATCACGACATCGGTGAAATAGACCTCGTTGAACTCCTGCATGCCGTTGGCCTGCTTGATCGGGCGGACCTCGACGCCCGGGCTCTTCATGTCCAGGAAGAACATGGTGAGCCCCTTGTGCTTGGGCACGTTGGGATCGGTGCGCGTGATCAGCAGGCCGTAGTCGGAGTAGTGCGCGCCGGAGGTCCAGATCTTCTGGCCGTTAATCACCCACTCGTCGCCGCGCTTCTCGGCGCGGGTGCGCAGGCCCGCGACATCGGAGCCGCCGGCCGGCTCGGAAAACAGCTGGCACCAGATCTCCTCGCCGGAGGCAAGCTTCGGCAGATAGCGCCGCTTGTGCGCCTCGCTGCCATAGGCCATCACGGTCGGGCCGCACATGCCCTCGCCGATCTGGAACGGCTGCGTCAGCTTGCCGTAGACGCCCTCCTCCTGCTGCCAGATCACGCGCTCGATCGGCGAAGCACCGCGGCCGCCATATTCCTTCGGCCAGTGCAGGCAGGCCCAGCCGGCGTCGGACTTCTTCTTCTGCCAGGCCTTGCCGACCTCGACGATGTCGGCGTGCTTCAGCCGGATGCGTCCGAGCGAGGAGCTTTCGAGCTCCTCCTCGAGCTCCCTCGGCGCGTTGGCCGCGACCCAGGCGCGCGCGGTCTCGCGGAAGGCGGCTTCCTGCGGGGTATCGTCGAAGTTCATGGCCTGACCCTCACTTTGTATTCGTAGGGCGGGTTAGCCGAAGGCGTAACCCGCCAAATCCCTGGCTTCGTTCAAGCCATCGGCGGGTTACGCTGCGCTAACCCGCCCTACGGCTCTGATTACTACGCGCGTCCCTTGGTCGGGACCTGGTTGAACGGCAGGTCCTTGTCGACGCGGATGTCGCCGGGCAGGCCGAGCACGCGCTCGGCGATGATGTTGCGCATGATCTCGTCGGTGCCGCCTTCGACCCGGGTGCCGGGCGCGCGCAGCAGCATCGCCTGGAAACGTCCCGCGAGCTCCGCCTCGGGGCCGCTGAGCACGCCCGCGGCGCCCTGCAGATCGAGCGCGTAGGTCGCGACGTCCTGCACCATCGCGCCGGCGACCAGCTTGCCGATCGAGTTCTCCGGCCCGGGCCGCTCGCCCTTCGACAGGGCCGAGATGGCGCGCATGCTGGTGTATTTCAGCCCGCTCGCCTTCACCGCCCAGTTCGCCAGCTTGGAGCGCACGTTGCGGTCGTCGATCGCCGCGCGGTCGTCGAGCATCAGATTGGAGCAGAAATCGAACAGCTCGGGGAAGCCGGTGGCCACGCCGGCGCCGATCGACATGCGCTCGTTCATCAGGGTGGTGAGCGCGACGTTCCAGCCGTCATTGACGGCGCCGAGCCGCTGCGAATCCGGGATCACGACGTCGGTGAAATAGACCTCGTTGAAATCCGAGTGGCCGCTGGCCTGCTTGATCGGACGGACCTCGACACCCGGGCTCTTCATGTCCAGGAAGAACATGGTGAGGCCCTTGTGCTTCGGCACGGTCGGATCGGTGCGCGTCAGCAGGATGCCGTAGTCGGAGTAGTGCGCGCCCGAGGTCCAGATCTTCTGGCCGTTGATCACCCACTCGTCGCCGCGCTTTTCGGCGCGGGTGCGCAGGCCGGCGACGTCGGAGCCGCCGGCGGGCTCGGAGAACAGCTGGCACCACACCTTCTCGCCCGAGGCCAGCGGCGGCAGATATTCCCGCTTGTGCTGCTCGGAGGCGTAGGCCATCACGGTCGGGCCGCACATGCCGTGGCCGATGATGAACATCGCGGAGAGCTTGCCGAACGGCCCCTCCTCCTGCTGCCAGATCACGCGCTCGATCGGCGAGGCGCCGCGGCCGCCATACTCCTTCGGCCAGTGCAGGCAGGCCCAGCCGGCGTCGGCCTTCTTCTTCTGCCAGGCCTTGGCGACCTCGAGAATGTTGGCGTTCTTCAGCGCGGTGCGGCCGAGCGAGGACGCGCGCAGTTCATCCTCATACTGCTTCGGCGCATTCGCCGCGATCCAGGCACGCGCCTCGGCGCGAAACGCTGCCTCCTGCGGGGTGTCATCGAAGTTCATGGGTCCAGCCTCTCATCTCTTAGGGTGGGCAAAGGCGCAACGCGCCGTGCCCACCAATCCAAACCGCGACACTTGCGGTGGGCACGCTTCGCTTTGCCCACCCTACGATCTTGTTCCGTCATTCCGGGGCGATGCGCAGCATAGAACCCGGAATCGCGACGAGATAACCTCTGGATTCCGGGTTCGCTCGCTCTGCGCAAAATGGCCTTGCCATTTTGCGCGCGCGAGCGCCCCGGAATGACGGGCTTGGGTCACGCCGCGTTGCGCTTGCGCATGCGATCGATCAGCTGGTCCTCCCAGTAGGACAGACTGCCGAGGCCGAGCGCGAGCGCGTTGGCGCGGCGGTAGTACATGTGGCAGTCGAACTCCCAGGTGAAACCCATGCCGCCATGGACCTGGATGTTGTTCTTGGCGCAATGCTGATAGGCCTGCGTCGCGCTGATGCGTGCCGACGCCGCGGCCTCGGGCAACTCCGGCGCATTGGTCGAGAGCGCCCAGGCGCCGTAATAGGCGTTGGAACGCGCTAAGGTCGCCGAGACATACATGTCGGCGAGCATGTGCTTGACCGCCTGGAACGAGCCGATCGGACGGCCGAAGGCGATGCGGTCGAGCGCGTAGTCGCGGCCCATCTCCAGCGCGCGGTCGGAGCCGCCGACCTGCTCGAACGCGGTCAACACCGCCGCGCGGTCGAGCACCTGGGTGAGGATGCTCCAGCCCTCGCCGGCCGCGCCGAGCGGCTCGGCCTTGCAGTTCGCGAAAGTGAGCTCGGCCTGCCCGCGGGTCGGATCGAGATTGGTCAGCGCCTTGGCCTCGACGCCGCCAGCCTTGGCGTCGACCAGGAACAGCGAGATGTCGCTGTCGCGGCCGGTCGAGGCCGTGCGCGCGGCGACGATGATGAGATCGGCGATGGCGCCGTCGGCGACCGGCTTCTTGGTGCCGTTGAGCACGCCATTCGCGGCGGCGAGCTTGATCGCCTTCGGCGATGGATTGCCGGTGCCCTCGAACAGCGCGAGGGTGCCGATCACCTCGCCGCTCGCGATCTTCGGCAGCCAGGCCTGCTTCTGCGCATCGCTGCCGGCGAGCATCAAGGCTTCGGCAGCGAGATACACCGTCGACGAGAACGGCACCGGCGCCAGCGCGCGGCCGACCTCCTCGGCGATCACGCAGAGTTCGAGATGGCCGGCGCCGGCGCCGCCATATTCCTCGGGGATGGCCACGCCGAGGAAGCCCATCTCGGCAAAGCCTTTCCACAGCGCGCGGTCATAGGCCTCCTTGCCGTCGAGCACGACGCGCACGGCTTTCGGCGGACACTTCTCGGCGAGGAATTTCCGCGCCTGGTCCCGCAGCTGCTTCTGGTCGTCGGAGAAATCGAAGTTCATGGATGTCACTCGCCTTGGAAGTCGGATCAATACTTGCCGTCATTCCGGGGCGCGCGGAGCGCGAGCCCGGAATCCATACGCACGATCGTGGTTATGGATTCCGGGCCTGCGTGCTTCGCACGCATCCCGGAATGACGAATGGAAAGAGAGGGGCTCATCACAGCACGATCACGTCGCTGTCGGGTGTATCGGCATAGAGACGCTCGACCAGGGCGGCGCGGCGTTCCAGGCCGGCGCGCTGGTTGATGTAGCCCTTGTCGGTCAGCTCGTGGCCGTCGATCGACGGCGGCTCGACCATCAGCATCGCGCGGCCGATGCGCCGGCTGGTCGCGCCGTCGCACTCCTTGTTGTGAGCCTGAAGTCCGCGACGGACGCAATCGATGACAGCCGGATGCTTCACCACGTCCTCGAATGTCGCTTGGGGATTGCCGACCAGTTGCCGGCAGGCGTGCAGGTTCGGCCACGCCAGCAGGCCGATATATTCGCGGTCCTGCCCCGCCACGAGCGCGTCATGAATCGCCGGCGTGGCCGCGGCAATGGCATCGGTGCGCAGCGAGCCGACATGCACGAAGGTGCCGGTGGTCAGCTTGAAATCCTCGACCACGCGGCCGGCGAAGATGATGCCCTGCGCGGGATCATTGGGATCGACGAACACGCCGGCATCGCCGATGCAGTAGAAGCCTTCCTCGTCGAACGCCTTCCTGGTCAGCTCAGGCTGGCCGAGATAGCCGGGCATCACGTTGATGCCGCGCAGGCGCAGCTCGTATTTGTCGCCGGTCGGCACCATCTTCAGCTCGACGCCGGGGAACGGCAGGCCGATCAGGCCGACGCGCTCGGTGTTCCAATAGGTGCCGGTCGAGGTCGGCGCGGTCTCGGTCGAGCCCCAGCCGGTGTAGAACACGATGCGCTCGCCGGTGGTCTTCACCGCCAGCGCCTGCATCCGCTCGTAGAGATCGTCCGGCAGCCGCGCGCCGCCATAGGCCATGATGCCGAGATCCTTGAAGAAGGAGCGGCACAGCGCGTCGTCCTTCTCCATCGCCGCGGCCAGCGCGGCGTAGCCGGCGGGAACGTTGGCGTAGTAGGTCGGCGAGACCTCGCGCAGGTTCTTGATGGTCTCGTCGAACATGCCGGGCATCGGCCGGCCGTCGTCGATGTACAGCGTGCCGCCCTCGATCAGGAGCGGATTGAACAGCGCATTGCCGCCCATGGTGTGATTCCACGGCATCCAGTCGAGCACCGTGGAGATCGGCGCATCCGGCCCGCGCGGCCGCGTCTGCATCATCATCGCCGCATTGGCGCACATCATGCGCTGGGTGTTGATGACCGCCTTGGGCATGCCGGTCGAGCCGGAGGTGAACAGCAGCTTGCCGACGGTGTCCGGCGTGATCTGCGCGATCGAGGCCTCGACTTCCGAGGTCACCGGGGTCGCGGCGAGATCGGCGAAGCTGATGCTCGGGATGCCCTCGCAGGGACGCGCGACGTGGATCACCGTGATGCCGTCGAGGTCGAGCGACTTCAGCGCCTTATCGAAGGTCGGGCCGTCCTGCACCATCACCACGCCCGGCTTCACCAGGCCGAACAGGTATTTGAGCTTGAGGTGGTCGTGGCTCATCAGCGAATAGGCCGGCGACACCGGCGCCGCCGGCGATCGCGCCTGCATCGCCGCGAAGGTCATCAGCGCATGCTCGATCGAATTGCCGGAGAGGATCGCGACCGGGCGGCCGTCGAGCTTCAGATTGAGCAGACCCTGCGTCAGTCCGTCCACAGTCCGCTTGGCCTCGGCGTAGGACAGCTTGCGCCACTGCCGATCGGGGCCGCTGCGCTGCGCGAGCCAGGTCCGCGCCGGCGCCTCCCTGGCCCAGCGCGCCAGCGGCGCCGCGAGATGCGGCTCATAGGCCTGCAGCGGAATGCGCGACTTGATGACGATCACGCCATCGCCGCGCCGCTCGACATCGATGTCGCGCGCCAGCCAATTGACCTTGCGGAATGCCGGCTTCTCCAACACCTTCGCTGCCGTCCCGTCCATATTTGCGTCTCCCGAAATATCGTCCTTTGCGGATCTTGATATCTAGCGGTTGGTATAGACCGGCTTACGCTTCTGGAGGAAGGCTTCAATGCCTTCCTTGAAATCCTCGGAGCGGCTGCACAGCACCTGGTTACGATCTTCCATCGCGATCACGGCTTCGATCGACGATGCATCGACGCTCATATTGAGGCACTCCTTCGACAGGCGGAGCCCGACCGGCGAGGCCGTCATCATCGCATCGATGAAGGGCGCAGCCGCGCTCTCCAGCGCATCCTCCTCGACGATCTCCGACACCAGCCCGACCATCAGCGCGCGCTCGGCGCCGATGAAGCGGCCGGTGAGGATCAGCTCGGAGGCGACGGAAACGCCGACCAGGCGCGGCAAAAAGTAGCTGGTGCCGATGTCGCAGCCCCCGAGGCCCAGCTTGATGAAGGCGCAGTTCATGCGCGCCGACCGCGTGGCGATGCGGATGTCGGCGGCGAGCGCCAGCGCGAACCCGCCGCCGGCGGCGGCGCCCTGCACCAGCGCGATGATCGGCTGCGGACAGCGCCGCATCAGCATCACGATGTCGGCGATGCGGCGCTGTGAGTCCAACGACTCGGTCACGCCAGGCGGCTCGTTGACGCCGCCGCGGCGCTGCATGGCCGCCTTGAGATCGAGGCCGGCGCAGAAGTTCTTGCCCGCTCCCTTCAGCACGACGACGCGTGTGGTGCGGTTGCGCTGCAGGCTTTCGAAGTAGGTGTTGAGCGCGTCGATCAGCGCGGGATCGAGCGCGTTCAGGCTCTCCGGACGATTGAGCGTCACCCGGTCGACACCGTTCTCATGCTCGATCAGCAGCGGTTGGGACATGACGCGCGCTCTCCTCACCGTCATCCCGGCGAACGCCGGGATCCATAGCCACCGGCTTGATTGGTTAGAATGCGGCGTCTGCCGGTTTGCCCGTCACAGACGCCGCGGAGTATGGGTCCCGGCTCAAGGCCGGGACGACGGCGGAGGTCGCCGTCAGCGCGGGGCCATGCGGATGGCGCCGTCGAGGCGGATGGTTTCGCCGTTCAGCATCGGGTTCTCGACGATGTGGACGGCGAGGTTGCCGTACTCCGAGGCGTCGCCGAGGCGGGCGGGATGCGGCACCTGGGCGCCGAGGCTCTTGCGGGCCTCCTCGTTCAGGCCCATCAGCAGGGGCGTCAGGAACAGGCCGGGCGCGATGGTGTTGACGCGGATCTTCTGGCTGGCGAGGTCGCGCGCCGCTGGCAGCGTGAGGCCGACGACACCGCCCTTCGAGGCCGAATAGGCGATCTGGCCGATCTGGCCTTCATAGGCCGCGACGCTCGCGGTGTTGATGATGACGCCGCGCTCCTCGCCAACCGCTTCCGCGGTGACCAGGCGCTCGGCGAACAGGCGCAGCACGTTGAAGGTGCCGATCAGGTTGACGTTGATGATGCGCGCGAACTTCGCCAGCGGATAGACGCCGTCCTTGCCGACGATGCGCTGCGAGCCGCCGATGCCGGCGCAGTTCACCAGCACGCGGGCGATGCCGTGCGCAGCCTCCGCTTTGGCGATGCCGGCCTTGACCTGGTCCTCGTTGGTGACGTCGGCATGCAGGGCGACGCCCTTGATCTCGGCGGCGACCTTCTCGGCATTCTCCAGGCTCTGGTCGAGCACGGCGACCTTGGCGCCCTTGGCCGCCATCGCGCGCGCCGTGGCGGCGCCGAGACCCGAGCCACCGCCGGTGATCAGAACGGCTACGTTGTTGAGTTGCATGATGCGTTTCCTCCGTTTGATTATTGTTGGCGAATAGCGAGTGGCGAGTCGCGAATAGCAAAGGGTGCTCTCCCCCTATTCGCCACTTCCTATTCGCTACTCGCCCGTTTCAATATCCCGCCGCAGATCAACGCCTCCATATGGGCGATGTACTGGCGGCAGACTTCGTCGGTGACCGGGCCGACGCCGATCGCGCGCGACATGGCGTGGCGGCCGAAGAACAGGTGATCGCAGGCGCCGATCAGGCTGGTGTAGAACAGCACCGGATCGACGGCGCGGAATTCGCCCGTCGCGATGCCCTCCTCGATCAGCCTGCGATGGAAATCCAAGAGCGGCGCGACGAAGAACTTCGACACCTCGTCGGCGGCCTCGGCGCTGCTCTCGTGCAAGAGATAATGGATCAGCCGGTTCATGTAGGGGAACCGGTGATAGGCACGGATGATGCCGCTGATGTGCAGCTTCAGCTTGGCGGTCGGCGGCAGCGGCTGCGCCAGAAGGTATTCGAGATTGGCGACCTCGGTCGCGGCGTCGCGCGCGAGCAGCGCCAGCAGCAGGCCGTCCTTGTTGCCGAAATGATATTTGACCAGCGCGGCATTCGAGCCGGACTTCTGCGCGATGTCGCTGAGCGAGATCTCGATCGAGGACCGCTGGATCATCAGCTCGCTGGCGGCATCCAGCAGCTTTTCCGCGGTGGCATTCCGCCCCACGGCAAGCTTCTCCGGCACGCTGTTTTGCAGCTGAGGTCCCAAGGCGTTTCCTGACGTTGTTGGGGCCAGATAAGCCGAAGCCGGAGTTGATCTCAAGAGTTAATTGATCGATTGACTAAAGCTCAATCGCGCATTTAAATCGGCGCCAATCACGAACCAAGTCTAGGGAGGAAACCTCATGGCGGAAGCCTATATCGTCGCGGCTGCGCGCACGGCCGGCGGTCGCAAGGGCGGGCGTCTGGCCGGCTGGCATCCGGCCGATCTGGCGGCGAAGGTGCTGGACGCGCTGGTCGAGCGCTCCGGCGCCGCGCCGGACCAGGTCGAGGACGTGATCATGGGCTGCGTCATGCAGACCGGCGAGCAGTCGACCAACATCGCGCGCAACGCGGTGCTGGCCTCCAGGCTGCCGGAGAGCGTGCCGGGCACCTCGATCGACCGCCAGTGCGGCTCGTCGCAGCAGGCGCTGCATTTCGCCGCCCAGGCGGTGATGTCAGGCGCGATGGACGTGGTGATCGCCGCGGGCGTGGAGTCGATGACCCGGGTGCCGATGGGCCTGTCCTCGACCCTGCCGGCGAAGAACGGTTTCGGCCACTACAAGAGCCCGAACATCGAGAGCCGCTATCCGAACATCCAGTTCAGCCAGTTCACCGGCGCGGAAATGATGGCGGAGAAGTATGGGCTCTCCAAGGATGAGCTCGACGAATACGCCTATAACAGCCATCAGCGTGCGATCGCGGCGACGCAGGCCGGGCACTTCAAGGACGAGATCGTCCCGCTGCAGATCACCCGCGCCGACGGTTCGACCGACACCCATCATATCGACGAGGGCATCCGCTTCGACGTCAGCCTCGACGGCATCAAGGGCGTCAAGCTGATCGCCGAGAACGGCAAGCTGACGGCGGCGACCGCGAGCCAGATCTGCGACGGCGCCTCGGGCGTGATGGTGGTCAACGAGCGCGGCCTGAAGTCGCTCGGCGTCAAACCGCTGGCGCGCGTGCACCACATGACCATGATGGGCGGCGATCCCGTCATCATGCTGGAAGCGCCGCTGCCAGCGACCCAGCGCGCGCTGCAGAAGGCCGGCATGTCGATCGACGACATCGATCTCTACGAGGTCAATGAGGCCTTCGCATCGGTGCCGACCGCGTGGCTCAAGACCACCGGCGCCGATCCGAGCCGTCTCAACGTCAATGGCGGCGCGATCGCGCTGGGCCATCCGCTCGGCGGCTCCGGCACCAAGCTGATGACAACGTTGCTGCACGCGCTGAAGGCCCGCAACAAGCGCTACGGCCTGCAGACCATGTGCGAAGGCGGCGGCATGGCCAACGTGACGATTGTTGAGCGGCTTTAACTCTCGCAACTCCCCCGGTGTCGTCCCGGCCCTGAGCCGGGACCCATAGCCACCGAATCCAATATTACGCGAGCTGGAGCCACAGCTCGCTCTCACCACAGGCTCCTGTGGTTATGGGTCCCGGCTCGAGGCCGGGACGACACCTTTTCCTGATTTAGCGGTGAGCCCATCATGACCCACCCCTCCATTTATGCCCAGAGCCATCCGGACAAGATCGCCTATCAGATGGCCGGCACCGGCAAGGCCATCACCTATCGCGAGCTCGACGAGCTCTCCAACCAGGGCGCCCAGCTGTTTCGCGCGCTCGGGCTCAAGGCCGGAGATCACATCGCCTTTCTGATGGAGAACCGGCTGGCCTTCATGGAGATCGCCTGGGCCGCGCAGCGCTCAGGCCTCTACTACACCGCGATCAGCCGCTACCTCACCAAGGACGAGATCGCCTACATCATCCGGGATTGCGGCGCCAAGGTCTTCATCACCTCGCCGAAATGCGCCGAGCAGGTGCGCGACCTCGTGACGAAGGAAGGCCCGCTGTTCTTCATGGTCGACGAGCCCGAGCCGGGCTTCCGCTCCTGGGACAAGGAGGCCGGCGCGCAGCCCAAGACGCCGATCGCCGATCAGGTCGCCGGCTACGACATGCTCTATTCCTCGGGCACGACCGGACGGCCGAAGGGCATCAAGAAGGATTTCGAAGGCAATCCGATCGATGCGCCGAACCCATTCCTGCGGGTGCTCTGCGCCGACATGTGCGGCATGAATGCCGAGAGCATCTATCTCTCGCCGGCGCCGCTCTATCACGCCGCTCCCTTGCGCTTCAACATGATGGCGATCGTGCTCGGCGGCACCTCGATCATCATGGAGCATTTCGATGCCGAGGAGTTCCTCAAGCTCGTCGAGAAATACAAGGTCACCCAGTCGCAGCTGGTGCCGACGATGTTCGTGCGCATGCTCAAGCTGCCTGACGACGTCCGCCAGCGCTACGATGTCTCGACCCTGAAGGGCGCGATCCATGCGGCGGCGCCCTGCCCGGTCGACGTCAAGGCCAGGATGATCGAGTGGTGGGGACCGATCCTGATCGAGTACTACGCCGGCTCGGAAGGCAATGGCGTCACGGTCTGCACCTCGAAGCAGTGGCTGGAGCATCGCGGCAGCGTCGGCCGCGCGGTCGTCGGCAAGATCAAGATCCTCGGCGAGGACGACCGGGAGGTACCAACCGGCGAGATCGGCACGGTGTATTTCGCCGACGCGCCGGTGTTCTCCTATCACAATGATCCAGAGAAGACGAAGCGCGCCTACAACGACAAGGGCTGGTCGACGCTCGGCGATGTCGGCTATCTCGACGCCGACGGCTTCCTCTATCTCACCGATCGCAAGTCCTACATGATCATCTCCGGCGGCGTGAACATCTATCCGCAGGAGACCGAGGACGTCCTCATCACCCATCCGGATGTCGCCGATGTCGCGGTGTTCGGCGTGCCGAACGAGGAGATGGGCGAGGAGGTCAAGGCCGTCGTGCAGCCGCACGACATGGCGCGCGCCGGCAAGGCGCTCGAGGAGCAGCTGATCCTGTTCTGCCGCAAGCACCTGTCGCCGCTGAAATGCCCGCGCTCGATCGACTTCGAGCCCGAGCTGCCGCGCACCCCGACGGGCAAGCTGGTCAAGCGCCATCTGCGCGAGCGCTACTGGCCGAAGAAGGGCGCGGCGTAGCCCCAGTCAGGCTGTCGTCCCGGCCTTGAGCCGGGACCCATAGCCACCGTCTTGAGTTTTGCGAAGGCTGGAGCTGGCAGCACGCCTTACCGCGTGATCCTGTGGTTATGGGTCCCGGCGTTCGCCGGGACGACACTGATGAGGACCGCAATGACCTCTCCTTCCTCACTCCCCCCGCTCCCACTTCCGCCCACCATCCGCTCGCGCTTCGTGGACGGCATCAATGGCCTGCGGATGCATGTGCTCGAAGCCGGGTTCGAGACGCCGGGGCGGCCCTGCGTGCTGCTGCTGCACGGTTTTCCCGAGCTCGCCTACAGCTGGCGCAAGGTGATGCCGGCGCTCGCCGCGGCCGGTTATCACGTGCTGGCGCCGGACCAGCGCGGCTATGGCCGCACCACCGGCTGGAGCGCCGACTATGACGGCGACCTCGCGCCGTTCCGCTTCACCAATCTGGTGCGCGATGCGCTCGGCGTGGTCTATGCCTTCGGCCATCGTCATGTGGCCGCGGTCGTCGGCCACGATTTCGGGAGCCCGGTCGCAGCGTGGTGCGCGTTGATTCGCCCCGATGTGTTTCGGTCGGTCGTGATGATGAGCGCGCCGTTTCCGGGGCCACCAGAGGCGCCGTTCGACATCGCCGACCATCCTCTCGCGCCGCCCGATGATCCCGTGCATCGCGAGCTCGCCGCGCTGCCACGGCCGCGCAAGCACTATCAATGGTATTACTCGACGCGCGAGGCCAACGCCGACATGCATCGCGCGCCGCAGGGCCTGCATGCGTTCCTGCGCGCCTATTATCACCACAAGAGCGCGGATTGGCTGGATAACAAGCCGCATCCGCTGCAGGCTTGGACTGCCACCGAGCTGGCGAAACTGCCGACCTACTACGTGATGGATCTCGATCAGACGATGGCCGAGACCGTTGCCGAAGTCATGCCTGACGCGGCGGCGATCGCGGCCAATCGCTGGCTGCCTGACAGCGAGCTCGCGGTCTACACTGCCGAATATGAACGGAATGGATTCCAGGGCGGCCTGCAATGGTATCGCTGCGGCACGTCCGGCCTGTTCGACGCGGAATTGCAGACCTGGTCGGATCGCACCATCGACGTTCCGTCTGCATTCATCTCCGGCCTGCAAGACTGGGGCATCTACCAACGGCCCGGCGTGTTCGAAGCGATGCAGTCCCGAGTGTGCACCAACATGATCCTGTGCGAGCTTATCGATCGCGCCGGTCATTGGGTGCAGCAGGAGCAACATGACCATGTCAATGAGCTCCTGTTCACGTTCCTGAACAAATCGACAGCCTGAATTCGGACGCCGTTCCGACGTATTAGGCGAATCGAGGAACGAACATTCGGGGTTGACGTTTTTGCATCCGGGCGATGCGCATCAGGAGAAGATTTATGGATAAGAAGATCGCAGGCTTGCTTGGCGCGGTCGCCGCTGTCGGCGCGCTCGGCTCGGCGCAGGCGTCAGCGGCTCCGGCTCCGGCGCCGACCGACGTGCTGAAGGCCAATTCCTACGCCGACCTGCTCGAGCCGATTCCGAATGCGGCCCAGGTGCTGCAGGCGCTCGACGAGCAGGCACCTCAGGCGGCTGAGCCGAAGGTGCAGCTGGCGCAGTGGTATCACCATCACCACCATCATCATCACCACCATCACCATGGCTACTGGCGCGGCTATGGCTATGGATACGGTTACGGCCCGCGCGTCTACGTCGTGCCGCGCCGGTACTATCATCATCACCACCACCATCACCATCATCACTGGTACTACGATCGCTATTGATCGTCGTGAGGTGAAAGCCGCGAAGGCGCCGACCGCGAGGTCGGCGCCTTTCGTTTGGGCACAAGACAGACAGGGCAATCAGGTACGGAGACAAGGCGCTCTCGGGACGAGCGAACTTGTCAATTTTGCACACCGTCATGCGCTGGCTTGTCCCGCCTGCGCGGCCGAAGCCGCGGCGGAGGCTCGGGCATCCATGTCGGTCAGGACGCTCGGAGCGACGTGGATGGCCGGGACAAGCCCGGCCATGACGACGGGCAGAGAAACGCGTGGATGTCTGACATCCGATGCGCTTGCCCGAACAGCCTCACGACTTGCGCGCCTTCTCCTTCGCCGCGCGATGCAGATGGCGGTAGGTGCCGTCGAACACGGTGTCGGTGCTCGACACCCATTCGGTCTCCTTGGCGAGCACCGGGCGGCTGGCGTGAATGCGGCGCGACTGCAACTCGCGCTCCGCGGCCTCGTCCGGGCCCATCGGCTCCACCGTGAAGTTGGCCTCCTCGGGAATCACGATCACTTGCGCGAACGGCTCGCCCGGGCGGAAGATGTGCGTCCGTCCCTCCGCCGGCGCCTTGAACACGCAGAAGAACAGCATCGGCCAGAAATTCCGGATCAGCGCCGGCACCGCGATCGGGCAGGTATCGGTGCGATCGGTGTAGAATCTCGGATGCGGCTCGGTGCGGATCGCGAAGCCCGGGGGCACCTTCAGATCGAGCAGGATCTGGTAGGTGTAGAACGCATCACCGAAATTGCGGAACGGCGGCCATTGCAGGCTCGGGCTCGGCGGCTCGCCCCAGTCGCCGGACATCTCGAGCTTGCCGTCGCGCGTCGTGACCTGCAGCTCGAAGTCGTAAGGATAGAACAGCTCGATGCCGTATTGCGCGCCTTCGGAGAACGGCACGCAATGCCAGACCTGCTCATGCGAGCCATTGGCGCGCGGCTGCCGCTCGCCCGCCCAGCCCGGAATATCCATCTTGGTGCGCCGCGGAGCCAGTCTCGGATCGTTCAGCCTGTATTTGACGGTGGTCATTGGAACTCCTTAGGTAGCCAAGCGGAAACGCGAACGGTGAATTTGCCCAGGGGTTCCCTGACTGGGGCCTGAATGCGACCTCACGAAATGTTTCGCGGCCACGGCGCGGCGGCAGTTTGACCGCGCTGCGGCAATCCATATAGAGATTAGAAACGTTCTAAACTGTCGAATGTTGAGAACGTCAAATCCGGGGACCTTGGAATGAAGAATTTCGCCGACCTCACCGAGCGCGAGATCCTGGCGATCGCGATCTCGGCCGAAGAGGAAGACGGCCGCATCTACATGAGCTTCGCGGAAGACCTGGCGGAGCGGTATCCGGATTCGGCGAAACTGTTCGAGCAGATGGCCGAGGAGGAGAAGGGCCACCGCCACATGCTGCTCGAACTGTATGAAGAGCGCTTCGGCAAGAACCTGCCGCCGATCCGGCGCGAGAACGTCAAGGGCTTCATGCAGCGCCGGCCGATCTGGCTGACCAAGAACCTGTCGCTCGACGCCATCCGCAAGGAGGTCGGCACGATGGAGTTCGAGGCCGAGCGCTTCTACGCCAAGGCCGCCGAGCAGGCCAAGGATGTCGGCGTGCGCCGGCTGCTGGGCGATCTCGCGCTGGCCGAGAAGGGCCACGAGCAGGTCGCGGCCAAACTGACCGACGAGATCCTCAGCCCCGACGTGCGCCACAAGGAGGACGAGACGCGACGGCGCGTATTCGTGCTGCAATACGTTCAGCCCGGCCTCGCCGGCCTGATGGACGGCTCGGTCTCGACCCTGGCCCCGCTGTTCGCCGCCGCCTTTGCCACGCATCAGAACTTCCAGACCTTCCTGGTCGGCCTCGCCGCCTCGATCGGCGCCGGCATCAGCATGGGCTTCGCCGAGGCGCTGTCCGACGACGGCTCGCTGACCGGCCGCGGATCGCCCTGGTTGCGCGGCGCGGTGTGCGGCGCGATGACGACGCTCGGCGGCCTCGGCCACACCATGCCCTATCTCGTTCCGGATTCCTGGACCAACGCGTTCTGGATCGCCACCGCGATCGCCGGCCTCGTCGTGTTCTTCGAACTATGGGCGATCGCCTATATCCGCGCGCGCTACATGGACACGCCATTCCTGCAGGCGGTGTTCCAGATCGTTCTCGGGGGCATCATCGTGCTGGGCGTGGGGATATTGATCGGCGCCGCCTGATAGCAGCCTGCCGGGTGCGCGATTCGGAACTTCCCGCGGGGGATGCCGATTGCGCCAGGGTCCACAAGGAAAAGCTCGTCATGACACCACGCCTGCACTACGGCACGCCCGCAAAGATCCTGCACTGGCTAGTGGTGGCGCTGCTCGCCATCCAATACCCCATCGGCTGGCTGATGCCGGATCTGCATGCCAACACGCCGCCGGGCACGCCGATGATCCTGCATATCTCGTTCGGCCTGACGATCCTGACACTGATCGTGGTGCGCCTCATCTGGCGCCTGACGCATCCGGTCGCGCCCGAAAGCTCGCTGCCAGCGTGGCAGCGGCTGAGCTCCGAGGCCGTGCACTGGATGCTCTATGTCATGGTGCTGGCCACGACCATCACCGGCTGGCTGTTCGCCTCCTTCCGCGGCTGGAGCGTGTCGTATTTCTATCTGTTCCAGCTGCCGATGCTCGCCGCCCGCAACCCGGCCGGCAACCGCGCCATCGACGGGCTGCACCAGGCGGCCGAATGGCTGCTGCTGATCCTGATCGTCGTCCATGTCGGCGCGGCGCTGGCGCACATCTTCGTCTATCGCGACCGCGTGATGCAGCGCATGCTGCCGGGCTGACCGCGCGTCTTCGCAATTTCGGTCAAGCGCCTGCCGCGCGCCTGGAGTAGAACACGACCTCCACGCGCACTGGGAGCAGGACCTTGGCAGCATCGCAATGGACGTTCGCAACCGCCGTCGAGACGGCGAAAGCTCTGGCACATCGCGAGATCTCGTCCGTCGAGCTGACGCAGCTCGCGATCGACCGCATCACCAGGCATGACGACAAGATCAACGCCATCTGCGTGCGCGATTTCGACCGCGCATTGCAGGCCGCACGCGCCGCCGACGCGCGGCTTGCGCAGGGCGAGCGGGCGCCTCTGCTCGGCCTGCCGCTGACGGTGAAGGAGTCCTTCAACGTCGCCGGGCTGCCGACCACCTGGGGCTTTCCCCAGCAGAAGGATTTCATCGCGGCTCAGGATGCGCTGATCGTCGCGCGCGTCAAGGACGCCGGCGGCATCGTGCTCGGCAAGACCAACGTGCCGATCGGGCTCGGCGACTGGCAGAGCTACAACGAGATCTACGGCACCACCAACAATCCCTATGATCTCGGCCGTACGCCGGGCGGCTCCTCCGGCGGATCGGCGGCAGCGCTCGCGGCCGGCTACGGCGCGCTGTCGCTCGGCTCGGACATCGGCGGCTCGCTGCGGGTGCCGGCATTCCATTGCGGCGTCACCGCGCACAAGCCGACGCTCGGCATGGTCCCGCTGCGCGGCCACACGCCGCCGCCGTTCCCGCCGCTGCCGATGGAGTCGGACCTTGCGGTGGTTGGCCCGATGGCCCGCTCCGCCGCCGATCTGGCACTGCTGCTCGATGTCATCGCTGGACCTGACCCTCTCGACGCCGGCAAGGCGTATCGGCTCGAGCTGCCGCAACCGCGGCACGGGCGCTTGCAGGATTTTCGCGTGCTGGTGATCGCGAGTGATCCGCTGCTGCCGACCGACACCGCCGTGCGCGGCGCGATCGAGCGCCTCGCCGCCGATCTCGCCAAGGCCGGTGCCAGCGTCGCCAGCGAGAGTCCGCTGCTGCCGAACCTCGCCGCCTCGAGCCGGATCTACATGCAACTGCTGCTCGGATTTCTTGGCGCCACCATGCCGCCGGAGGCTTACGCCGGCGCCAGTCAGGCTGCCGCCCAACTGCCGAAGGACGCGACGAGCCTCGCCGCTGAACGCCTGCGCAACATCCCGCTCAGCCATCGCGGCTGGATTCAGGCCCATGGCGCGCGGGCGGCAATGCTTGCGCAATGGCGCGAACTGTTCGAGCGATTCGATGCGGTGATTGCCCCGGTCATGCCAACGCCGGCCTATCCCCACGACCACTCGCCGGACCAGACGCAGCGTCGTATCCGTATCGGTGGCGTCGACTACGACTACAATGATCAACTGGTCTGGCCCGGGCTCGCCACCCTGCCCGGCCTGCCGGCGACCGCAATTCCACTCGGATTGGCCGATGGCCTGCCCGTTGGTGTGCAGATCGTCGGCCCCTGGCTCGAAGATCGCACGACCTTGAAGCTCGCGGAGCTGATCGAGCGCGAATTCGGCGGCTTCGTGCCGCCACCGATGTTTGCGAACTGATCTTTCCTGCTTTGAACCAGCTCACATTTGCGTACGAGTCCTGCGCCAAGGCTCCGCTGGCGCAGGACGTTCTGCCTCCCATCCGTCTGGTAGATCGAGGAGCTCCGCAAGACTCGAATCGATCGCAACCAGGTGTTCGAGGTGGACGAAAAATCCATCACTTATGTCGTGGTGATCACCGGATCCGCACATGACCTGCCAGTCCCCATCGTGACGGGCAACGAGAAGAATTGGCCTGTCTCGTCTGAGGACGTGGCCACAACAGATGATACCGATCTTTAGATTGCTCGGCTTCGACATGCTCTCCTCTTGAGGACGCTCACCACCTCACCCGTCGAACACAATCACGCTGCGCAAGGTCTTGCCAGCCTTCATATTGGCAAAGCCCTCGTTGATCTCAGACAGCTTCAGCTTGGCGGAGATCCAGTCCTCCAGGTGCAGCTTGCCGCGGAGATAGAACTCGACGAGGCGGGGCATGTCGACGCGGAAATGGTTGGAGCCCATCGACGAGCCCTGGATGCGGCGCTCCCTGAGGAAATCGAAGCCGTGCAGCTCGATCTTCTGGCCGAACGGGATCATGCCGACAATGGTCGCAGTGCCGCCCGGCGCGAGCATCGCGAAGGCCTGCTCGGCCGTCTCCTTCCGCCCCAGCACCTCGAAGGCGTGGTGGACGCCGCCCTTGGTGAGCTCGCGCACCTGCGCGACGACGTCGCCATCGGCGGGATTGATGATGTCGGTGGCGCCGAGCTTGGTCGCGAGCTGCAGCTTGGCCGGATTGGTATCGATGGCAATGATCCGCCCGGCGCCCGCGATTTCCGCACCGTTGATCGCAGCCATGCCGACGCCGCCGCAGCCGATCACGGCCACGGTCTCGCCGGCGGTCACGCGCGCCGTGTTCACCACCGCGCCATAGCCGGTGATCACGCCGCAGCCGATCAGCGCGGCGAGTTCGAGCGGCATGTCCTGGCGGATCTTCACGATCGCATTCTCGTGCACCAGCATCTGCTCGGCGAAGGACGACAGATTGAGGAACTGGTGCAGCTTCTCGGCTCGCGCCCATGACAGCCGGTTGGAAGCGCCCGGCAGCATCTTCACCGTGGTGTCGGTGCACAGCACCGGGCGGCCCGTGGTGCAATTGTCGCAGGTGCCGCAGAACACCGAGAGGCAGGTGACGACGTGGTCGCCGGGCTTCACATAGGTGACGTCGGATCCGACCTGCTCGACGATCCCTGCGGACTCATGGCCGAGCACCGCCGGCAGCGGATGCGGATAGAGCCCTTCGATGAAGTGCAGGTCGGAGTGGCAGAGGCCGGCCACCGCGGTGCGGATCAGCACCTCGCGCGGGCCCGGCTTGGGCACACTGATGTCTTCGATCACCAGCGGCTTGTTGACCTCCATCAGCACGGCGGCTTTCATTGGCGTTCTCCCTGTTTGTTATGATTGAGCGAGCGGCGTAACCGATCGTCTTCCGGCGCTCATGACTGCGCCCTCTCCCCTTGTGGGAGAGGGCTACACAGATGCAAGCAACAAACTCGCTAGGGTGAGGGGTTCGTGCGTCACACTCAGCTCCTCGCTCGCGGCAACCCCTCACCCGGCTTTCATGCTGCGCATGAAAGCCACCCTCTCCCACAAGGGGAGAGGGCGCACCGAGCGCGTGGCGTCAGCTTCGGTCCGCATGTCACTTCATATCTCCTCGCCAGCCTAGGCCACAGATATCAGTTCGCCAACCTCCTGCATCGTCGCATCGCGCTCGCCGAGCAGCAGCGTTGCGATCGCATCATCCGTCTTGTTTTCCGCGAGCCGGAACGGATCGGACGGCGTCAGCCGATGATCGACCACGAGCTTCGCCAACAGCAAGCGCCGGGCGTCGCCGCGCATCGCGTGGATGCGTGCGCTTTCCCAGGTCAATGAAACAGCGCTCGCGGCATGATACAGCAGGCTGGTGGCGCGGCGCGACTCCGCCTCGCTGTCGGCGCGCGACGCGACCTCGCGGGCAAAGCCCACCGCACGATCGACCAGGCGATGCAGCTGCTCGCGCCAGGCCTGCGGCACGGCGGCGCTGTCGTCGAGCCGCGCATGCAGATCGGCCGCCAGCGCCGACTCCGCGCCGTGACGGCCGACGGCGCGCTTCAATGCGTCGAGCGCGACGATGTTGCCGGTGCCCTCCCAGATCGAGCCGAGATGGGCGTCGCGCAAGAGCCTCGCGGTGGCGAATTCCTCGACATAGCCGATGCCGCCGCGCATCTCCAACGCATCGCCGCAGACCTTGCGGGCATCGCGCGTGGCACGGAATTTCAGGGTCGGCGTCAGGATGCGCAGCAGCGCCGCGGCGTCCTGGCTGCCGGCCTCGGCGCGGTCGAGGGCGTCGGCGGTGAGAAAGCTCATCGACAGCGCCTGCTCCGTCGGCAACAGGATCTTCAGCAGCTGGCGACGCCCCAACGGCAGGTCGACGATGCGCTGTCCGAAGACGACGCGATTGCGTGCGACTGTGATCGCGTCATGCCAGGCGCGGCGCATCAGCGCCGTCGACTTGACGCCGTTGGACAGGCGCGACGAGTTGACCATCTCGGCCATCTGCACGAAGCCGCGATCCAGCCGGCCGACCGCATGGGCGATCGCGCCCTCCAGCTTGATCTCGCCCGAGGCCATCGAGCGCGTGCCGAGCTTGTCCTTCAGTCTGACGATGCGATAGTGATTTTGGCTGCCGTCGTCGAGGAAGCGCGGCATCAGGAACAGGCCGACGCCGCGCGTGCCCGGCTCGGCGCCTTCGGGCCGCGCCAGCAGCATGACCACCTTGGCATCGGCATTGGAGCAGAACCATTTCTCGCCATGCAGGCGCCAATGGTCTCCTTCGGGCACGGCGACCGTGGTCAAGGTGCCGACGTCGGAGCCGCCCTCCTTCTCGGTCATGAACTGGCCGCCCTGGGTCAGCTTCCGCATGTCGGTCTGCGTCAGGCCGTCGAGATAGCGCGCCTTGAGCGCGTCGCTGCCGAAGCTCGAAAGCAGCTTGGCGCAGCCGTCGGTGACGTTGATCGGGCAGCCCAGCCCGAACTCCGCCTGGTTGAACAGGAAGGTGAAGGCGTGCTTGGCGACCACGGGATACTTGGTCGGCCAGCCGAGTATGCCCTTGCGGATCGACATCGCGTGAATGCCGAACTCGCCGAACGCGGCGCGCTCCAGCTCACGATAGGCGGGGTGATACTCGATCCACTGCACGTCGCGGCCGAAGCGGTCACGCTGATGCAGCACGGGGCCGTGGCGGTCGGCGAGCCTGGCGCATTCGTCGAGATACCCTCCGGCGAGCTCGCCGAGCCGGTCAAGATGCGGCACGAGGTGTCGGAACAGCGTATCGGGCAGATGGATGCGCAGGAGGTCGGCGAGCGCCGGATCGGCGCCATAGAAGTTCAGCCCGGTGGTATCGGGCGCCAGCAGCGCGGGCTTCCTGCCTCCGGTCATCACGTCATCGCGTTTGAGGAACTGATGCATGATCGTTGGGTCCTCGTTCGTTTCGCCAGTCTTCTTACGGACTCTTCGACAGGTTGCGCCTGATCGGATACACATGCTCCAAGCGCGATCGCGCGAGGGAGCCAATCCATGACCCATCAGCCGACGGAGGTTTATCGCATCTTCGGGGCGGAGATGTCGCCCTATTCGGTCAAGGTGCGATCTTATCTGCGTTACAAGGGCATTCCGCATCAGTGGATATTGCGCAGCGCGGAAACCGAGGCTGACTTCACCCGCCACGCCAAGCTGCCGATCATTCCGCTGGTGGTGGCGCCGGACGAGGTGCCGATGCAGGACTCGACGCCGATCATCGATGCGCTCGAGCTCGTTTTTCCCGAGCCGTCGGTCCACCCCAGCGACGTGCTGACGAGCTTCATCTCCGCCCTGATCGAGGAGTTCGGCGACGAGTGGGGCAACAAATGGATGTTCCATTATCGCTGGGCGGGCGAGCTCGATCAGCGCGCCTCGGCCGGGCGCATCGCGCGCATGGTCGCGCCGAAGGCGGCCGATGCCGACGTCGCCCGGCTCGCGGAGAAGATCCGCGCGCGCATGGTCGAGCGCCTCGCCTATGTCGGATCGAACGAGGCCAATGCGCCGGAGATCGAACAGGGCTTCGTCGAGATGCTCGATCTGCTGGAGCGGCATCTCGCGCTGAGGCCCTATCTGTTCGGCGGCAGGCCGGCCTATGGCGATTTCGGCCTGTGGGGCCAGTTCTACGAACTCTGGACCGATCCGACCGCGGGCGCGCTGATCGAAGGCCGCGCCCCGCATGTGCTGGCCTGGATCCAGCGCATGCTGTGGCCGCGCGGCGAAGGGGCGTTCGAGCTGTGGCCTGAGCTGTCACTGACCCTGATGCCGATCCTGACGCGGCAGGTCGGCGCGCTGTTCATGCCCTGGTCGCTCGCCAACGAACAGGCGATCAAGCACAACCGCGACACGTTCAGCGTCCAGCTCGGTGACGTCGTGTGGACGCAGAAGCCGCAGAAATATCATGCGCGGTCGCTCGCCATGCTGCGCTCGAAATATGCCTTCCTGCACGATCGCAGCCGGCTCGACGTGGTGCTGGAGGAGATCGGCTGCCTCGCCGGATTGCAGCCGCAGGCCACCTGACATCAGGCAGAATTGTGGGGATGAATGGTGGGAAGTTGGGCTTGGCTGCACTAGCTTGAGCGCTGCGGACGCTTTGCGAAGCATCTTTCGAGGACATGCCCATGGACATCCCTGCCTACAAGATCGCCCTCATCGTCGGTGCCGGCGAAGGGCTCTCCGCCTCGCTGGCGCGGCTGTTCGCGCGCGAGAAGATCCGCGTGGCACTGGCCGCGCGCAAGACCGAGAAGCTCGGTGCGATCTGCAGCGAGACCGGCGCCCGCGCCTATCCCTGCGACGCCACCAATCCGGAGGAGGTCGAGCGGCTGTTCGGCCTGGTCTCGCGCGAGATCGGCGAGCCGGATGTCGTCGTCTACAATGCGAGCGCGCGGGCGCGCGGGCCGCTGACCGATCTCGTTCCCGCCGACGTGCAGAATTCGATCGCGGTCAGCGCGTTCGGCGGCTTCCTGGTGGCGCAGCAGGCGGCGCAGCGCATGCTGCCCAACAAGCATGGCGCGATCCTTTTCACCGGCGCCTCGGCCAGCGTGAAGGGCTATGCGCAATCGGCCCCGTTCGCGATGGGCAAGTTCGCGCTGCGCGGCCTGGCCCAGAGCATGGCCCGCGAGCTGTCGCCGCAGGGCATCCACGTCGCACACTTCGTCATCGATGGCGGGATCAGGAGCGCCGCGCGGCAGGAGCCGGCGGATCGCCCGGACTCGATGCTCGACCCCGATGCGATCGCGGCGAGCTATTGGAGCGTGCTGCAACAGCCGCGCAGCGCGTGGAGCTGGGAAATGGAGCTGCGGCCGTGGGTGGAGACGTTCTGAGGCTTGATGTTCTGTAGCGTGGGCAAAGTTGCGTAGGGTGGGCAAAGCGGCCGCCGCACGGCGGACGCGTGCCCACCATTTTCACGCGTGCTCGCCGAGACACGGGGGGCACGGCGCGTCAACGGCACGTCATGCGGACGCTGCGGTGAATGCGCCTTTGCCCACCCTGCGGCCGCGCCCCATTCAACGTCGGACAACAAGGCGCGATGCAAGTGATTGCGCCCTCTCCCCTTGTGGGAGAGGGCATGTTCGGCCGATCCACAAACGCGGTTGGGTGAGGGGTCTGTCTCCACCGACGACGCTCGTGGAGAGAGACCCCTCACCCAAGCGGGTTTGCTGCACCTTCCTACATGCCCTCTCCCACAAGGGGAGAGGGCGCATTCATAGGCATCGCGTTCAATTTCGTTCGTGATTGGCTAACAATTTGAACGGCACGACCAACTCAGATGGCAGCTGTCAGTTCATCGTGTTGAGAAACGCGCTGCACCTGATGAGCCCGCAGGTCCTTCTCGAACCTCACCAGCGTCCAATCGTCCGCATGCGGCTGGATCGTGAAGCCGGCCTTCCTGGCGAGCGCGATCATCACGTCGTTGGTGCGCAGCGCATCGCCTGAGAGCGTCAGGCCACCGAGCGCGCGGGCGCGACGTTCCAGATCTGCGATCAGCGCCGGGCCGATGCCGTGGCCGTGCCAGCGGTCGTGTACCGAGAGGCCGAACTCGACGCGGCCCGTGGCGCGGTCGAGCGCGTAGCGGGCTTCGGCGACGATATCCGCGACACCGTCGCGATCCATCATGCCGACCAGGCTGTAGCGGTCGTTGCGGCCGAGCGCGACGAAATCGTCGAGCACCGCCTTCGGCAGTTCGCTGAGCGCGCCGAGGAAGCGCCGGTGCCGCGAGCGCGGGCTCAGCGAGCGGATGTAAGCCTGCAGCACCTCGCCGTCAGCCGGCGTCACGAAGCGCAGGCGTACCTCGTCGCCCCGCCGCGTGTGAATGACATCCGTCCCGGCAGCGGGAGCGGCGACAGCGGGCGTCGGCATGACGAACTCCAGGGGGGAATGGGGCCGGCGCCGCTCCATCGCGGAACGGCGCCGGCGGGGCGCGCCGAGTGAGGGGCTCAGGCCCGCCAGAACGGCTTGTCGATCTCGGCGGCGATGTCGCCGCGGGAGAGGCCGAGGTCGTGCAGGTCGCGCTCCGACCACTGCGCCAGCTCATGGCGGGAGCGGTAGCGGAAGCGCCAGGCCGCAAGCAGTTCGGCAACGCCGGACCAGAATGCCGAGCCATGATGTTTCGTCATTGACGAGGAGACGTAGAGGGACATGAAAGCCTCCCGGAAAAGCGTGAGGCTGCAATATCGAAGACTTGCGTTTCATCTACAAACGACATTTATTACCGCTTCGGATGAAATATCTTCATGCATTGGGAGCTTGGAATGGCGCGACTGCCATCGCTCAACGGACTGCGGGCGTTCGAGGCCGCGGCGCGGCATCTGAGCTTCACCCGCGCCGCCTCCGAGCTGAACGTGACGCAGACCGCCATCAGCCATCAGATCAAGCGCCTGGAGGACGAACTCGGCATCCGCCTGTTCGTCCGCCAGAACCGCAGCCTCGCGTTGACGCCGCAGGCCCGCGACTATCTCCCGCTGGTGCGCGCCGCGTTCGACGATCTGCGCCTCGCCACCGAGCGGCTGGTGCGCAAGGACAACGCCAAGGTGCTGACGGTCTCGACCATCGCCTCGCTGGCCGCCAAATGGCTGCTGCCGCGGCTGACAGCCTTCCAGGAGGCGCATCCGACGATCGATGTCCGCATCACCACCTCGACCGGCCTGGTCGATTTCCGCAAGGACGATGTCGACGCGGCCATCCGCTACGGCCGCGGCCACTGGCCCGGCGTGCGGGCGGAATGGCTGATGGCGGACGAGCTGTTTCCGGTCTGCAGTCCGGCGCTGCTGCAAGGGCCCAAGCCGCTGCGCTGCCCGGAGGACCTTGCGCATCACACGCTGCTGCAGGCCAGCGGCGGCTATGACGACGACTGGCGGCTGTGGCTGACCGCCGCGGGCTTGCCCGTGGAGATGTCCCGGCAGAGCCGGCTGAGCTTCGACCTGTCGCTGATGACCGTCCAGGCGGCGATCGACGGGCTTGGCGTCGCGATCGGACGAACGGCCTACGTCCAGGACGACATCGCCAAAGGTCGCCTCGTGGTTCCGTTCGAGATGACGCTGCCGAGCGATGCCGGCTTCTATCTGGTCACGCCCGAGGGGCGAACCGATCCGCCGAAGCTCAGGGCGTTCCGGCAATGGCTCAAGAGTGCAGCGCAACAGAAAGGCGTCTCGTCGAATCCCCTTCCGCCTTAAGGATTTGCCGTCAAATCTATTGGCCGGCACGATGTCGCGTGGCAGATTGCCACACCCTTTCTCACCGGCCGGCGCAGAAGTTCTTCCGCACGAGCCACTCGACGGTAGGAGTTTTCTCGCGTGTCATCGACCCCAGCCCAGCAGCCGGCCACCATCAAGTCGCGCATCGGCGCGATCCTGCGCGCCACCAGCGGCAATTTCCTCGAGCAGTTCGACTTCTTCCTGTTCGGCTTCTATGCGGCCGCGATCGGCAAGGCGTTCTTTCCGTCGACCGACGAGACGGCGTCGCTGCTCAACACCTTTGGCGTGTTCTGGCTCGGCGCGCTGATGCGCCCCGTCGGGGCCATCGTGCTCGGCGCCTATATCGACAAGATCGGCCGCCGCCAGGGCCTGATCGTGACGCTCGGCATCATGGCCGCCGGCACTGTCGTGATCGCCTTCTGCCCGACCTACGAGACCATCGGCGTCGCGGCGCCGATCATTGTGCTGCTGGGCCGCCTGCTGCAGGGCTTCTCGGCCGGCGTCGAGCTCGGCGGCGTGTCGGTCTATCTGTCGGAGATCGCCACGCCCGGCAATCGCGGCTTCTACACCTCGTTCCAATCGTCGAGCCAGCAGGTCGCGATCTTCGTCGCATCGATCCTCGGCTATCTCCTCAGCGAGTCCATGCCCGCCGCGACCGTCACCGCCTGGGGCTGGCGCATCCCGTTCTTCGTCGGCTGCCTGATCATCCCGTTGATCTTCTTCCTGCGCCGCACGCTGGAGGAGACGCCGGCCTTCCTCGCGATGAAGAAGCACCCGACCACCAGCGAGGTGTTCGCCTCGGCGCTCGCCAATTGGCGCATCGTGCTGCTCGGCATGATGATCGCGATCCTGACGACCACAACGTTCTACTTCGTCACCGTCTACACGCCGACCTTCGGCAAGACCGTGCTGAAGCTGTCGACCGCGGACGCGCTTCTGGTGACGCTTCTGGTCGCGGTCACCAACTTCATCTGGAACCCGGTCGGCGGCGCGCTGTCGGACAGGATCGGCCGCAAGCCGGTGCTGATCGGGATCGCCGTGCTGTCGCTGCTGACGGCCTATCCGGCGCTGAGCTGGCTGGTGTCGGCGCCGAGCTTCGGCAAGATGCTGGCGGTCGAGATGATGTTCTCGTTCTATTTTGGCATGTACAGCGGCACCATGCTCGGCGCGCTGGTTGAGATCGTGCCGGCACATGTCCGCACCACATGCTTCTCGCTGGCCTTCGCGCTGGCTGCGGCCCTGTTCGGCACGTTCACGCCGTTCGCCGCGACCTGGCTGATCGAGAAGACCGGCGACAAGGCCTCGCCCGGCTTCTGGCTGATGTTCGCCGCCGCGCTCGGCATCATCGCCGCGCTCACCGTCTACCGAGGGGGCCAGCAGGCGGTGGCGGCGCGCGAGCCGGCTGCGGCCTGATCGGCTTGTCTGTTGACGCCACGGGCGGCATCATCCGATGCCGCCCGTTTTTGTTGGCGAGGAGCGAGGTCTGCCATGAATGAACTGATTGCCGTCGCCTCCCAGATCGCCGAGCGGCTGATCGCGCGCAAGCAGACCATTGCCGTCGCGGAGTCGTCCGCCGGCGGACTCATCGCCGCTGCACTGCTCGCGGTGCCCGGCGCGTCGGCCTACTTCCTCGGCGGCGCCGTGGTCTATACGCGCGACGCCCGCCGCGTGCTGATGGATATTCCGGACGAGGCGATGAAGGGCATTCGCTCGGCGTCGGAGCCCTATGCGGAGCTGCTGGCCCGGCAGATCAAGTCGCGCTTCGCCACCGACTGGGGCCTGTCGGAGACCGGCGCTGCCGGCCCGACCGGCAACCGCTATGGCGACGCGGCGGGCCACGCATGCTTCGCCGTGGCCGGACCGGCGTCGGCCGTGGTCACCTTGGAAAGCGGCAGCAGCGACCGCGCCGCCAACATGCAGCTGTTCGCGAAGAGCGCGCTGGAGCTATTGCTCAAGCATCTCGACGCATGAACCGCTGTCGTCCCGGACAAGCCCGCTGACGTGCAGCGTCGGCGGGCGCCGATCCGGGACCCATACGCCGCAGCAGAAGTGAGGCGCGGGACCGTCACGAGCATCTCGCGCCACGACTACTCCCTGTGGTTATGGATCCCCGCTTTCGCGGGGATGACACTGAATGTGGAGCGCCGCCGGTGGCCTTCGCGAGCGCGCGGAGCGCGAGAGAGAGCGGGCCCCCCTCACTTCTCCCGGAATGCCCGCATCAGCTGATCGTGCAGCGGCTTCATCAGATAGGAGATGACGGTGCGGTCGCCGGTCTGGACGAAGGCTTCGACCGGCATGCCCGGGATCAGCTTGACGTCGCCGAGCCTTGCGATCTCCTCCGGCGGCATCGAGACGCGGATGGTGTAGTAGCTCTGGCCGGTGCGCTGGTCGGTGGTGACGTCGGGGGAGACGCGGCTGACGACGCCGTTCAATTCAGGCGTGGTGCGCTGGTTGAAGGCGGACAGCCGCAGCAAGGTCTTCTGGCCGACCTGCAGCTTGTCGATGTCCTGCGGATTGACCTTGGCCTCGACCTGCAGATCGTCGCTCTGCGGCACGATCAGCATGATGGTGTCGCCGGCGGTGATCACGCCGCCGACCGTGTGCACCGATGACTGCAGCACCATGCCGTCCTGCGGCGCGCGGATGTCGACGCGGCGGAGCTGATCCTCGGCGGTGACCTTGCGCTCGACGAACTCGCCGATCTTGTCGGTGGTCTCGCGCAGGTCCTTGGAGACCTCGCTGACCATGTCCTTGTCGACCTGGATGATCTGCAGCTCGGTCTCGCTGATCTTGCCCTTGGCCTGGGCGCGCGCCGCGATGAATTGCGCGCGCTCGCCATTGAGACGGGCGGCGTCGCGCTCCAGCGTCGTCAGGCGCGACAGCTGCACGAGATGCTGCTCGTAGAGCTGGCGGACGCCGTCGAGCTCCTTCTGCACCAGCGCGATCTCCTGGTCCTTGGCGGCGACCTGCGCCGAGAGCCCTTCGATCTCCTCGCTGAGCTGCGCCACGCGCTCGCGCAGCTGCGCCTTCTGGCCGATGCGGCCGTTGACGCGGACCTCGAACAGCTTGGTCTCGCTCGCGGTCAGGCTCTTGACGTCGGGATCGCTCATCCGCTCCAACAGCTGCTGCGGGAACAGGATCTTCGCCCAGCCGCGCTGCTCGGCCTCGAGGCGGGCGGCGCGCGCCTGCAGCGCGTCGAGGTTCTTGGTGACGATGGCCAGCGACGCCTTGGTCACGGTGTCGTCGAGCCGGACGACGATATCGCCGGACTTGACCACGTCGCCATCGCGCGCGCGGAGCTCGCCGACCACGCCGCCGGTCGGATGCTGCACCTTCTTCACGTTGGACTCGACCACGATCTGGCCGGGCGCGATCAGCGCGCCGGAGATCTGCTGCGTCGCCGCCCAGCCGCCCATTCCGCCGGCCACCGCGAGCACCACGGCCATGCCGACGATGAGGTGGCGCCGGATCGACTGCTTGGCGCTCTCCGGCTTCTGGAGACCCGGGATCGGGCCGGTGATGACCTGAGTGCTCATGCGGCCCTGCTCCTCACGACTTGGACACGCCGGCTTCGGAGACGATCTTGATCGGGGCCGCGGGTCGCGGCTGCAGCACCTGCGCCAGCACCGTCTCCTTCGGCCCGAACGCCTGCGCGCGGCCATCCTTCATGACCAGCACCTGATCGACCGCCTCGATGCCGATCGGCCGGTGCGCGACCACGACGACGATCGCGCCGCGCGCCCGCGCCGAGCGGACCGCGCGCGACAGCGCCTCGTCGCCCTCGGTGTCGAGATTGGAGTTGGGCTCGTCGAGCACGATCAGGAACGGATTGCCGTAGAGCGCGCGCGCCAGCGCGACGCGCTGGGCCTGGCCGGCCGACAGCGCCGCCCCCTGCTCGCCGATCTGGGTGTCGTAGCCGTCGCGCATCTTGATGATGATGTCGTGCACGCCGGCCTCCTTGGCGGCGGCGATGATGCCGTCGGCGGAAGCGTTGGGATCGAAACGGCTGATGTTCTGCGCCACGCTTCCTGCGAACAGCTCGACATCCTGCGGCAGGTAGCCGATGTGGCGGCCGAGCTCGTCGGTCGACCATTGGTCGAGCGCGGCGCCATCGAGCCGGACATGGCCGCGCACCGGGCGCCAGACGCCGACCAGCGCGCGCACCAGCGACGACTTCCCGGACGCGCTCGGGCCGATGATGCCCAGGCCGGTGCCGGCCGACAGCGCAAACGTCACGTCCTGGACGATCGCCTTGCTGTCGCCGGGCGCGACGATCGAGATGCCCTCGACCGAGAGCTTGCTCACCGGCGGCTGGAGCTGCGTCGGCGGCGCGCGCTCCGGCATGGTCTGCAACAGCTGGTTGAGCCGGCGCCAGCTCTGGCGGGCGGCGACGAAGCTTTTCCAATGCGCGATGGCGAGGTCGACCGGCGCCAGCGCCCGTGCGCTCAGGATCGAGCCGGCGATGATGATGCCGGCGGTGGCCTCCTGGTGGATCACGAGATAGGCGCCCACCGCGAGCACCGCCGACTGCAGCATCATGCGCAGCACCTTGGCGATCGCGCCGAGGCCGCCGGCGACATCGCTGGCCCGCTGGTTGCCGGCGAGATATTGCTCGTTGGTCTCGCCCCAGCGCTGCAGCATGCGCCCGGTCATGCCCATCGCGACCAGCACCTCGGCGTTGCGCCGGCTGGCGGTGACCAGATCGTTGCGGCGCGCGGCCAGGCCCATCGCCTCCTTCGCCGGAGTGCGGGTGAGGAATTCGGTGATCAGCGTCAGCGTCACCAGGATGACGGCTCCGACCAGCGCGGTGACGCCGAGCAGGACGTGGAACGCGAAGCAGATCGCCAGGTACAGCGGCAGCCATGGCAGGTCGAAGAACGCGCCCGGGCCCTGGCTGCCGAGAAAGCTCCTGATGTTGTCGAGATCGCGCAGCGGCTGCAGGCCTTCGTTGCGGCCGCCGGCCGACAGCGGCAGCCGCACGACGGTGTCGAACACCCGCGCATTCAGGCTCTCGTCCAGCGCGGTGCCGATCCGGCCCAGAATGCGGCTGCGGATCATGTCAAGCGCGCCCTGGGCGACATAGAGAGCGCCGGCGATGATCATGAGACCGATCAGGGTCGGCACCGAACGGCTCGGCAACACCCGGTCATAGACCTCGAGCATGAAGATAGAGCCGGTCAGGTACAGCAGGTTGATGATGCAGCTCATCACGCCGACGCCGATGAAGGCGCTGCGACAACCGCGCAAGGCATCGCTGAGCTCGGATTGCCTCGCGTGAGGTGCGGCCGCCATCACCACCATCTCTTCAATTGATCAAATGAGCTGCACGACCGCCGATCAAAAGCACAAACTGGCGGCAAACAAGGCAAAATATACTGATTCCCGTGGCAAGCGTCCAACGACGCTGGCTTTAGCGTGAATCAGCCGTTGTGCTTGGTCTGTCTCGGGCGGCTGCGTAAACGTTCAGCGCCACCGGATGGCCGCCTCACAGGCGTCCGCCGGTCCGCACCAGGCGCACGACGAGCAGCAGGATGATGGCGCCGAGCGCGGACGAGACGATCTCGGACACCAGCCCGGTGCCCAGATGAATGCCGAGCCGCGGGAACAGGAAGCTCGCCACCAGGGCGCCGAGCACGCCGATCACGATGTCGCCGATCAGGCCGAAGCCGGTGCCGCGCACGATCTTGCCGGCCAGCCAGCCCGCGATCAGGCCGACGAACAGGATGACCAGAATACCTTCGTTCGATACGTGCATGGCGTGTCCTCATCCGACGCGCACGAGCGGTGCTGCGCGCCTGCGCACCTTAGCGAGCTGGCTGCGACGCTTCGACACGCGATGCGCGGTTTCGCCCTGCGAGCCGCGCGTTTCCGGGACAAGCGTTACGTGGCCGCCACACCGGCCGGCGCCTCGGCCAGGATGCAGCGCGCCAGCCGCTGGGGTCCGAGCTCGACGGCCGGCGGCAGCGTCTCCGAACAGCGCGGCTCGGCCAGGCTGCAGCGCGGGGCGAAGGAGCAGCTCCGCGGCGCATGGTCGAGCGACGGCGGCGTGCCCGGGATGGTCTGCAGCCGCTCGCCGCGCCTGGCGCCGTGAATGGTCGAGGCGAGCAGGCCGCGCGCATAGGGGTGCACGGGCTGGCGGACGATGTCGCGCAGCGCGCCCTGCTCCACGATCTGGCCGGCATACATCACGGCGACACGGTCGCAGATCTCGATGGCCACGCCGATGTCGTGGGTCACGAAGATGACGGACATGCCGAACTCGCGCTGCAGCTCGCGCAGCAGCAGCAGGATCTGGATCTGCACGGTGGCGTCGAGCGCGGTGGTCGGCTCGTCGGCCAGCAGCACCTTGGGCCGGCAGGCCAGCGCCAACGCGATCATCGCGCGCTGCCGCATGCCGCCCGACATCTCGTGCGGATAGGACTCCAGCCGCCGCTTGGCCGAGGGGATGCGGACGACATCGAGCATCTCCAGCGCCCGCGCGGTGCCCTCCGCGTAGCTCTTGCCCTCGTGGCGCATCACGGTCTCGGCGATCTGCCGGCCGATCGTGTAGACCGGATCGAGCGCGAGCCCCGGCTCCTGGAAGATCATCGACACCGTACGGCCGCGGAACTGCGACAGCTCCTCGTCGCCCATCGCGAGCACGTCGCGGCCCATCACCTTCACGCCGCCCGAGATCTGCGTCCGCTTCTTCGGCAACAGCCGCATCAGCGCCCGCATGGTCACGCTCTTGCCCGAGCCGGATTCGCCGAGCAGCCCGAGCACCTCGCCATCTCCCAGCGACAGGCTGACATCGTTCACCGCATGCACGGTGCGCTCGCCGGTGAAGCGGATGGTGAGGTTGGAGATCTCGACGAGGTTGGTCATGATGGATTGATCCTCACAAACTCGGTATCGTCCCGGACAAGCACGTCATGCGCGCGTGCGGTACGCGTTCCCGGTAGCCCGGATGAGCGACAGCCGACGCCTCTTTGGCGTCGGCGCAAGCGACATCCGGGTTCACCACCGACACCGCGTGAGAACCCGGATGTCGCGTTCGCCTCCGCCCTGCGGGCGAAGGCTTCCGCTCATCCGGGCTACGACTCCGGCTCCGCGTCATGACAGCGTCGGCACCCTCGCGTGGAAATCGGTCGCCCTCTGGAACGCGGCGCCGATGGTCAGGATCGTGGCCTCATCGAACGAGCGGCCGATCAGCTGCATGCCGACCGGCAGCCCGGTCGACGTGAATCCGGTTGGGATCGCCAGCGACGGCAGGCCGAGATAGTTCACGGGGCGCGTGAAACGCGTGATGCGCTGGATCACGGCTTCGGCGCCGGGCGCGCCGCCGACGTCGCTCTCGGCGATCGACGGCGTCACCAGCGGCGACACCGGAGCAATGATCGCGTCGACGCCCGAGGTGGCCGCGACATGCGCCGCCAAAGCCGCGCCGCGCCAGCGCAGCGCTTCGAGATAGGCGACGCCGGAGACGGCGAGCGCATTCTGCAGCCGCATCAACACTTGCGGGCCGTAGTCCTGCGGCCGCTCGATCATCCAGCGCTTATGAAACGCGGCGGCTTCGACCGCGAGCACGAGCTGGCAGGCCGCCGTGAGCTGGCGCTGGTCCGGCAGCTCGACCTGCACGACGTCGGCGCCCTCGGTCTTCAGCACCGTGATCGCGGCATCGAGGCAGCGTGCCACCTCGGGATCGAGGTCGTCGACGTAGAACGCCTTGGGCACGCCGATCTTCAGCCCCTTGATCGAGGCCCTGACGGCCGCGACATAGTCCTGCACCGGCACGGCGCTGGCAGTCGGATCCTCGGGATCGGCGCCAGCCATCAGGCCAAGCAGCAACGCGCAATCCTCCGCCGTCTGCGCCAGCGGGCCGACCGTGTCGAGCGACTGCGACAGCGGCATCGCCCCGGCGCGGCTGACGCGGCCCCAGGTGACCTTCAGGCCGGTGACGCCGCAGAAATTCGCGGGCATGCGGATCGAGCCGCCGGTGTCCGAGCCGAGCGCGGCGAACGTCAGGCGAGCACCGACCGCCGAGCCCGAGCCGGACGACGAGCCGCCGGTGACATAGCCGAGCTTCCATGGATTGTGCACCGGACCGTAATGCGCGTTGTGGCCGGTCGGACCATAAGCGAACTCGGCCATCTGCAAGGTGCCGAGCCGGATCGATCCGGCATCCTTCAGCCGCTGCACCGCGGTCGAGGTGGTGGTCGCGACGAAGTCGCGGCGGATCAGCGAGCCGCAGGTCGAGACATGGCCGGCCTCGTAATACATGTCCTTGTGGGCCAGCGGGACGCCGTGCAGCGCCCCCTTCGGGCCGTCCTTGGCGAGCGCGGCGTCGGCCTCAGCGGCCGCCTTGAGTGCCGGCTCGGACTCGATCGCCATGAAGGCGTTCAGCTTCGGCTGCCATTGCGCGATGCGGTGCAGGCAGGAGCGCGTCACCTCGACCGAAGACAGCTTCTTGTCGGCGATCGCCTTCGCGACCTCGGTCAGGGTCATCAGAGCGGGTTCCGTGCTCATCGGCCCACCTTCAGCGTCTGCGCCAGCACGTAGCTCGCCGGCTCCAGGTCGAACGGCAGGGTGCCGGCGACGGCGGCGAAATTGTCGAACGCCGGCCCGATCGACTCGGCGATGCGCGTCGCCACCTCCTTGTCGACCGGCAGGCCGGAGGCCTCCGCGATGGCGTGGACTTGCTGGGGCGTGGGTCTGGTCATCTGCGCTTCTCGCTGCTGGTGTCTGCCCTCAGGCGGCCGGCGCACGGCTGTGTCCCGAGCCCGGGATCGCCATGTGGCAGGCGGCCTGATGGCCCATTGTATCCAGCTCCGTCAACCTCGGCGCGATATTCGAACATGGCGCCTCTGCAAACGGACAGCGGGTGTGGAAACGGCAGCCGGCGGGCGGATCGATCGGGTTCGGCGGGTCGCCCGAGATCGGCGGCACCTCGGTCCGTCTGTCCGGATCCGAGGACGGCATCGCCGCCAGCAGCGCGCGCGTATAGGGATGCACCGGCTTGGCCCAGACCTGTTCCACGGGTCCGAGCTCGACCACCTCGCCGAGATACATCACCAGCACGCGGTCGGAGATGTAGTGGACGACATTGAGGTCGTGGCTGATGAACAGATAGGTCAGGCCGAACTCGCGCTTGAGGTCCATCAGCAGGTTGAGCACCTGCGCCTCGACCGATTTGTCCAGCGCCGAGACTGCCTCGTCGAGAATGACGAGCCGCGGCGACAAGGCCAGCGCGCGGGCGATGTTGACGCGCTGGCGCTGGCCGCCGGAGATCTCGTGCGGATAGCGGTTGGCGAAGGTCTCGGGCCGCAGGCCGACCTTGCCGAGCAGCTCGCGCGCCAGCGCACGTGCCGCGCCGTCCGCCATGCCGTGCACCTTCGGCCCGAACGCGATCGACTCCTCGATCGTCAGCCGCGGATTGAGCGAGGCATAGGAGTCCTGGAACACCATCTGCATGCCGCGGCGAAGCTCGCGCAGCGAGATCTCGTGCCCGACCTGCCGGCCATCGAAGATGATCTCGCCGGCATCGCGATCCATCAGATGCATCAACAGCCGCGCCGTCGTCGACTTGCCGCAGCCGGACTCGCCGACGATGCCGACCGTCTCGCCCTTGCCGATGCTGAACGAGACGTCATCGACCGCCCGCACCGTCTTGCGGGCGCCGAACAGCCCGCCGCGGACGGGGAAATGTTTCGTCAGCCCATCGACGCGCAGCAGCGGCTGCGCCTTGCCGCCGAGGTCCTCGATCTGGGCGAGGCCGGTGACTGCTGTTGCTTCACTCATGATGCACCCGAACGGCCACGACAGAGA
>NZ_CAFJ01000003.1 GCF_000239795.1 Bradyrhizobium sp. STM 3809 | reverse complement strand
CGCCCTCGACACCGGGACCGACCGCCTCGACCCAGCCCGCGTTCTCATGACCCATGATGTAGGGGAGCTTGACGTCGACCTTGCTGCGCCAAATTCCCTCGACGATGTGAAGATCGGTACGGCAGACGCCGGCGCCACCGATGCGGACGATCACGTCCATCGGACGCGAGATCTTCGGGTCGGGAACCTCCTCATATCTGACGAACTCTCTCGACGTCAGCTTTTCATCGAACGCATGGAGCACCGCGGCCTTCATGTCGTCTCCCCGGATTTTTTTGTTTCGACGGCAACGTGTCGCAGCCGTCGTTGACCAGGGTTGAGCAAGAGCTATGCCAGCGAGCTAACAGACTGATAATCAGGGTCTTCTCATCCGCGCTCGCGCCGGCCTTCGGTCCGCCGCGGATCAATGCCGCCTGCACAACTGTTCCGGGACGGAACAGTTTTCGCAAGGCGAGATCGCCTCGCGACAACCGCTTCGGAGTTCTGCTTTTCGCGCGCTTGCTCTATGCTGATCGAAGCAGCGTACGAACTAACAAACAACAGCCGCGGCATGCCGGCGATCCGGCGAAGCCCCGGACCGGGAGGATGACGATGCTGCCTGGCAGCCGACGCCTCGATGGCGCGTGGTTGAAGCTGGACGATCAGGACCATCCGCCAGGCGGTCAGATGTCGGCCGACATCTACGACAGTTGGATGCGCTGCATCACGATGGGTCTCGATGCGTTGCGCCCGCCGTCGCCCGAATTCGTCGATGCCGCCGTGCTGCGGCAGGAGCAGCAGCGCTGCTCGCTGGTGCGCGGCCTCGCTCTGGCCGAGATGCACACGCTGCATCAGCAGATCGCCGGCTCGAACTTCATGATCGCGTTCGCCACCGCTGAAGGGCTCCTGCTCGATATCATCTCCGACTCCAGCTTCAGCGACGCCTCGGACGCCGCCTGCATCCGCGCCGGCTCGCTCTGGACCGAGAGCATCTGCGGCACCAACGGGCTCGGCACGGCCGCCTATCTGAAGCGGCCAATCGTCGTGCATGGACGCGAGCACTTCTTCGCGCGCTACAACAATCTGACCTGCGTGGCGGCGCCGATCTTCGCGCCCGACGGCGAGGTCGCCGGCATCCTCGACGCATCGTCCGATTGCATGTCGCGTCAGGCGCACACCCAGGCGCTGGTCGCGATGGCCGCGACCCAGATCGAGAACGGGCTGTTCCGCGAGCAGCATCGCGGCGACATCCTGATCGCCTTCCACAACCGCGGCGAATATCTGCATACGCTCAGCGCCGGCCTGCTCGCGGTCGACAATGATGGCCGGATTCTGGCAGCCAACCGGGCTGCGCGCGTGCTGCTGCACGGACTGCCGGCCTCGGCCGGCCGCCTGTTCGGCGATGTCTTCCGGGGCCGCTTCAGCGATTTCGTCGACGAGGGCCGGCGCAAGGAGCGGCAGCGGCTCGAGGACGACGTCGGCAGCCAGTTCGTCGCCACGATCGAGAACAGCCGCCAGTTTCCCATGACGCATCGCGTGCTGGCGCCGCGGCCGACACCGCCGAAGAGCCCCGCGGCGCCGTTCATTTCCGCCGATCAGCGGATCGCGGCCGTCGTGCAGCGGGTCGCGGTCGCCGCCGCGCGCAAGATGCCGATCCTCATTCGCGGCGAGACCGGCACCGGCAAGGAGCAGATGGCGCGGCACGCGCATGCTGCGAGCCGGCGCAGCGGCTCGTTCGTCGCGGTCAATTGTGCCGCGCTTCCCGACAGCCTGATCGAGGCCGAGCTGTTCGGCTATACCGAGGGCGCCTTCACCGGCGCCCGGAAGGGCGGCTCGGCCGGCCTGTTCAAGGAGGCCGACGGCGGCACGCTGTTCCTCGACGAGATCGGCGACATGCCGGTGACCTTGCAGGCGGTGCTGCTTCGCTTCCTCGACGACTGGACGGTGCGGCCGGTCGGCGGCAGCAAGCGCGAGGTCGATGTCCTCCTGGTCTCGGCCACCAACGCCGATCTCGACGACGCCATCGCCAAGGGCCGCTTCAGATCCGACCTGCTGTTTCGCCTCAACACGCTCGAGGTGACGCTGCTGCCGCTGCGCGAACGCACCGACTTCGCCGACATCGCGCGCCATCTGATGCACAAGATCGACCCGTCGATCGCGCTGTCCGAGGCTGCGATTCAGCGGCTGGCGCAACGAGGCTGGGACGGCAACATCCGCGAGCTCCGCAACGCCCTCGCACGGCTCTCGCTCAGCGAAACCGGGCCCGTGATCGACGCCGAAACCGTCGATGTCGTCCTCGGCGCCGGTCGCCCTGAGCGTATGGCGCCGAAGATCACAGTAGAGGAAGGCGCGCCGGCCGACCTGCACGAGATCCAGCGGGCGCTGGTGCTCAGCACCTTTGCGGACACCGGCAACAACATCAGCAGGACCGCGCGGCGGCTCGGCATCTCGCGCAACACCGTCTATCGCGCGTTGCGCGGCAAGCCCGACTGACGCGCGGGCTGCGTCGATTTGATCAATGTGAAGGGAGGCCACGATGTTCGAGCCGGAGAACAGTCTCGAAGCGCTGATGCAAGCGGCCGGCCGCGACCCCGCGATCATCCCGCGGTTCTACCGCGCGCTGCTCGAGGCCGAGATCTATGTCCTGACACCGGAGGCCCCGATCGCGCCCGGGCAGCGCCGCTCGCTGGCGCGCCAGGAACGCATCAACATCGCGAGCGTCGAATTCCAGGGCCTGACATGGCTGCCGGCGTTCACCTCAAGAAAACGCATCTCCGACTATGTGAAGACGCCAGAAGCCTGCCTCGGCGCCACAGCCCGGGATCTGTTCAGGATGCTGCCCAACGCGAACTTCTGGTTCAACCCGCTGTCCGAATGCCAGAAGCCGATGCCGGCCAGCGAGATCGAACTGCTGATGAATGGGACGATCTACGACAAGCTGCAGGCGGCGGACCAGGCTCGGCCGGATGGCCGGTGATCTGGTCCTTTTGGGCGAGCAGAACGAAACGGGCAGCCGAACAGCGGACTCGCCGTTGAGCTTATTCGAGACATGCGGGTAACTTCGCAGCCCTCCCTATTCGACTAAGCCTCCTTATGGATCAAGGAGAGCGCGCGTCGTCCAAGAACCGTATTTTCGTAGCGTACGAGCTTAGGATTAATGGATCGCACTCGCATAGTGCCAGCCGTGACAAGACTGCTGACTTCAACGTATGGGCTAAAAATTGCCAATGGATCGGCGTTCTGGGTCACAAGCCGCCCTCCCACCGTCCAGCCATTTCAAAATGAGCTCCGAGAACGGACATCCCGGCGCTGCGCGGGAGGTGCCGGATTGACCATGCCCCCAAGTTCTATCCAGGTCGGAGTTCGTTCGGGCGGTTGGATATGCCCATCCGGGCGGTGGTAGCGGCGGGAGCTGGCGCGGAGCCTTCGACACAGCGCAGCGCCAGATCCCGACGCGGATTGCAGATGGCGGCGAACTCGGATGGCGTCTTCCATCCGAGCTGGGAATGCGGCCGAGCGTCGTTATAACCGGCCCGCCAGCATCGGAGCGCGACGCGGGCCTCGGCGAGCGAGGTGAACAGCGTCTCATTCAGCAGTTTATCCCGCAGGCGGCCGTTGAAGCTCTCGATGAAGGCGTTCTGCATGTGTTTGCCCGGCGCGATGTAGTGCCAGGCGATGCGGCTCTGGTCGGTCCATGTCAGGATGGCATTGCTGGTGAGGTCGCTGCCGTTGTCGCTCACCACCATCCTGGGCTTGCAGCGCTCAGCGACCAGCCAGTCCAGCTCCCGAGCGACTCGGGCGCCCGAGAGTGAGGTGTCGGCCACCAGCGCCAGGAACTCTCGGGTGCAGTCGTCGACCACGGCAAGGATGCGGAAGCGCCGGCCGTCGGTCATCTGATCCGACACGAAGTCGAGCGACCAGCGATCATTCGGGAGCTGCGGCACCGTCATCGGTGCTCGCGTCCCGATGGCCCGTCTGCGGCCGCCCCTGCGGCGTACCGTCAGCCGCTCCTCGCGATAGAGCCGGAACAGCTTCTTGTGATTGACCAGGTAGCCATCCCGCTTGAGCAGGACGTGCAGGCGACGATAGCCGAAGCGGCGGCGCTCGTGGGCGATCGCCCTCATGCGTTCCCGCAGCCCTGTATTATCGGCTCGTCTGATATCTGACCGTCATGCGGCAACAGCCGATGGCTTTACACGTCCGCCGTTCGCTCATCCCGTGGACGTCCGCGAGATGCGCTACAGCTTTCCGCTTGGCCGCAGGCGTCACCACTTCTTTCCCAAGAGATCCTTCAGCGCGGCATTGTCCAGCATGGCATCCGCCAGCAGCGGCTTGAGCCGCGTATTCTCGTCCTCCAGCCTCTTCAGCCGCTTGGCCTCCGAGACGTCCATTCCGCCGAACTTGGCCTTCCACTTGTAAATGCTGGCGTCGCTCACGCCATGCTTGCGGCACAGATCGGCGACCGGCACGCCAGCCCCGTGCTCTTTCAAAATCCCGATGACCTGCTCTTCCGTAAAGCGGCTGCGTTTCATGCTCTGGTCCTCGTTGGGGCCAGAACGAACTTCAAACTGGATTAGGCCCGAGGGGAAAGGTCAATTTGCGACGAGCTTGAGGAAATGCCCAAAGTGTCTGAAGCGCTCTTCTCCCAGCGCACCCCACGATCTCTGCGGCATCCTTCACAGGCGCAAGTATCTCCTGAGCGCCTCCGACGTCGGGCAAACAAAAGAGATTTCAATGCTAACCAGAAATTACCGTGCGCTCGGAGGGCGGGCATCTCGATCGCGAGTTCAATGGGTGTCTCGCGCGCTGAACGAGAAGGCGCTTTTTGCAGCCAAATGTGCACTTTCGGCGAGGCCTCAGCGCTTTCTGGGGTTCGGCCAAAACGAATCTCAGGTCACCTTCAGTTTCGAGGGTAGAGCTGCAGCTCGATCGCGCGCCCTGCCTGCTCGATCCGAACACCTGAGGGATCGATCATCTTGACCTGCCAGCCATTATACGACTCGTTCTCCGTGACCCACGAACCCCCGCCCGGTCCGCCGTTGCTTTGGAGATAGGCCTTGCTCTTCCCACCTTGGATCATGACGCCCGCAACCTGAAGGCCGGGATCAGCTGAGACCATAGGCGGTGGGACCACCGGATGAGGAAGCGGTCGCGGCGGCGGGGGCGGCGGCGGGACGAAGGGTTGGCGGGAGCGGGAGAACGCGGGACGCGCTGTGATCTCGGCATAGGCCGCGATGGGCGGTCGCTCGGCCAGGCCCCCGATCGATCGCGGCAGCGCTGACTCCCATCCTGCGCGCGGCAAGCCGGCCCTGTCGGCTTCCAACCCCAGCGTAAGGAGTTTCGTTGCCAGCACCAGATTGATCGTACCGAGGACTGCCAGCGCGCCGAACTGCGGGGTCATGCACCATCGTGCCCACAGCCTCATCGGATCGCACC
>NZ_CAFJ01000004.1 GCF_000239795.1 Bradyrhizobium sp. STM 3809 | reverse complement strand
GCGGCCTCGCGCACCCAGGCGCCGTCGGCATGCGCCTTGCGGCGCGCCGCCAACCGGTCGCGGTTGCACGGGCCGTTGCCGGCCAGCACCTGCTTGAACTCGTTCCAGTCGATCGGGCCGTGCCGCCAATGGCCCTGCTCGTCCTGCCTCATCTCGGGATCAGGCATCGTGAGGCCGAGATACTGCGCCTGCGGCACGGTGGCATCGATGAACTTCTGGCGCAGCTCGTCATTGGAGAACCGCTTGATCTTCCATTTGGTCGAGGTGTCGCTGTGCTGGCTGGCCTGATCGGGCGGCCCGAACATCATCAGCACCGGCCACCACCAGCGGTTCAACGCATCCTGCGCCATCGCCTTCTGCTCGGCCGTGCCGCGGCAGAGCGTGAGCATGATCTCGTAGCCCTGGCGCTGATGGAACGATTCCTCCTTGCAGACGCGGATCATCGCGCGCGCATAGGGACCATAGGAGCAGCGGCACAGCGGGATCTGGTTCATGATCGCGGCGCCATCGACCAGCCAGCCGATCACGCCGATATCCGCCCAGGTCAGGGTCGGGTAGTTGAAGATCGAGGAGTACTTGGCCTTGCCGGCCAGCATCGCGTCGACCAGCTCCTCGCGCGAGGCGCCGAGCGTCTCGGCGGCGGCATACAAATACAGGCCGTGGCCGCATTCGTCCTGGACCTTGGCGAGCAGCGCCGCCTTGCGGCGCAGGCTCGGCGCGCGGGTGATCCAGTTGCCCTCGGGCAGCATGCCGACGATTTCGGAATGGGCATGTTGGGAGATCTGCCGGACCAGCGTCTTGCGGTAGGCCGCCGGCATCCAGTCGTTCGGCTCGATGCGCTCCTCGGCATCGATGCGGGCCTGAAAGCGTTGGGCGCGCACGGCGTCCTCGGCGTGGCTGCCCTCCTCGGGCGAATTAAGCGCCTGCGTGTACATGCGGCGGCGTCCTCCCAGGACTTGGTTGCCGCCAATATATAACGGAATTCCATCCGTGCAATCGATTTTTGTAATATATCAAGCTGCCTCATGGGCACCGCCGAACCGCCGCAGCAGCGGCTCGCCGGCCGGGGGCAATGCGCCCGCCTCGTTGGTCGCGTGCGCGTCGAGCCAGCGCTCCGACCCCGGCAGCAGCAGCCGGTAGATCTCGCCGCACAGCGCCC
>NZ_CAFJ01000005.1 GCF_000239795.1 Bradyrhizobium sp. STM 3809 | reverse complement strand
TGGGCCGATGCGACGGCAACGCCGGCGAGGCCGGCCGCGGCAAGCCCTTCGACCGTGCGCGGACCGATGGTCGGCAGGTCGTAGCGCAGGTCCTGGCCGGCCTTCGGCGCCTTCACCAGCACGCCGCGCCCGACCGCCGAGCGGATGCGGCGGTCGGCGCGCAGGCGCGCCACGCGGGCCAGCAGGCCGTCCGTGCCCTCGATGTCCTCCAGCGCGACGACGTGGCCGTCGATCACCACGACCGCCTGCCCGACGTCGAACGGCGCCATCGCGCGCAGCACGGACATTCCCTTGGCGATGTCGCCGGTGACCAGATCGTTCGGCCGGCTCCGCGTCAGAGGCCCTTCGGGCACGAGCAAATTGGGCGCGACGTCCTTGACGCCGATCATGTGGAAGCCATGGCGCTCGAAGATGCGGCCGACGCCGGACAGCAGGTGATCGTCACCGCCACGGAAGGCCGACCAGATATAGGGCAGCTCGCGCAGGGTGCCCCAGTCGAAGCGGATCTCGGAGACCGCGGGGCGTACGAGGTTGCCGATGAACATCAGGTCGCGGACGCCCTCGGCCTTGAGCAGCTTCAGGGCGTTGCCGAGCTGGCCGAGGCCGATCCAGTGATGGCGGAAGCGCGCCAGCGGCTTGGGATCGCAGATGCCCTTCAGCGCAAACAGCACCGGCGTCTGGCCGCGCGCAACGATGGCGTCGGCGACCGCAAAGGGCAGCACGCCGCCGGCTGCAATCAGGCCGACAGGCGCCGTGGTCTCGCTGGCCGGCCCGCCCATGACCGTCAGGCCTCGGCGGGCGCGGATCTGCCGATCTCCGGCAGACACAATGCGCGATGGCGGCCCCCGTCGATGAAGGCCAGGATCTCGGCGATCGCGGGATCGTCACCGGCCATCGGGCGCACCGCCGCGAGGCGATCGGCGAACACGCCGGGGCCGTGGAACAGCTTCTGATAGAAGGCGCGGACGGTGGCGAGGCGCTCGCGGGTGAACTTGCGCCGCTTCATGCCGATGACGTTGAGGCCCTCCAGCGCGGCGTACTGGCCGTTGACGAGACCGTAGGGGATGATGTCGCCGCGCACGCCGCACACGCCGCCGACCATCACGCCGTGGCCGATGCGGGTGAACTGATGCACCGCCGAGAGACCGCCGATGTAGACGGCATCGCCGACCTCGACATGACCGCCGAGCGTCGCCGAGGTCGCGAAGATCACGTTGTTGCCGACGACGCAGTCATGGGCGACATGGGCGTTGTTCATGAAGAACCCGCCATTGCCCACCTTGGTCAGGCCGCCGCCCTTGGTGGTGCCGATGTTCATCGTCACGCCCTCGCGGAAGGTGCAGCCGGAGCCGATCTCGAGCCGGTGCGGCTCGCCGCGATAGCTGAGATCCTGCGGCGCACCGCCGAGCACGACGAACGGCGAGATGACGTTGTCGTCGCCGATCGTGGTGTGGCCCATGATCTGGACGTGACTGATCAGCTTGCAGTTCGCGCCGATCACGACGTTCGGGCCGATGATGCAGTAGGGACCGATCACGGTGCCCTCGCCGATCACGGCGCCGTCCTCGACACGCGCGGTGGGATCAATCTTGCTCATCTCAACGCAACCAACTCTCTCTCGGCACGTCAGTCGGTCAGCATCGCGCCGACATCGGCCTCGGCGACGACGACGCCATCCACCTTGGCGTCACCGTGAAACCACCACATCGTCTTGCGGCGGCCGATCGAACGCATGTGGTACTCAATGGTCTGGCCCGGCAGCACCGGCTTGCGGAACTTGCACTTGTCGATGGTCAGGAAATACACCGCGCGCGGCTTTTCCGTGCCCTCGACCGACTTGATGCCGATCACGCCCGCGGTCTGGGCCATGCCCTCGATCATCAGCACGCCCGGATAGACCGGCCGCTCCGGGAAATGGCCCTGGAAGCACGGCTCGTTGAAAGAGACGTTCTTGACGCCGATGCCGCTGTAGTCGGCGCGGATATTCTTCACGCGGTCGATCAGGAGAAACGGGTTACGATGCGGCAGCGTCTTCAGAATCTCGTTGATGTCGATGTCCGCAAATTTGATGGGTGACTCCTCCATCACTCCCGTCCTTCGTCCCTGCTCGTTGCCGCCTGATCACGCACCAGCCGTTCCACCGCAACGATCTCGCGGAACCACTGCTTGGTCGGCTTGGCGAAGAAGCCGCCCCACCGGCCGTTCGGCGGGATGTCGTCCTTGACGCCGCTCATCGCGGTGACCTGGGCGCCATCGCCGATCGTCAGGTGATTGTTGATGCCGACCTTCGCCCCAAGCGCGACGTTGTCGCCGATCGTGAGGCTTCCTGCCAGCCCGATCTGGGCCGCCAGCAGGCAATGCCGGCCGATTGTGACATTGTGGCCGATCTGCACCTGGTTGTCGATCTTGGTGCCCTCGCCGATCACGGTGTCGCGCAGGCTGCCGCGGTCGATGGTGGTGCCGGCACCGACCTCGACGTGGTTCTGGATGATCACCCGTCCGGTCTGCGGCACCTTGGTATGGCCATTGGCGCCGAAGAAGATGAAGCCGTAGCCGTCCTGGCCGATGCTGCAGCCGGGATGGATCAGGACGTCGTTGCCGATCAGCGCGCATTGGATGACGGTGCGGGCGCCGACATTGCAGTCGCGGCCGATCTTGACGTGCGCCCCGATGACGGCGCCGGCTCCGACGATGGTGCCTGAGCCGATCTCGACATGGGCGCCGATCACCGCCAGCGGCTCGACGATGACACCGTCCTCCAGCCGGGCGCTGGGGTCGATGATCGCCTGGGGCGAGATGCCGTCGTCGCCGAACCAGGGCTGCGGCCGCAACGCATCGGCGTGGAATTCGCGGGCCAGCTGCACGAAGGCGCGGAACGGCTGGTTGGCCCTGACCACTGCGACATGCGCCGGCACGCGGCCCTCGAAACGGGGGCTGACGAGACAGGCGCCGGCCTTGGTCCGGGCCAGCTGGTCGGCGTATTTGAGGTTGTCGAAGAACGCCAGATGCATCGGCCCGGCCTCGTCGAGCGAGGCCAAGCCCTTGATGATCTTCTCGCCCTGAGAGGGGTCGACGAGCACCGCGTTCGCCTTGGCCGCGATCGCCGCCAGAGTCGCCGGGGGTGGAGATTGGAAGAAGGTCGGCTGGGCCATCCCGTCACACTCTCAAAACGTCAGAGCCCGGCTCCAGTCTCCCGGAACCGAGCTCTCATCTCTTACACCGGCCGGGTTGGTCGATGCCAACCCGGATTTGTTTCGCTCAGGCTCAGAACGAGGTACCGCCGCCGAACCGGAACTCCTGGGTCCGGTCGAACTGACCCTTGGTGAGCGGGATCGCGTAGTCGAAGCGCAGCGGACCGAACGGCGACGCCCACACCAGACCCACACCGACCGAGCTGCGGACCTTGTTCTGGTCGTCGAACTGCAGGCCGAGGCAGGTGCCGGCATTGGCCGGCGCCGTGGCCGTGGCGCGGGTCGGTGCCCGGCAGCCTGCGACGTTGACCTCGCCCGTGGCCGCCCAGGATGTCGGGCCCTGATAGCCCCACAGGCCGCCGGCGTCGGCATAAACCGCACCCTTCAGACCCGTCTCCTTGGGAAGGAACCAGAACGGCATCTGGAATTCGAGCGAAGCGCCCCAATACTTGGTGCCGCCCAGCGCGTCCTGCGTGCCGAACGGATTGATGTCACGCGGACCAATGCCGTTCGGAGCGAAGCCGCGGACCAGGTTCGGACCCATCTGGAAGTGATCAAGCATGCGCAGCTGCGTGTTGCCGATCTTGTTCAGGATGCCGCCCTGCAGGTGGACGATGCTGACGATGTCCGACACCAGCGGGGTGAAGTACTTCGCATCGAACGCCGTCTTCAGGTAGGACACGTCGCCGCCGACACCCGCGAAGTCCTGCTTGAAGTCGACCAGCAGACCGTCGGTGGGGTTCTTGTTGTTGTCGAGCGTGTTGTAGTTCAGCGTGTAGCCGAGCGCCGAGGTCAGGGTTGCGCCCTTCGCCAGCTCCTGACGGACCGGCAGCGAGGCCTCGCCATTCGCGAAGCAGCCCAGGCCGTTATTGCCGGTCGGATCGACGCCGCCGAGGTTGCCATTGATGAACGCCGGCGTCGGGTTGAACGGCACGAAGCGGTTGCCGATCATGGTGCCGGCAGCAACGTTGTTACAGTCCGACAGCGTCGTCGGCAGCGAGATCTCCTGGCGGTAGATCGAGTAGCGCAGCTGCAGCGACAGGTCCTCGCGGAGCTGGAAGCCGAGGCGCGGGCTGAAGCCGAGCGTCTTGGTGCCGTAGGAGATGAAGTTGTTGGCGAGCTGCTGGCGCTGGTAGAGGTCGAGGCCCAGCGCGACCCGGTAGTCGAGCAGATAGGGCTCGACGAACGACAGCGAGTAGCCGCGGGCGAACTGGCCGTAGGTCACGGACGCCTTGGCGAACAGGCCGCGGCCCAGGAAGTTGCGCTCGGAGATCGAGACCTCGGCCAATGCGCCGTCGGTGGTCGAATAGCCGCCCGAGATCGAGAAGTCGCCCGTCGACTTCTCCTCGAGATTGACGACCAGGATGACGCGGTCGCTCGACGAGCCAGGCTCGGTCGAAATCTTGACGTCCTTGAAGAAGTCGAGGTTCTTCAGGCGCCGCTCGGCGCGGTCGACCAGGGCGCGGTTGTAGGCGTCGCCCTCGGAGATGTCGAACTCGCGGCGGATGACGTAGTCGCGGGTCCGGGTGTTGCCGCGGATGTTGATGCGCTCGATATAGGTGCGCGGGCCCTCATCGATGGCGAACACGACGGAGACGGTATGGGCCTCGAAGTTGCGGTCGCCGCGCGGCCGGACCACCGCGAACGCGTAACCGCGCCGCGAGGCCTCGATCTGCATCTCCTCGACCGATTTCTCGATGTTCTCGACGTTGTACAGCGAGCCGACGCTGACACGCGAGTAGCCGCGCAGCGAGTTGGGATCGAGCGTCGAAATCGTCGATTGGAAGTCGACCGAACCGACCCGGTACTGCTGACCCTCTTCGATCTTGAAGGTCACCATGAAGCCCTTGCGCTCGGGATCGTACTCGCTCAGCGCGGCGACCACCTGCACGTCGGCATAGCCGTTCTTGAGATAGAAGCGGCGAATCAGATCGCGATCGGCCTCGACGCGGTCCGGATCGTAGACGTCGCCGGAGCCGAGGAAGCTCAGCAGGTTGGTTTCGCGGGTCTTGATCACGTCCTTGAGGCGATAGGACGAGAACGCGTTGTTGCCGACGAACTCGATCGACTTCACGCCGGTCTTCGGGCCTTCCTCGATCGTGAAGATCAGGTCGACGCGGTTGTTCGGCTGCTCGATGAACTCGGGCGTGACGCGCACGTCATAGCGGCCGGAGCGGCGATAGATCTCGGCGATGCGCTGCGCGTCCGACTGCACCATCGGCTTGGACAGCGTGCCGCGCGGCTTCGACTGCACCTCGGCCTGCAGCTGCTCGTCCTTGACCTTCTTGTTGCCCTCGAATGCGACGCGTCCGATCACCGGGTTCTCGACCACGGTCACGACCAGCCGGCCGCCCTGGCGGTTGATCTTCACGTCCGAGAACAGGCCGGTCTCGATCAGGGCCTTGAGGCCGTCGTCGATCCGGCCGGCATCCAGCGTGCCGCCCGGTCCGGGCTTGAAGTAGGAGCGGATGGTCTCCAGCTCGACGCGGCGGTTGCCCACCACGTCGATCGAGTTGACCGTCTGAGCCGCGGCTGGCGACGACATGACCACGCTCGCCAGCGGCAAAGCCACCGGAACGGCGAACATGATAAAGGCGGCCGCCAAGCCCCCCCGCACCCGCAATCCGAACTTCATGCGCTACGCGCCCTTATTCCGATGCCGGTCCAGTACCCCTACCGAGCCGACAGATTCCCATTTGTCGTTCGCTTGTAACCAATTTGCCGTGGACGGCAAACGCCGGATTTCTCCGAATTTTCAAGTTCGTTTCAAAACGTTGCCTATCCGCCACGTCGTAAAAAAGCCGCCTTCAGGACCCGGCGATGTGGAGGATGTCGTTATAGGTCGTGAACACCAGCAGCATGAGGATCAGGCCCAGGCCGATTCGGAACCCCATTTCCTGGGCCCGCTCGGACAACGGACGGCCGCGAACCGCCTCCACCCCGTAAAACAACAGGTGTCCGCCATCGAGCAGTGGAACCGGGAACAGGTTCAGCAGCCCGATCGAGACCGAGATCATCGCGCACCAGTTCACCAGAACCTGGAACCCGAGGCTCGCCGCCTGCCCCGACAGCTGAGCGATTCGGATCGTTCCGCCCAGCTCTCCGGCATTCCCGGTTCCCGAGAGCAGCGAGGCGATGAACTTGAAGGTTGTGGTGATGATGAACGCGACCTGCTCGAAGCCGAACTTGATCGATTCGAGGAACCCGACCGGAACCGACCGTGATTCGTCCGGCTTGGCGTTGTACTGGATCCCCAGCACCCCGATCCGGTGCGTGTTGCCGAACGAATCCTTGCGCTCCTGTAGCGCCGGGGTCGCCTTCAGGGTGATCTCCGAGCCGTCGCGCTTGACCACGAAGGTCAGCTCGGTTCCGGCGCTGAGCGAGACGATGCGCTGCATGTCGCCGAAGGTCTCGATCGCCCGGCCGTCGATCGAGGCGATGACGTCGCCGGTCTTGAAGCCGGCGGCGGCGGCGACGCTGTCCGGCTGGACGGCATCGACCCGCGGCGTCGTATTGGGCTTGCCGTAATACAGCGCCATGCCGGCAAAGATGATCACGGCCAGGATGAAATTGGCGATCGGGCCGGCCGCGACGATCGCGGCGCGCTGCCCGACGGTCTTGTGGTGGAAGCTGTCGGCGCGCTCCTCGGCCGTCATCTTGGCCAGGGCTTCGCCTGAGGGGGTGGAGGCTTCGGATTCGTCACCGAAGAACTTCACATAACCGCCGAGCGGAACCGCCGAGATCTTCCAGCGGGTGTTGTGCCGGTCATTGAAACCGATCAGTTCTGGGCCAAATCCGAGCGAAAACGTCAACACTTTCACGCCGGCCCAGCGCGCGATCAGGAAGTGACCGAGCTCGTGGAAGAACACGACGATGGTGAGGACGAACAGGAAGGGGATGATGTAGCCGAGCAGGCCGTTGCTCAAGGTGCTGAAAATATGATGGAAAAATTCGGACATCGATGACCTTCCCGATGGGCCTGCGGCCCGTCCAACCCTTTAAGATGCTTTTACGGCGATTTGAGGCAAGAGCCCCGCGGCCCTTTTTCGCGCATCATGGTCAATGGCGATGGCGTCGTCGGCGGATGCAAGCGGTGCCAAATTACCAGACCGCGTCCAGTCATTCAGGGTCGCCTCGACCAGCCGGGCAATGGCGCCGAACCGGATATGGCCGCCGATGAACGCCGCCACCGCAATCTCGTTCGCCGCGTTGTACACGGTGGTGGCGCCGCGCCCGGTGCGCAGCGAGTCATAGGCCAGCCGCAAGCCGGGGAACCGCTCGAAATCGGGGGCCTCGAAGGTCAGGGTGCCGATCTTGGCGAGGTCGAGCCGCGCCGACGGTCCCTTGATGCGCTCCGGCCAGCCGAGGCAATGGGCGATCGGGATCCGCATGTCCGGGGCGCCGAGCTGGGCAACCACCGAACGGTCGGAGAACTCGACCATGCCGTGGACGATCGACTGCGGATGCACCAGCACGTCGATCTCGTCAGGCGACAGCGCGAACAGGTACGAGGCTTCGATCACTTCGAGGCCCTTGTTCATCATCGAGGCCGAATCGATCGTGATCTTCTGCCCCATGCTCCAGTTCGGGTGCTTCAGCGCCTGGGCGAGCGTCGCCTGCTCGATGTCCTGGGGAGCCCAGGTGCGGAACGGCCCGCCGGAGGCGGTGATGATGACGCGGACCAGCTCCTCGCGATTGCCCGAGGACAGCGCCTGGAACAGCGCGTTGTGCTCCGAATCGGCCGGCAGGATGCAGGCATTGGCCTGCGCGGCGCGCTGCATGAAGAAATCGCCGGCACAGACCAGGCATTCCTTGTTGGCGAGCGCGACGGTGGCCCCGCGGTCGACGGCGGCGAGCGCCGGCTTCAGGCCGGCGGCGCCGGACACGGCGGCCATGACCCAGTCGGCCGGCCGCGCGGCGGCCTCGATGATCGCGCTCTCCCCTGCCCCGCATGCGATGCCGGTGCCGGCCAGCGCCTCGCGCAACTCGCCGAGCCGGGCCGGATCGG
>NZ_CAFJ01000006.1 GCF_000239795.1 Bradyrhizobium sp. STM 3809 | reverse complement strand
GCGCCGGGCGTGTTGGCCACCGTCATCTCCAGGACGCGCTTGCCGCGCATCACCGCAGACTTGACCTCAGCTTCGGGAGGCCAGGACCACGCGACTTGACCGTACGGGCCGGTGTTGTTCGTCGGCGCGATCACTCACGCTGCAAACCGGCCCGCCCACCACATCCCGCACTCCACGCTTCGTGACGACCGCGCAGCGCCCCTCGTCGATGAGACGGGATGCGCCCAGAGAAGCATGAATTTCGAAAAAACGGAAGATGAATCTTCGTCGCGGTCGGTGCGGACAGATCCATCACGTTGGAGCTGCGCCGGAAAACAGGTCTATTGCACCCGTCGCTTTGCGGTCGGTCGAGGCCTGCGAAGCGAATGATTGAAGGCGCGCCTCGTCGCTGATTTGGCCGACGGGCAACGGCCCGGCGCACGCGGCACGCCTCTCGACCGGATCAATCCTCCGCGCGCAGGCTTTCGCCGTGGATGTACCAGTCGGCGCGCGAGGCCCAGTGCACGTGGCGGTCGGGCGCGGCGCCGAGTGGCTGATCGAAGCTGCCGGCGGGAATGATGGCCTCGCGGCCGCTGCGTGTCAGATGCGGCATCGGGCTGCCGCATCGGGTGCAGAACGCGGTGGCGAAGCTGCGCGCCTGCGGCAGGTCGAAGCGCGCGACGTTGGCTGTGCCGTGCAGCCAGCGCAGCGCCGCCGCCTTGACGACGACCTCACAGGAATGCGCGGTGCCGCTCGCCTTGCGACAGCGCGAGCAGTGGCAGTTGAGGAATTTGTCGAACGGGCCGTCGACCTCGAAAGCGACGTCGCCGCACAGGCAGCTGCCCTTGAAGGCGGTCATTTTTTCCTCCTGGGACACGAAAGGACCAGCGGAATTGGCGAAAGGGATTTCGACTGCGAGTCAAGCAAATACGTTAATTCGGAACCGCATGAGCGGGCAGCTCTGTCCCGCAAATGCATGGCTCAGGGGCGATTCCGTCACTTTGAGGACATGTTTAGCGGTTGATTGGCGCGCGGCAGGGGGATTTCACAGCGTACAGGAGTCCTCCAATGTACCGCGTTGTTCTTGTCGTCGCCGCATTGCTCGCCCTCTCCGTTCAAGCCGAGGCGCGTCCTCGTCACCATCATCATTTCTCTCATCATCACTATTCCTACCGCCACCACGGCTTCATGAGCGCGATGGCCTCGATTCCGGGCGATGGCCGCGTCGTCGAAGGTCGTGTCGTCGGCAGCCGCCCGTCGGGTTGTCCGCACGCGTTCTGCGGCTGCGAGGCCTCGCTCTACACCTTTGGCCGCGTCATTCCCGAGCTCAACCTAGCTGCCAACTGGCGCCGCTTCCCGCGCGCCATGCCGGCTCCGGGCATGGCCGCCGTCCGCACGGGCCACGTGATGATCCTGCAGCAGCAGGTCGCCGGCAACGTCTGGCTGGTGCATGACGGCAATTCCGGCGGCCACGTCACCCGCGAGCACCCGCGCTCGATCGCCGGCTACACCATCGTCAACCCGCGCGGCGGCTCGATGTATGGGGCGGCTGCCGGTCCGACGCGCGAAGCCCGCGCCTCGCGCTATCAGCGGTTCGCGCGCAACACGCGCTCGGATGGCTGGATGGCGAGCGCCGCGCCGGTGGGGTTCAACTGAGGCATGGGTCTGAGCTGACCGCGTTCGCAGCTGTCGCGTTCGAACGGCGCGACTGCGCTCGCTGACTTCCGTACCCGTTCCCTGCTCATGGCCGGGCTATCGCAAACGCAATGGCGGAGCCGTCCCGGAGAACGATCCTCCGGATGAGTTTCTCCGTCATGCCCGGGCGCGTCCCGGGCATCCATGTCGTTCTCAGGATATCGAAGGGCGTGGATGGCCGGGACGAACCGGGCCATGACGACGGGGAGAGTGACCGGCGCAAAACTCCGGTCGTCAGATGTGATCGTCCTGCCACGTCCGGGAGGGGACCGATTGCATCGAAGATGCAATCCGGGTGAGGGCGTACAGGTCTCACCACATTCACTCCCCTTGCGGCTGCCTCTCACCCCGGCTCTCTCCCCGTAGGAACGGGGAGAGAGTTGAGGGAGCTTCGACGTGGAGCGAATTGGTTTCGCGTCGTCTTACTTCTGCGGCTCCGTCGTCGACCACAGCACGGTGGTCGCGGTCTTCTCGTAGGCCATGCCCTTGGGATAGCTGATCAGCTCCATCTGCAGGTCCCACGGGGTCAGGAAGTACAGGATCGACTGGCCGCCGGCCGGGCCTTCGGTGATCGGGATCGGGCCCTGCATGGTGCGCACGCCCTTCGACTTCAGATAGGCCGCGGCCTTGTCGATGTCGTCGACATAGAGCGCGATGTGGTGGCCGCCGAAATCGCTGTTCTTCGGCTGTGTCCTGGCCTGGTCCGGCGCCTCGTACTGGAACAGCTCGATGTTCGAGCCATAGCCGCAGCGGACCATGCTGATCTCGTCGATGACGGCGCGCGGATGCACGTTGACGACGTCTTGCATGAACGTGCCCTTGTCGTCGGAGAACGGCCCGAACGACATCGCCTGCTTGCAGCCGATCACGTCGGTGAAGAAGGCGATCGCGGCCTTGACATCGGGCACGGTGATGCCGGTGTGGTCGTGGCCGCGCAGACCGGGGATGGAGTCGGCGGCGGCGAGGGAGGAGGAGAGGGCGAGGGCGGCGAAAGCTGTGCTGATGAGTTTGGCAATCTTCATTGAAGGACTCCGACCAAGGGTTGACATCGAACGATTGAGGCCTCGTGGTTCGAGACGCGCCGCCAAGACGGCCCCCTCACCATGAAGGTCGAGTTCCGAGTGATGGCGCGCATCCGCCACCGGCAGCGAGCTCGCGAGGTGAGCCGGGAGCTTCGCGGCCCCCCGCGCAGTCGAGCCGCTCGACCAACTCCCGCCCCTCACCCTGAGGAGCCCGCCGCAGGCGGGCGTCTCGAAGGGTGAGGCCGTTGCTCGGGCGTCATGGTTCGAGAAGGCGCTGCGCGCCTCCTCACCATGAGGGGTGAGATCGAACGCTGCAGCCAGCCTTTCGAAGGACGGAGCACGCGCCTGCGCTGCCATTCTTGCTGCCAGTCTCGCGCGTCACCCCGACGCCAATTGCTTCTCCACCGCCTTGTGATCCTGCGCCAGGCCGGCCGCGAGGCCGCGGGCCATGTCGCCGACATAGATGTCCTCCTCGCCGGCCTCGTAGCCGTCGAGGATCTCCTTCGCCGCCTCGGCCGGCGTCATCTTCGGAATCGGAAGACCCGCCGTCATGCGGGTGTCGACCGCGCCGGGCAGGGCGCCGGCGACGCGCACGCCCTTCGGCGTCAGCTCGCCGCGCAGGCCTTGCGTCAGGCTCAGCGCTGCGGCCTTCGAAGCGCAATAGGAGCCCATCAGCGGCAGGTTCACGCGCGCCAGGATGGTGAGGATGTTGAGCACGGCGCCCTTGTTCTTGATCAGCACCGGGGCGAAGGCGCGGGTCAGCCGCAATGGGGCGAGGTAGTTGATCTCGATCTCCTCGGTGGCGATGGCGAGATCGGGCGCCAGCATGAAGGCCGTGTTGTGATTGACGCCGGCATTGTTGATCAGCAGCGTCGCGTCGGAGGCCTGCGCGGCGGCGGCGGCCGCGTCGGCGTCGCTGGTGACATCGAGCTTCAGCGGCACGACCTTGTTGCTCGCGGCAATGCCGGAGACGTCGCGCGCGGCGGCGTAGATCTTGGCGGCGCCGCGCCCGAGCAGCTCGGCGATCAGCGCCTTCGCGATGGCGCCGGTGGCGCCGGTGATGACGACGACGCAGTCCTTGATCGGTGCACTCATGCGGCGGATCCCTGCTGCTGCGGTTGCTGACGGGACGGGGAGTCGTCGAGCCAGCCCGGCTCGACATCGGGGAGCGGAATGGCGGCGAGCAACTGGCGCGTATAGGCGTGTTGCGGATGGGAGAAGATGCGGCCGACCGGGCCGTGCTCCACCACCTCGCCGCCCCGGAGGATCGCGACCTCGTCGCACAGCACGCGGATCACCGAGAGATCGTGGCTGATGAAAACGACGGTGAGCCCGAGCTTGGCTCGGAGATCCTTCAGCAGCATCAGGATGTGCGCCTGGGTCGAGACGTCGAGACCGGAGACGATCTCGTCGGCGACGATGAAGTCGGGCTGCAGCGCGAGCGCGCGCGCGATGCCGGCGCGCTGGCGCTGGCCGCCGGACAGCTCGTGCGGATAGCGGTCGACGAAGGCCGTCGGCAGGCCGACGAGGTCGAGCAGCGCCGCGGCCTTGTCGCGGCGGTCGCGCCGGCCGTTGAGGCGGCCATAGACTTCGAGCTGGCGCGTCAGGGTCACCGCCAGCGGCAGCCGCGGATTGAGCGAGGATTGCGGATCCTGGAAGATCATCTGAATCCGCGCGCGCAAGGGTCGCAACGCCTCTTCGGTGAGATGACTGATCTCGACGCCATCGAACTGGATGCCGCCCGCGGTCGGCTCCAGCAGCCGCACCAGGAGGCGGCCGAGCGTGGTCTTGCCCGAGCCGGACTCGCCGACGAGGCCGAGCACGGCGCCGCGCGGCACCGCGAGATCGACCGATTTGATGACGTCGCGCATCTCGGGCTTGCCGAACAGCGCGCGCGACCGCGCCGGATAGGCGAAGCCGAGCCGGCCGGTGCGCAGCAGGATCTCGCTCATGCCGGCCTCGCTGCGGCGAGCTGATCGAGCCGGTGCGCCTCGGCCCACAGGCTCTCGATCAATGCCGGCGGCACCGGCTTGAGCGCGTCGGCAGGCCGGTCGGCGCGCGGCGTCGCCGCCAGCAGCGCGCGCGTGTAGGCGTGATGCGGCTTCACCAGCACGTCCGCGGTGAGGCCATCCTCGAGCACGCGTCCGGCATGCAGCACGGTCATGCTGCGGCAGATCTTGGCGACGACGCCGAGATCGTGGGTGACGAACAGGATCGCCGCGCCATGGCGCTGGCGCATCCGCTCGACCAGCTGCAGCACCTGGCGCTGCACGGTGACGTCGAGCGCGGTGGTCGGCTCGTCGGCAATGACCAGCGACGGATCGCAGGCGAAGGCCGTCGCGATCAGCACGCGCTGGCGCATGCCGCCGGAGAGCTCGTGCGGATACAGTGTGAGCACGCGGGCGGGATCGCGGATCGCGACCTCGGTGAGCAGCTCGGCGGCGCGGGCGAGCGCGGCGCGCTTCGACAGCTTCAGATGCAGCTGCAGCACCGCCGCCATCTGCGCGCCGATGCGCCGGACCGGGTTGAGTGAGGTCATCGGATCCTGCGGGATCAGCGCGATGCGGCGCCCGAGCAGGTCGCGGCGCTGCCTGTCGGGCAACGCCAGGAGATCGCGGCCCTCGAAGCTGACGCAGCCCGCGGTGATCTTCGCTCTCGACGGCAGCAGCCCGAAGATGGTGCGGCCGACCATCGACTTGCCGGCGCCGGATTCGCCGACGAGGCCGCGCACCTCGCCGGCCTCGACGCGCAAGGAGACGCCGCGCAGCACGTTGGCGGCGCCGATCGCGACGTGAAGGTTGTCGATCTCGAGGATGGCACTCATCGGCGTTGCACCGGGTCGAGCGCGGCGCGCAGGCCGTCGCCGAACAGATTGAAGCCGATGACGCTGACGATGACCGCTGCGATCGGCAGCGCCATGATCCAGGGCGCCTGGTAGACGATCTGGCGGCCCTCGGTGATCATGCCGCCCCAGCTCGCGGTGTCGCCGGTGACGGAGATGCCGACGAAGGAGAGGATGACCTCGACCAGGATCGCGATGCCCATCTCGACGGCGAGGAGCGTGACGATCAGCGGGATGAGATTGGGCAGGATCTCCAGCCGCAGCGCCTGCGCGCGGGTGAGGCCGAGCACGCGCGCCGCGGCCGCGTAGTCGCGCGCGAGCTGGGCCTGGGTCTCGGCCCGGACGATGCGGGCGAAGCGGGTCCAGTCGACGACGACGATCGCCGCGATGACGGATGTGAGGCCGGCGCCGATCACGGCGGCGAGCACGATCGACAGCAGCACCGGCGGGAACGCCATCCAGACGTCGATCATCCGCGACACCAGCTGATCGGAGAGGCCGCCGAAGGCGCCTGCGATCAGGCCGAGCGCGATGCCGATGAGCGCGGCCAGCGCCGAGGCGATCAGCGCGACCGCCACCGCGGTGCGCGCGGAATACATCAGCCGCGACAGCACGCAGCGGCCGAGACTGTCGGTGCCGAGCGGGAACGCGGCTTCACCGCCGCGCATGAAGGCCGGCGGCAGCTGCGCCGACATCAGGTCCTGCTCGGCGGGATCATGCGGGGCGATGACGGGGGCGAACAGCGCGATCAGCAGCAGCAGCGCGACGATGAGACCGCCGGCCCACAGCCGCGCGCCGCCGCGCGCGACCGCGCTGCGCCAGCGCGACGGCGCTGCGGTGATCGGACCGGAGAGGACGAGATCAGCCATTGCACTCATCCATGACGCAGCCTCGGATCGAGCAGCGCCACCAGGAGATCGACGGCCAGGTTGAGCGCGATGAACAGCACGGCGAAGGTCAGGATCAGCCCCTGGATCAGCGGGAAGTCGCGGTTGATGACGGCGTCGATCGCCATGTTGCCGATGCCCTCGTAGGAGAAGATGCGTTCGACCAGCACGGTGCCGCCGAGCAGCAGGGTGACCTGCACGCCCGAGAGCGCGACCGTCGGGATCAGCGCGTTGGGAAACACCTCGCGCTGCAGGATGGTGGTGCGGGAGAAGCCGCGGGTGCGGGCGATCTGCGCGTAGTCCTGGTCCTCGGCCTCGGCGAGCTGCGCCTTCAACAGGCGCGCGACCAGCGCGGCGAAAGGCAGCGCCAGCGCCAGCGACGGCAGCAGCATGTGGCGCAGCAGGTCGGCGGCGATGTCGAGGCGCAGGGTGAGCAGGCTCTCGACGAGATAGAAGTGAGTGCGGAAGGCGATTGCGAGCTGCGGATCGAGCCGGCCGGAGATCGGCAGCAGCGGCAGCAGCACGCCGAAGCCGAGCAGCAGGATCAGCGCCCAGAGGAAATCGGGAATCGCGAGGAAGAAACCATTCGCCGTATCGAGCAGCCACTCCGCGCGCGTGCCGCGCAGCAGGCTGCCGACCAGCGCGACGGCTGTGCCCATCAGCAACGCCAGGACGACGGAAAGCGCGGCGAGCTCCAAGGTCGCCGGCAGCCGCGCCCCGACCAGCTCGAACACCTGCTGGCGCAGGCTGATCGAGCGGCCGAAATCGCCTGATGCGACCTGGCCGAGCCAGGTGATGAACTGCGACAGCAGCGGCTGGTCGAGGCCGTACAGCGCGCGCAGCCGCGCGATATCGGCGGGCGAGGCGCCGGGCGGGATCATCATCGCGATGGGATCGCCCGGCACCACGCGCAGCAGCACGAACACGATGGCGCCGACGCCGAGCAGCGTCGGCGGGATCAGAGCGAGGCGCTTGAGTAGGGCGCTCCAGCGCATCGCCGTGTGCTCCGTCTCAGCCTTGTCTCAACCTTGGGTGACGAGCTGCGGCAGGATCATGCCGTTGGCCTGCGGCACCACCTTCAGCCCCTTCTTGTGCACGATCGGCTGGACGTATTGCAGCAGCGGGATCACCTCGCCTTCCTCGGCGATGTATTTGTCGACCGCCTTCCAGCCGCCGATGCGCTTGGCTTCGTCCTTCTCGCCCCACAAGGGTCCGATGCGCTCGATCAGGTCCTTGCCCTTCCACGCCGAATGCGGCGACGGGCCGAACATCGCGAACCCGGTCGAGGTCGTGGGATCGCCGATCGCATTGCCCCAATTGTAGAACGCGGCCGGCGCCAGCGCATGGCGGGCGCGCAGCTCGAAATGCTGGGCGATCTCGTAGACCTCGATATTGGCCTCGATGCCGACCTTGCGCCACATGCCGGCGATCGCCTGGACCATCTCGTAGTCCTTCGGCTTGAAGCCGCGCGTGGTCTGGATGGTGAACTTGACCGGCTTCGACGTCGAATAGCCGCTCTTGGCGAGCAGGCTCTTGGCGAGCTCCGGATCGTAGGCGACCTTGATCGACGGATCGAAGGCCGCGTAGCCCGGCGCTTCCAACGTGTCGATCGGGACGCCATAGCCGCGCAGCAGCTTCTCGACGATCGCCTTCTTGTCGATCGCGTGATTGGCGGCGAGGCGCACGTTGCGGTCGAGCATCGGATCGATGTCGGTGAGGAAGATCATGCCGATGTCGGAGATCGGCTGCGTCACGCCGGCGAGGTTCGGCTTGGCCTTGAGGCGGTCGAACTCCTCATAGGGAATCTCGAAGGTGATGTCGGAGCCGCCGGATTCGATCTCGGCGACGCGGCTGGTCGGATCGGTGACGAACTTGAAGACCACGGTTTCGAACGCCGGCTTCGGTCCCCAATAGCCGGGATGCGCCTTCAGCCGGAGGAAGGCGTTGCGCTCGAACGCATCGACCTTGTAGGGCCCCGAGCCGATCGGCGCCTTCTCGAAGCCCTCGGCGCCGACCTTCTCGTAATAGGCCTTCGGCAGCACGTAGCCAGTCAGGAACGCCATCCATTTGAACAGCACCGGCTCGAACTCGACGACGTCGGCGGTGATGGTCTGGCCGTCGATCTTGAAGTTGTTGATCTTCGACCACACGAACTGGATGGGGTTGCCGCCCTTCGGATCGGCGGCGCGGGTCAGCGACCACACCACGTCCTCCGGCGTCACCTTGGAGCCGTCGTGCCAGGTCGCGTCGGAGCGCAGCTCCATCGTCACCTTGCTGCGGTCCTCGTTCCAGCCCCACTTCGTCAAGAGGCCCGGCGTGAAGGAGAGATCGGCAGCCTGCCCGATATAGGGATCGAAGATCGCCTGGTAGATCGACTGGATCGTCGGGTTGACCGCGGAGACGCCGACGGTGGGATCGAACGACGGCAAATTGACGTTGTAGGCGATGGTCAAGGTGCCCGCCGCGGCATCGGCGGCGCGCAGCGGCAGGCCGGCAGCGAGCGGCAGAGCAGCTGCGCCCGCGAGCTGCAACATCGTACGACGAGAGATCTGATGGTCACGCATGGTGATGCAACTCCGGATGAACGAAGGACGGATCGGCGAAGAACAGCTCAAGGGATGGCGCCCGTGTCGCCATCGCACGTCACGATCAGCGCGGCGCGCTCTCGGCCCAGCGCTTCATCAGCGTGTTCGAGGGCAGGCTTTCATCGACCAGCTTCTTGGCGGTCTCGACGCCCGCGACCGGCAGCTTGGATGGATCGAGCAGGCCGATCTGCACCAGCACCGAGGCCTGATCCCAGTAGATGTGCTCGTTGTAGAGCTTGTCGCCGCGGAAGCGCACGATCGCGACCAGGGGAATCTCGACATATTTGCCGGTCGGCGGGATGCCGGGCAGCATCCAGTCGATCTCGATGTCGTGGGTGAAGCAGAACAGCATCTCGTCGACGACGCGGTCGGCGCCGATGGTGCGCGAGATCGGCACCAACTTGGTGTCCGCCGGCGTCTTCGGGATGAAGTGGTTGGCGTAGAACCGCAGCAGGTCCTTGTAGCCGACGCCGCCGGTCATGGTCGGGATGTGGTTGACATAGGGCTCGGCGACCATTGTGCCCATCGTCGCCTCCGCCGAGCGCGTCGCGAATTCGAGCTCGGTGTGCTTGTCCCACAGCGACGACAGGTCGTAATGCGGGCCGAGCACCTTGCGGAACAGGGCGATCGAGCGCGAATGCGCCATCAGGGTCGCGGGCTTGTCGAAGCTCGCGCGCTCCGGAGCGGCGAAGGCGTGGTCGCAGCCGGGATAGAGATAGAACTCGGCATCATCGCGGCCGGCAAAGCCGGCCTTGATCGCCTCGCGCGCCTCGGCGGGAGCGAACTTGTCGAGCTCGGCGAAGTGGAAGACGATCGGGCCCTTGATGTTCTTGGCCTCGCCGATATCAGCCTCGATGCCGACGCCGTAATAGGAGACGGCGCAGTCGACATCGGTCCGCGCGGCCGTGAGATAGGCCAGCTTGCCGCCGAGGCAGAAGCCGAGCGCGCCGACCTTGCCCTTGCATTCAGGCCGCGCGCGCAGCACCTTCAGCGCGTCGGCGGTGTCCTTGATCGCGAGATTGACGTCGAAGCGCTGATAGTAGCCGAAGGCCTTGCCGAAATCGGCCTCGCCATAGCCGAGTTCGATGCCCGGCTCGAAGCGCCAGAACAGGTCGGGCGCCAGCACCACATAGCCTTCCTCGGCGTAGTAGTCGGCGACCGCGCGTATCGAGGCGTTGACGCCGAAAATCTCCTGCAGGAGCACGATGCCGGGACCGGAGCCTGACGCGGGCACCGCGAGGTAGCCCTTGAACGTGCCGCCATCGGCGGCGGCAATATCGATCCACTGTCCAGCGCTCTTGCCAGCCATCGTCATGCTCCCCGGTCCTGCCTGCGTCCACAGTGACGCCGCACCTGATGTGTTTTCTTCATTGAATTTTTAATGTAAAAATATCGGATGTAAACAGCAGAGATTGAGCATGCGCTGCACACGCATTGTGCGGAGCGGCATCGGGAGACGGGATATTGAAAAGGGCTGGTAGCGCCGCGGCGACGCGCAAGACCGTGGCGGGGAAGGCGAAATCCGCAAGGGGCAGGGCCGGGTCACGGGCAGAGAGCGACCGCGATGCTGCCGAGACGAACGGCAAGGGCGAAGGCAAAGGCGAGAGCAAGGGGTCTTGGCATCTCGCCCGCAGCGACGCCGAGCGGCGGCTGTCGGAGTTCGAGTTCGCGCTGGAGCGGCTGGCGCAGTCCTATTATCGCTGGAAGGCGTCCTGCCTCGCGGCCGTCTGCGAGGTGCCGCTGACCGGCGACGACGTCGCCGTGCTCAACGTCGTGCGCATGGGCGACGAGCCGAAGCGGCTCGCCGAGGTCGGTCAGTTGCTCAACCGCGTCGACGTGCCCAACCTGCAATACGCGACCCGCAAGCTGGTCCGCGCCGGCCTGATCGAGACCGAGGGACGCTCCTCACGCAAGGAGACGCGCTACCGGGCCACGGCCCGCGGCCGCGAAGTCACCGAGGAATATGCGGCGCTCCGCGCGGCGACGCTGCCGCCGATGTTCGAAGCGATGCCCGGTTGGGTCGAGAGCTGCGCGGCGACCACCGCGCAGCTCGACCAGATGGCCGGTCTCTACGGCCAGGCGACGCGGGTCGCGATCACCAAGCGTCACCAGTCGTGAGCCGGGTCAGGCGGGGGCGTATCCCGCCTGAACAGCACGTACAGCGCTGGCAGCACCAGCAGCGTCAGCACGGTCGAGGAGATGATGCCGCCGATCACGACGGTGGCGAGCGGGCGCTGCACCTCGGCGCCGGCGCCTGACGCGAGCGCCATCGGGACGAAGCCGAGCGAGGCGACGAGCGCGGTCATCAGCACCGGACGTAGTCGCGCCAGCGCGCCTTCTTCGACAGCGGCCAGGATGCTGCGGCCTTCCTGGCGCAGCCGCTCGATGAAGGCGATGATGACGAGGCCGTTGAGCACGGCGACGCCCGACAGCGCGATGAAGCCGACGCCGGCGGAGATCGACAGCGGCAGGTCGCGCAGCAGCAGCGCGGCGATGCCCCCGGTCAGCGCCAGCGGCACGCCGGAAAACACCAGCGCCGCGTCGGCGAACGAGCCCATGCTCATGAACAGCAGCAGGAACACCAGCGCCAGCGCGATCGGCACCACGATCGTCAGGCGCTTGGTGGCGGACAGCAGCTGCTCGAACTGGCCGCCCCAGCCGATCCAGTAGCCCGGCGGCAGCTTCACTTTCTCAGCGACAGCGGCCTGCGCCTCGGCCACGAACGAGCCGAGGTCGCGGGCGCGGACGTTGGCGGTCACCACGATGCGGCGCTTGCCGTTCTCGCGGCTGACCTGGTTCGGCCCGGGCGCCGACGCGACGGCGGCGACGGATGAGAGCGGCACGTAGCGCGGTTGCGCGGCGGCGTTGACGGCGGTGCGCAGCGGCGTCGCGGTCGCGTCCTCAGCCGCAGGCAGCGGGATCGGGATGGCGCGGATCGCATCGAGATTGCCGCGCAGACGCTCGGGCAGGCGGACGACGATGTCGAAGCGGCGGTCGCCGTCGAACAGCTTGCCGACAGCCTTGCCGCCGATCGCGATCTCGACCACGTTCTGAACTTCCGAGACGCTGAGGCCGTAGCGCGACAGCGCCTGGCGGTCGATCTTGACGGTCAGGATCGGCAGGCCCGCGACCTGCTCGGTCTTGACGTCGGTGGCGCCGTTGATGCCGCGGATCGCGGCCTCGACCTGGCGCGCGGCGCCCTGCAGGATGTCGAGATCGTCGCCGAAGATCTTGATCCCGACATCGCTGCGCACGCCGGAGATCAGCTCGTTGAAGCGCAGCTGGATCGGCTGCGAGATCTCGTAATTGCTGCCAGGGATCTCGTCGGCGGCCGCCTCGATCTCGGCGACGAGCGCAGCCTTGGACTTCGCCGGATCCGGCCATTCGCTGCGCGGCTTCAGCATGATGTAGCCGTCGCCCTGCGACGGCGCCATCGGGTCGGTCGCGACCTCGGCGGTGCCGATGCGGGTGAAGACGTCCTTGACCTCAGCAATCCGGCGCAGCCGCGCCTCCAGCGCCTTCTGCAGATCGACCGACAGCGTGAGGCTGGTGCCAGGGATGCGCAGCGAAGCCAGCGCGACGTCGCCCTCGTCGAGGCTCGGGATGAACTCGCCGCCCATGCGCGCCGCGGCGACGCCGCTGATCGCGACGACCAAGACAGCGATGGCGGCCACCGTCAGGCGATAGGTGATGGCGATACGCAGCAGCGGCGCGTAGATCCGCCGCGCGCCGCGCATGATGACGTTCTCCTGCTCGGAGACCTTACCGGTGACGACAATCGCGACCGCGGCGGGCACGAAGGTGATCGAGAACAGCACGGCGGCGCCGAGCGCCATCAGCACGGTCAGCGCCATCGGCGTGAACATCTTGCCCTCGACCCCGGTCAGCGTCAGCACGGGGAGATAGACGACTGCAATGATCAGCGTGCCGAACAGGCTCGGCCCGATCACCTCGCGCGCGCCGTCGACGATGGTCTTGAGCCGCTCGGAGGTCGTGAGCAGGCCGCCCTTGCGGTGCTGGGCCTGGGCGAGCAGACAAAGACAGTTCTCGACGATGATGACGGCGCCGTCGACGATGATGCCGAAATCGATCGCGCCGAGACTCATCAGGTTGGCGCTGACCTTGCTCTCGACCATGCCGGTGATGGTCATCGCCATCGCCAGCGGAATGATGCAGGCGGTGACCAGCGCGGCCCTGATATTGCCGAGCAGCAGGAACAGCACGACGACGACCAGCGCGGCGCCTTCGAGCAGGTTCTTTTCCACGGTGCGGATGGTGGCTTCGACCAGATGCGTGCGGTCGTAGAGCGTGCGCGTGATCACGCCCTCGGGCAGCGACTTGGCGATCTCGTCGAGCCGCGCCGCGACCCGCCGGGCCACGGCGCGGCTGTTCTCGCCGATCAACAGCATCGCGGTGCCGAGGATCGTCTCCTCGCCGTTGAGCGTCGCAGCACCCGTGCGCAGGTCGCGTCCTTCGGCCACCTCGGCGATGTCGCCGATGCGCACCGGCGTGCCGCCGCGGGCGCCGATCACGATGTCCTTCAGCTCGGCGGCGCTGCCGACCTGGCCGGGCGCGCGCACCAGATATTGCTCGCCATTGCGCTCGATATAGCCGGCACCGACATTGGCGTTGTTCGACGCGAGCGCGGCGATCACGTCGCGAAAGCTGATCTTGTAGGCCATCAGGCGGCCGGGATCCGGCAGCACATGGAACTGGCGCTCGAAGCCGCCGATGGTGTTGACCTCGATCACCCCTGGCACGCCGCGCAACTGCGGCCGGATGATCCAATCCTGCACGGTGCGCAGGTCGGTCGGCGAGTAGTCCGCGCCATCGGGCGTCTTCGCGCCGGGCCTGGCCTCGACCGCATACATGAAGATCTCGCCCAAGCCCGTCGACAGCGGCCCCATCGCGACCTCGACGCCGGGCGGCAGCTGGTCCTTGATCTGCTGAATGCGCTCGTTGACCTGCTGACGGGCGAAGTAGATGTCGGTGCCGTCCTGGAATACGACGGTGACCTGGCTCAGTCCGTAGCGCGACAGCGAGCGCGTGGTGTCGAGGCGGGGCAGGCCGCCCATCGCGGTCTCGACCGGGAAGGTGATGCGCTGCTCGGTCTCGAGCGGCGAATAGCCGGGCGCCTTGGTGTTGATCTGCACCTGCACGTTGGTGATGTCGGGGACGGCGTCGATCGGCAGCCGGGTGAAATTCCAGGCGCCGAACGCAGCCGCGCCGAGCGTGATCAGCAGCACCAGCCAGCGCTGGCGCACGGCAAGAGCGAGGATCGCGTCAATCATGCTCGGCCTCCCCTTTGCCCATCTCGGCCTTCACGACAAAGCTGTTCTCGGCGACATAGTGCTCGCCGGGGGAGAGCCCATCGCGGATCTCGACATGGGTCGGATCGGATTCACCTGTTGCGACCGGGCGCGCCTCGATCTTGTCGCCCTCCTCGCGGACGAACACGACGGTCTTGTTCTCCAGGGTCTGGATTGCGCTGGCGCGGACCGCGACGGCGACGCTGCGCTTGGCGAGCACGAGGCGCGCGGTGACGAACAGGCCGGGCCGAAGGCGGCCGTCGGCGTTCGGCAGCACGACGCGCGCGAGCGCCGTCTGTGTCTCGCTGGCGCCGACGGGGGCGATGTAGGACACGTTGCCCTTGATCGGGCCGCGGCCGTCGTCCGGATCGATCAGCACCTCGTCGTCGAGACGGACGCGGCGGAGATCCTGGCGATAGATCGAGAGGTCCACCCAGATGGTCGAGAGGTCCGCGACCACGAAGGCGGGCTTCTGCTCGGACGCGTATTCGCCGAGCGAGATCTGGCGGTCGATGATGGTGCCGCCGATCGGCGCCTTGAGGTCGTAGGCGGTCAGGCTCTGATTGCTTTCGATCGCGGCGAGCAGCTCGTCCTTGGTGACGGTGTCGCCGATGCGCTTCTTGATGGCGCGGACGATGCCGGGGAAACGCGGCGTCACCTGCACCAGCGCCTCCTGGTTGGCGCGCAGCACGCCGTTGAACGCGAGCGTGTCCGACAGTGTGGCAGGTCCGGCTTCGGCGAGCGTGACACCCGCGGCCGCGAGCTTCACGTCGCTGATGCGGATGCGGTCGGCGCCGTGCTCGTCCTGCTCGACATGGTCCTTCGGCGCCTTCTCGGCGTGATCGCCATGACCAGCGGCCGGCTCGCTCTGCGGCGCTGCTTCGACCAGAAGCCGCGACGCGCCCGCGCCGGCGGCGGCTGCGAGGATCGCAATGACAATGACGGTGGAGGCTCTCATCGCGCGATCTCCCGGGCCAGCGTGAAGGGGCGGCCGACCAGGCCTTCGATGGTCGCCACGGCGACATGGATGTTCTGCAGTGCTTCCTGCTCGCGCAGCCGCGCCTGCGCCACGCTCGCCTGCGCGTCCAGCACTTCGAGCAGCGAGAAGCGCCCGGCGCTGTAGCCTTGCGCGATCTCGTCCGCGGCTTCCTGCGCCTTGGGGATCGCGATCTCGCGCAACACCGCCACCTCGCGCAGCGAACCCTGCAGCGAGTCGTAGGCGCGGCCCGCGATCACCAGCAGGGCGTTGCGGTTGGCCTTGCGCTCGGCTTCGGTCTTGGCGACGCTCTCCTGCGCCGAGAGGATGTTGCCCTGGTTCTGATCGAACACCGGGATGGGTACGGAGACGCTGAGCCTGACGGCATCATCCTGCGTATCGTTGAAGTGACGCCAGCCGGCGCTGACGCGGACGTCGGGATAGGGCTTCAGCCGTGCCAGCAGCAGCTCGGCGTTGCGCTGCGCGTAGATGGCGGTCCAGCGCACGAGCTGCGGGTTGGCATCGATGGCCGCGATGACGGTCTGGAACGACGGCGGCTGGCCCGTGCTGTCGAAGCGGCCGGTGACGGACGGGAGTTTTGCAAGACTGTCGCCGGTCAGCACGGCGAGCTCGCGGCGTGCGCTCGCCAGGGTCGCCTTGACGCGCTCGCGATCGGCGCGCACCAGTGCCGATGCGACCTCGGCGCGGCCGGTTTCAGCCGGCGACGACGCGCCGGCCTCGACGCGTCGCCGCAGCAAAGGTGTCAGCCGGTCGAGGGCGGCGACCTGGTCATCGAGGATCTGGATGCGGCGTTGCGTCGCGAGCACCGTCACGAAGGCGACCGCGGTTTCCGACAGCACCTCCAGCCGCACCGCCTGGCGCTGGATCTCGGCGGCGCGCACGCCGGCCTGTCCCGCCGCGATGCGCGCGTCGCGCTTGCCGAACCATTCGAACGCCTGGCTGATCTGCAAGGTGGTCTCGGCAGAGCGCGTGCCGCGATAGGGGCCCGAGCCGAGCGAGTTGTCCTGCTCGTAGGACAGCTCGGGATTGAGCAGCGCGCCGGCCTGCAGCCGCTGGCCGGAGGCGATGCCGACGTCGCGATCGGCGGAGGAGAGCCTGGGATTGGCGGCGAGCGCGCGCGACAGCGCCTCGCGCAGGGTCAAGCTCTGCGCGGCCGCGCCGTGCACGAACAGCGCGAGCAGGGCCGCGGCGCATGCAGCGCGCGCAGCCATTGCGGGGAATGGCATGACGAACAACCTGTCTGGACGGGCAATGAGGACGGCTGGCGCCGTCCGGCACTTGACGTCAGATTCAGATCAGGTGTTTGGGCGGAGGCGAATCGGAGTCGGACGGGATGCCGGCCCCCATTGCGACGATCGGCCAATCTGTCGCCGCGACGATGTCGCTCGGGAGCACCGCGAGCTGCAGTTGCGGCACGGCGACCGAGAAGCAGCCGTGGCAATGATGATCGGCGATGCCGCGCGGGTCGGCATGGCCGGCCTTGTCGAGCAGCGCCGCGATCTCCGGCTTGCCAGACGGCGCGTGCGCGACGTCGAGGTCGCAGGCGCCATGCAGCGCGCCGGCCAGGAGATAAGAGAGCAGCAGGCACAGCGCGGCGATCCGGCGCAACAAGCCCGGACGGCGCGTCAGATATCGCTGGCGACTGTTGCGCACGGCATCCCCTGTTCGGCTGGCGGATAGCACGCGGACGGCGGTGTTGTCGATCAGCAACAATGTAACAAGGGGAACTGCGTCAACGGATCGCGCGCGGGCGCAGGCAGGGTGCTGGTCGACTCCGCGTGGCGCGGAAGGCGATGCCTGCGGCGCGAGCGGCGTGCGATGCGCGCGATTCACGCGCGGCGAGGCGAAGGTCCCGATTTTCGGAACCAAGCGGTCGTTCAGCGGTAAGCCGCGGCGCATGAGCATGTCGTATTGGCGGCATGCAAGCCTGCTTGATTGACAGCCTGCCTTCGCAAACTAAGGTTCGCGCCGCCGGACGATGCAGGCGCGGACTCATCGGCTCATTGATAGTCGGTGTGAAGGATCGGAACACAGATGACCTTGGTGATGAGCTGGGACGAATGGGCCCGGCATGACGGCGTGGCGCTCGCCGCGCGCGTTCGCAGCGGCGAAGTGACAGCGGCGGAGCTGGCGCAGCAGGCCGCCCAAGGCATCGCCATGGTCGATCCCAAACTATCAGGCGTCGTCGAGATCTTCGCCGACGCGGTCGACGATCCGATCAAGGCCGGCGCCAATGCCGATGGCCCGTTCGCCGGCCTGCCGTTCCTGATGAAGGATCTCGGGCCGACCATGGCCGGGCGCCTGCAGGAGCAGGGCTCGCTCTACATGCGCGGCAACCGCCCCGCCGCCGACACACATCTGACGTCGAAGATGCGCAAGGCCGGGCTCAATCTGATGGGCCGGACCACGACGCCGGAGTTCGGTGTCTGCAGCTCGGCGGAAAATCCCGCGGTCTACGTCACGCGCAATCCGTGGAACACCGACTACACGACCTGCGGCTCGTCGGCCGGCAGCGCCGCGATGGTCGCCGCCGGCGTGGTGCCGATCGCGCATGCGACCGATGGCGGCGGCTCGATCCGCATTCCCGCAGGCGTCAACGGCAATATCGGACTGAAGGTCTCGCGCGGCGTGTTCTCGATCGCGCCGCATCTGTCGGATCTCTCCGGCCTGGTCTCGATCCAGGGCTGCCAGTCGCGCAGCGTGCGCGACACCGCGGCTTTCGTCGATCATTGCCGCGGCGGCGCGCCGGGCGAGTTCATGCCGTATTGGACCACGCCGGAGCCCTATGTCGAGCTGATCAAGCGCGACCCCGGCAAGCTCAGGATCGCGCTGTCGCACCAATGGGGCGACTATCGCGCCACGCCGCACATCGCGGCCGAGCTGGAGCGCGTCGGCAAATTCCTCGAGGGCCTCGGCCATCACGTCGGCTACGCGCTGCCGGACGTCGATTATCGCGCCGCCTTCGCGGCACAGACCACCTGCTACATCTCGAACTTCGCCATCGTCATCAACAACCTGCTCGCACAGCGCAAGCTGGAGCGGCCGCCGGCCGAGCTGATCGAGCCGATCAACATCCGCATCTGGGAGGCCGGCCGCGGCACGAGCTTCGCCGAGCGCGCGGCGATGCAGGCGGTGTTCAATACCACCTCGCGCGCCTTCGGCGCGTTCTTCGAACAGTGGGACATCATCCTGACGCCGATCACGGCACTGTCGACGCCCAAGATCGGCACCACCGAATATCTGACGATCAGCGACAATCCCGACGTGCTCGACTGGTTCGGCAATCTCTGGCGCAATTTCGCCTTCACGCCGCTCGCCAATCTCTGCGGCATTCCGGCGGTCTCGCTGCCGCTCGGCACCAACGAGCACGGCCTGCCGCTCGGCATCCAGGCGATCGGCAAGCAGGCCGATGACGGCCTGCTGCTGCAACTGGCCGCGCAGATCGAGCGCGCCATCGACGGTCGATGGAATGGCGGCGCGACGCCGGCGGTGCACGTCACCAAGGGCTGACGGCCAGCGGAGACCGGAAGGTCAGTCGCGGGACCGGTTGCTCACCTGGGCCACCCAGGAGGCAGCCTGCAGTGCGGCGATGCCGCTGTCGTCGAGCACGAAGCGCGGCCGGATCTGTCGCGCGTCGCTGTCCTGGATCATGGCCATGCGCTGATTGTCGAGCAGCAGCCAGCGTCCGTCGAGCCGCGCCGCAACGACGGCGTGATCCTCGCCGCGCATGGTGTCGCGCAGGATGATGATGCGCAGATCCTGCGGCGGCAGTCCGGCCAGCCGGAGCGCGACGAACTTGGCGATCGCATAGTCCTCGCAATCGCCCGCCAGACTGGCGAAGGTGGCGAGCGGCGAGGCCCAGACATCCATCTCGCCATACTGGGCGAGGTCGCTGGCGGGGTGGATCGCCAGATTGATCGCCCGGTTGATCTCGCCGAGCCGGGCGCGGCCTTCCTTGGCGCGCCCCTGATCGACGATCGCCAGCAGCCGCAAGGCGGCTGGTGATACGCACCGCTCCCGGTCACCATCGCAGAGGGCGAGCTGCACGCGCTCGTCCTCGAGCTTGCGCGCCAGCGTCTGCCATTTGTCCCGCAGCGGGCCACTCTCGAGTTCGCTGCGCAGCAGCCCGAATGGCTCCGTGTCCGCCGCGACGGCCGCAAGTCCCAACGGCTGGCCGAGCGGACCGGCATGGGCCGGGCTCAAGGCCCAAAGCACCGCGCTAGTCACTGCCGCCGCAAATAAGGTACGCACCAGCGCGAGAATAGTCATGTAACGCCCCCTGCTCGGAGTTCAGCGGCTCGTTGGCGCGCCTGCGGAACCGGATGCTTGTTCGGGGAGCATCAGCGCAAGGACTTTGCCCCGGCTTAAAAGGGGGCTGCTCGCGATAAAATCGTGGCCGTCAGGGTGAACATTGTGTTGCGTCACTGCGACAAATATTAACCAAAGCGGAACGAACGTCGCGAATGGCGCGTCTGGTTCGCGGTCAGGTTGTGCTCGGTCGATTTCTGCATTGCCTGACAAATCTATACATTTTGTAGATTTCGGTAGCCTCGCTCACCCTCGCCGGCCGGAAACCGGTCCGTGGTAGTAAGTAAGCAAGGATGCGGCGCCCCTGATTAGTATTTCGGTTGGTGTGTATTCTTTATATGACTTGATTTTGGCCGTATAGTGCCTGTGGATACGTAACTATACTTGAAATTTTTGGAATTAAAGAAGGCTTAATCTTGTCAGCATGACAGCAAACTCGTGGATTGCGCCGTTTCTGCCCCTCCGGGGCACAAGCTGAAGATGGTTCCTCCTGACACTTGCCAGTGATATGCAGATTTCGAACGCCAATTGTTATGTAATAATTAACGATAGTCGGTGCCCCCGTGAATTACGCTGGCAAATCTGACGCCGCGCTTTTCTCCGACGGCCTGGGCTCGACCGCGTCTAAGCTCGTGAAGCTGGACGCGCCGCCGGCGCATGCGCCGGCCGACGCGATCGTCGTTCCCGACGCGCATTTCCTGTTCCATGCCGATTTCAAGCGGTCCGGCCTCGACCTCGTGCTGTCGTCCGACGGCCGCGAGCTGGTGGTCCCGGACTATTTCAAGGGCGAGAAGCGGGCCGTCCTGGCCTCGCCCGATGGCGCCCAGCTGACCGGCGATCTCGTCAGCGCGCTCTCCGGGGCCGTGCAGGTCAGTCAGGCCGGCGGCGCCGCCGCTGCCGGAAAGGTGATCGGCCACGTCACCAAGCTGCAGGGCACCGCGACGGTGATCCGCAACGGCGTGTCGATCCTGCTGCACAATGGCGACAACGTCGAAAAGGGCGACATCGTCCAGTCCGGCTCGAATTCCACGCTCGGCATCACCTTCATCGACGGCACCGTGTTCGGCCTGTCCTCGAACGCGCGGATGGTGCTGAACGAGATGGTCTACGACCCCAACGGGTCGAACAACTCCTCGCTGATCAGCCTCGTCGCCGGCACCATCTCCTTCGTGGCGGGCGAGACCGCCAAGCATGGCGACATGAAGGTCGACACGCCCGTGGCGACCATGGGCATCCGCGGCACCGCCGTGCTGGTCGAGATCGACTTCACGGTTCCGGGGCAGGGCGGCCTGCCCGACGCCAAGTTCCAGGTGCTGGTCGAGCCCGACGGCCACACCGGCTCCTATGTGCTGTTCGACAAGACGACGCTGCAGCCGATCGCGCTCGTCAATCAGGCCGGGCAGCAGATCCAGATCAGCAACGGCGTGGTGAACCAGACGACGGTGCCGCTGACGCCCGACGTCCAGAAGCTGATCAACGACGTCTTCACGCTGAAATTCACCGACAATACCAATCCGAAGACGACGACCCACTTCGCCGATCTTGGCGTGCCGCAGACGCTGCAGCCGGTGACGCTGCCGAACGGCACCACCGCGACGCCTAAGATTATCGTGACTGATGACTCCACGTCGACGTCGACGGGCGGCAACACGTCGACCGGCCTGGACCACTATGCGGGTGCGCCGGAGGTCCGGGTGCTCGGTATCAATGGCGGGCTCAGCTCGAGCTTCGGGCTCAGCGAGCGCGCCGGCCAGACCGGGATCAGCACCGATCTCGACACGATACTGAGCCGGGTCAATTTCGGCGACATCAATCCCGCCGACCGGCCGACCGTATCGGTCAGCTTCAAGTCCTTCACGTATAGCAGCGCGCAGCAGGCCGACGTCACCGGTTCGTTGAACGTCCTGCAGCTGAAGGACGTCATGGCGACGGCGGTGGCGATCAAAGTCACGCCGGATCCGAACAACAAGAACTACGGTTCGGCGACGCTGACCTACAGCGTGCCCGACAGTGCGTTCGACTTCCTCGCCGCCGGTGAGAAACTGACGCTAACCTATATGGTGCGCGTCGATACCAATTACGCGCTGGCCAATGAGTTCACGGAGGTTGCGGTCACGATCACCGTGACGGGCACCAACGATAAGCCGCAGATCACGACCAGCGGTGCCAACATCGCGTTCGAAGGCAATACCAGCGTGCCGAGCGCGCCGCTGACGTCTGACGAACCGACCTCGGGCACGCTGACATTCACAGATGTCGACCTTACCGATACCCACACGGTCTCGGCCAGATTGACCAGCGCCCAACTCGAAGGCCGCGGCGTTCCGTTGGCACCGCTGGCGCTGTTCGAACAGGCGCTGACGGCGACATTGGTCGCGGACAGCACCGGCAGCGGCGCCGGCAAGATCGCTTGGAGCCTCAGCGAGCTGCCTACCTATGTTGCGGAGGTCGTTCCGGCCGGGCAGACGCTGACGCTCACCTACACGGTGACCCTGACGGATTCCCAAGGCGCAACGTCGACCCAGACGATCACGGTCACGATCGCTGGGACGGGCGAAGCGGGCGAGGTCTGGATCGCCGCGGCGCAGCCGGGCGGGAGCAGCGGCGCCCTGGTCAAGTTGTGGAGCGACGACGCGAATTGGGCGACCGGTCTAGCGCCGACGGCCGCCGACGAGGTCATCATCATGACCGATCAGCCGCATGGCCTGACGCCCGGTTTCCCGGTGACGATCGATGCCGCGGCCTTCGCCAAGTCGCTCAGCCTGAATGATTTCGGCGGTGGGTCTGTCCCGGAGCTCGATAATCACGGCACGCTGACGATCAGTGGTGCGCTCACCATCAAGGCCGACTCGCGCATCTTCAATTTCGCCGATGCCCGGATCATCATCGGCGGCTCGGCGCAGATCCTCGACCAGACCGAATTGCACAATTCCGGCGGGCTGCTGCTGGCCGGTGGCGGCGTGTTCGGCCGCGCTGCAAGCATCAGCAACACCGGAACGCTCGATCTGTCAGGCGGCACGCTGACCGTGTACGGAAATGTCGAGAACGCCGGCGAGGACAGCTCCGGCCTCATCCAGATCGACCAGGGAGCGACCCTGTCCCTCAATGGCGGCAGCATCAGCGGGGGCGCGCTCCTGGTGCAGGGCGTGCTGGTCGTTCATACGTCCGGGATGCTCGACGACACCGGGGAGGCGCCGCAGTTGACCGACGGCCTGCTCGTATTAAAGGGGGCTGAGATCAGCGGTGGCGAGCTGGCCAATTTCGGCACTATCGAGGTGTCCGGGAGCGGCAACGTCGTGTCCAATGAGGCCGTCACCAATGCCGGCCACATCGTGGTCCAGTCGCAAGGCGCGCTGAAGCTCGATCTTGGGACCGATGTCGACAATGCCTATGGCGTGATAACGGTCGAGAGCGCGGCCAAGTTGACGCTATCTGAGGCAAGCGTCACCGGCGGCACGCTGAGCGTCGGCATCGTCGGCACGCTGGAGATCTCCGGCAACGGGGTGACCCTGTCGGACATGCATGTCGACAATGCCGGCCTCTTCACCGTGGACGTCGATGCGCTGCTCAGCCTGGCCGGCACCACGGTGAGCGGCGACGGCACGCTGCACGTCTACGGCACGCTCACGGCGAGCGGGTTCTCCAGCGTCGACGGCTCGCTGATCAATGACGGCACGATCGATATCGTCGGCGGCACGTTCGAGATCAACGGATCCCTGGTCAACGACGGCACCATCGAGATCGTTGGCGGAATCGTCGATATCAACGGACCGATCTCGGGCCACGGCACCATCGCGATCGATCCCGGCGCCGTTCTTCACGTCGCCGGCGGCAACACGCAGACGATCGATTTCAACGGCGCCGGCAGCAGCACGCTGGTGATCGAGGACGCCGGCTTCGTCGTCGAAGACTCCCGCTTCGCTGCCAAGATCGTCGGGCTCGGCGTCTCCGACAAGCTCGACCTGACGATGATCAAATGGGATCCGGCCAGCACGACCGCCTCCTATGATCCGCAGAGCGGCGTGCTCACGGTCGTCGATGGCGATGGCAACAGCATCAACCTGACCTTGAGCGGCGCCGACTATTCGAGCGCGCATTTCGTCGGCACCGACGACGGCAAAGGCGGAACGCTCATCACGCTGGTGGCCGACGATGCGGCGCCGGTGATTGCCGACGCCGGTCAGTCCGGGGCGATTGTCGAAGCCGACGGCGCGATCGGATCGTCCAATCAGCACAGCGTCGGCGGCACCATCCACTTCACCGATGTCGATCTGACCGATCGCCCGACGGCGGCCATCCTCAAGGATGCCCAGAGCGTGACCTGGACCGCAGCCGATGGTCACACGGATCTGTCCGCCCAGCTCACGCCGGACCAGGTCGCGGCGCTGGAGCACGCGCTGCAGCTGAGCCAGAGCGGCAACACCAACAATGGTGCGGTCGGCTGGACCTATGCCATCGCCGACGGCGCGCTCGACTTCCTCGGCGCCGGGCAGACCGTCACGGTCACCACCAAGGTCACCGTCGACGATCATCAGGGCGGCACCGCGACCTCGACGATCGCCGTCACTCTGACGGGCACCAACGACCAGCCGGTGGTCACGTCCGCGGCGCAGGGCGCCGTGATATCCGAGCAGGCCGGCAAGTCCGCCTCGACCAGCCCGGATGCTGCGCACGGCACGATCACCTTCACCGATGCCGACGTCACCGACACCCATGTCGTCAAGGTGACCAGCGTCACCGCCGACGGCGATGTCGATGGACTTCCCTCCGATGCGTCGGTGCTCAAGGGCTGGCTCTCGCTCGGGACGCTCACAGATTCCACCGGCGGCGGCGCAGCCTCGCAGGCGTGGACCTTCGCGGCCCAGGACCAGACGTTCGACTATCTCGGCGTCGGCCGGCACGTCACGCTGACCTACAATGTCGAGATCGCCGACGGCCACGGCGGCGTTGCCAACGTCCCCGTCACCATCACGGTGAACGGGGCGGAGGATACGCCGGTCATTACGGGAGAGACCAACCCGACCGTCCAGACCGTGATCCTGTCCGAGCACGCGATCGTGCTTGCGAGCCCCGTCAGCACCAACACCGCGGGCATGCCGACCGAAACCTTCGACCAGGTGTCGCCGGACAGCGGCGAGGAAGGGCGCGACCAGAACAGCTTCTACAGCAAGGCGCTGCACGCAACCTTCACGGCGAGCGGCGCCGCGGGCATTGTCCAGGGCTCCTCCCCGGTGTCGTCGGCGCCCTACATGCCCGACGGCCGCGACAAGACGCCCTATCTCACCGTCGGCGCCAACGCGCACGAGACGATCACCTTCGACAGCGTCAAGAACAGCTTCGGCCTGTATTGGGGGTCGGTCGACAGCTACAACAGCATCTCGTTCTATAACGGCAGCAAGCTGGTGGCGTCCTACACCGGCAGCGACGTGGCGCCCCTGATCGCGAATGGCGGCCAGACCTCGTTCGCCTCGAACGGCTATGTCGAGTTCCTCGGCCTGTCGCCGTTCAACAAGGTCGTGCTCGCCAGCGGCGCAAATGCGTTCGAGGTCGATAACGTCTCGGCCGGCAACATCGCCGATCAGCCGGTCAAGCTGGCGAGCAGCATGTCGGGCACCCTGAGCGTGCTGGATAAGGATATCGGCGACACGCTGACCGCCGCAGTGAGCGGAAACGGCGTGATCAAGTACAACGGCTCAACGAGCCTTCCCGCCGATGTCCATCTCGAGGCGCTGGCGGATTCCCAGGCGATCACGTTCGACAGCGCGATTTCGGACGGCAAGTCCGACGTCCTGCACTGGACCTATCATCCGGCCGCGGTGAACCTCGACTTCCTCGCTCCCGGCGACACGCTGACCGTCACCTATCAGGCTCAAGTGAGCGACGGCCACGGCGGATCTGCGATCAAGCCGTTGACCGTCACGCTGGTCGGCAATGGCGCCTCGACGGTCACCGGCACGGACCAGAACGACAATTTCGTCAATGTCGGCGGCGGCGTCACGATCTTCGGCAAGGGCGGCAACGACACCTTCGTCTTCAACCCGCATTTCGGCAGTGCCACGATCGGCGACCTCGATCTCAACCGTGACGTCGTCGAGCTCGATCGTTCGATGTTCGCGACCACCGAGGCGCTCGTCGCGTCGGCGCAGTCGGCCAACAACGGGCACGATACGGTCATCACCGATGCCGCACATGATACGCTGACCCTCAAGGGCGTGACGCTCGACCAGTTCAAGGCGCATCACGACGGTTTCCACCTGGTCTGAGCGTTTCGTCGTGCCTCCTTGCTGCTTCACTGGGATCGCGGGATGGCTCGCTCGCGGGCATCACGGGACTCCTGGAACGAGCGTCGCTATGAGATCGGATGCTGCATGAAGCGGTTGAAGGCAGTGCCACGATGGCTCGCGCGCAAGTTCGGCTATGCTCGCATGATCTGTCTGCTGCTGCTGATCGGCTTTGCCGCCTTGCGCGTTGCGGACCCTCCGCCCTTCGAAGAGTTGCGCCTGCGCACATTCGACAACTTTCAATTGCTCAGCCCGCGAACCAAGACAGCGCGCCCGGTTACGATCATCGATATCGATGAGAAGAGCCTTTCAGACCCGAAGCTCGGCCAGTGGCCATGGCCGCGCACGCGTATTGCGGAGCTCATCGACAGACTGACGAGACTCGGAGCCGTCGTCATCGCCTTCGACGTCGTGTTCGCTGAGCCGGATCGGCTCAATCCTGCGCTCGCAGCCGAGATGTTTCCAAATCTCGATGAGGCCACCCGTGAGAAGTTGAAGGCGTTGCCTTCCAACGACCAGGTGCTTGCCGACGCGTTGCGCAAATCGCGTATTGTTCTCGGCGAAACAGCAAGTCTCGTGAAGCGCGCGGATCTCGACGACACGCTGCCAGTGACCGGATTTGCGATGGTGGGCGACCCGATCCCCTACATGGAGCCGTTCCCCGGGCTGTTGCGCAACGTTCCGGTGATCGAACATGCTGCCATCGGCCGTGGCCTGTTCACGATTCCGCCCGAGCGCGACGGCATCATTCGCCGGGTTCCGATGATCATGCGCGCTCAGGACGTGACGATGCTCTCGCTGAGCTTCGAGATCTTGCGGGTTGTGACCGGAACTGACACGGTCTTGGTCAAGGCCGAGGATGGCGGCATTTCAAGTCTTGTTCTCCGCGGCTTTCAGATTCCTACTGATGGCAACGGCAAGATTTGGGTGCACTATGCCAATCATGACCCCTCGCTTTACGTCTCCGCCATCGACGTACTTGAGGGACGCGTGCCGCGGGAGAAGGTTGAAAAGAAGCTGGTCCTGATCGGGCCCGGACCATCGGCGATCGGTCTCAACGACATCAAGACAACCCCTGTCTACCGAGCCATGCCTGGAGTGGAAGTTCACGCCCAGGTGCTGGAATCGGTGCTGATGGGCTCTGTGCTGACGAGGCCCTATTGGGGCGTCGTGGTCGAGTTCTTCGGGGCAGTGCTGCTAGGCCTGCTCGTGATCGTGTTCGCACCACGGCTCGGCGCCGTCACGCTGGTGATCGTTGGAGGGCTGTTCGCGGGCGCGCTGCTGGGCACTTCCTGGTATTTCTACACACAGCATCGGCTTCTGATCGACTTCACCTATCCGATGCTGTCGACCACGGCGATCTATCTGACGCTGATCTTCGCGAGCTTCATTCGCGAGCAGCAGCAGCGGAAGGAGATTCGCGGCTGGTTCGCGCAATACATGTCGCCGGTTCTGGTCGAGCAGCTGGCGCAGTCGCCGGAGAAGCTGGTTCTCGGCGGCGAGGAGCGCGAGATGACCATCATGTTCTCCGACGTGCGCGGCTTCACCTCGATCTCTGAAAGCTACAAGCACGATCCGCAGGGCCTGACCACGCTGATGAACCGTTTCCTGACGCCGCTCACGGATGCGATCATCGCGCGGAAGGGCTATGTCGACAAATACATGGGCGATGCCATCATGGCGTTCTGGAACGCGCCGCTCGACGACCGGGAGCATCATCTCAACGCCTGCACGGCGGCGCTCGACATGCTGGACAAGATCGACGAGGTCAATCGCGAGCGCGAGCAGGAGGCCGCTCATGGCGGCCATGTCTACATCCCGCTCAACGTCGGCATCGGCCTCAATACCGGCATCGGCGTGGTCGGCAACATGGGCTCGGAGCTGAAGAAGAACTATTCGGTACTGGGCGATAGCGTCAACCTCGCCTCGCGCCTCGAAGGCCAGACCAAGGAATACGGTTTCCCGATCATCGTCGGCTCGGCCACCGCGCTCGCGGTCAAGGACAAGCTCGCGATCCTCGAGCTCGACTTCATCATGGTCAAGGGCAAGACCGAGCCGGAGGTGATCTACGCCATCGCCGGCCGCGAAGACGTGATGTATTCCGAGCGCTTCCAGCTCCTGCGCAACCTGACCATCGAGATGCTCGCCGCCTATCGCAGCCGCGACTGGGAGGAGGCGCTGGCCGCGATCGCGAGGGGACGGAAGAGGGACGAGGAGAAGGATCTCGCCAAGCTGTTCGACCTCTACGAGGCGCGGATTCGTGCCTATCAGCAGAACCCGCCGCCCGACGACTGGAACGGCGCCCACGCGCTGACGTCGAAGTAGCGTGATGATCCGTAGGGTGGGCAAAGCGGCGCCGCAGGCGACGCGTGCCCACCATCGACGGCGGTGGGTGCGGGCGGTGGGCACGGCGCGCGGAAGACCTTGAACGACAGGCCGAGCGCGGGCGCGCCTTTGCCCACCCTACGAAACCTTCTCCAACGTCAGTGCGACAGCGTCGTCGCGACGCAATCCAGAGTCGTTTGCTCGGCCCTGGGTCGCGTCGGTGCGCTCGCAATGACGTCGGAGACGGACTCTTCGTCGGCGGCGCCGAGTCTGGACCTCACGACAACGGCGCATACCGCCGCGATGAAGGAACGGCAGCCTCTGGTCGTCATTGCGAGGAGCGGAGCGACGAAGCAATCCAGGGTCATTTGCGCGGCTCTGGATTGCTTCGCTCCGCTCGCGATGACGGAGCAGGTCGCGTTACTCAGCCCCGATCGTCGTCAGGTCCTGGAACCAGTGCTGGGCCTGTACGAATGCCTTTACCTTGGGCGACAGCGCGTGCGGGTTGGTGTCGTGGACGACCCAGACCAGCACGGCATCGTCGACCACCTGCGCATGCGCCTGGGCGATCAGCTCGTCCTGCCTGGCCGGATCGAACGTCTGCTTGGCCTCGGCGATCAGCGCATCGACCTTCGGGTTCTTGTAGCCGCCCCAGTTGACGCCTGTGGGCGCGATCTGGTCGGAGGCGAAGAAGCGGACGATGGCGTAGAGCGGATCGGAGGTGACGTAGGCGATGTTGTTGGCGGTGATGCCGGCGTTCATCTCGTCGGCCGCGCCCTTGCGCCAATGCGTGTACAGGGTCTCGAGCTCCACGACCTTGAAGTCGATGTCGATGCCGATCTCCTTGAAGCTCTGCTGCAGGAACTCGTTCATTGGCAGCGACAGCATCTGACCGGTGCCGCCCTGCGCGATGATGAAGGTGGTCTTCAACGGCTTGGCCGGCGAATAGCCGGCCTCCTCGACCAGCTTCTTGGCGGCGGCGAGATCGTATTTCAGCTCGAACGTGGGCTTGCCGAACCACGGGCTCGAGGGATCGACCTGGCCCTTGGCGGGCTTCGCCAGGCCGTTCATCAGTCCGACCACCTCGTCGCGGTTGATCGCGAGATTGAGCGCCTTGCGCAGCCGGATGTCGGTCCAGGGCGAGCCCGGCAGCATGCTGAGGTGATAGTTCCAGACATGCGGCGTGACGTTGTCGACGAGCTTCATTCCGGCCGCCTTGAGCTGCGGCACGGCGTCGGGCGCCGGCGTCTCGATCAGGTCGACCTGGCCGGCGAGCAGCGCGTTGGTGCGGGTCAGCGCCTCCGGCATCGGCACCAGAACCAGCTTGTCCGTCTTCGGGATCCGGTCCTTGTTCCAGTATTCGGAATTCTTTGTTAGCTCCGCGAGCTCGCGCGGCACCAGCTTCGTCAGCTTGAACGGGCCGGTGCCGGAGGGCTGGCTGGCGAACTTGTCCCAATCCCTGCCGAGCTTCTCATATTGCGCCGGGCTCGAAATCAGGAACCACAGCATCTGATAGGGGAAGAACGAGTCGACCGTCTTGGTCGTGATCTCCACGGTGGAGTCGTCGATCTTGGCGTAGCTCGCCACCGACGGCAGGCGTGTCTTGACCTGGGCGCTCTGCCGCTTGTCGAACTGCGGTGCCTTATCGTTGAGCACCTTGTCCAGATTCCAGATCACCGCGTCGGCATTGAAGTCGCTGCCGTCGTGGAACTTGACGCCCTTGCGCAAGGTGAAGCGCCACTTTTTCTTGTCGGCATCGTCGACCTTCCATTCGGTGGCGAGGCCGGGGATCAGCTTGCCGGGCTTGTCGGCGACGCTCATGTCCCAGGCGACCAGCGGGTCGTAGATCGTATAACCGGTAAACTGATAGGCGCCGGCGCCGCGATCGGGCTGGCCGGTCGTCAGCGGGATGTCGGCCATCGAGATGCCGTAGCGCAGAACAGTTTCGGCGCGTGCCGCCACGGCGGACAGGCCGAGCGCAAGCGCGGTGGCGAGCAAGGACAATTTCATACGCATCAGGGTGAAGCTCCGTTGAAGACGGATCGAATTCGACGCGCAAAACCTGCAATCCGGGTGCCAAGCCACCGGCCGGATCGTTTGAGTACAAACAGTTGTGACCACGCGTCGCAGGCGCCCGCTCGGGAGCAGCGCTGGCATAGGCGTTGCATAATGCTGCCCAGAATTTAGCCAGCTGATCGGAGATCTTGATCGTGCTTTTGCGTATTGCCACCTCAATGACCAAGCGCGCGGCCGTTATGGGCGCGGTGATGACGAGCGCTGCCATCCTCATGCTGCCGGCCCGGGCTGGCGCGGAATCCGTGCTGCGCATCGGCATGACGGCGGCGGACATTCCGCGGACGCTCGGCCAGCCCGACCAGGGTTTCGAGGGCAACCGCTTCACCGGCCTCACGATGTACGACGCGCTGACGATGTGGGACCTGTCGTCGGCGGACAAGCCGAGCGTCGTCATTCCCGGCCTCGCCACCGAGTGGAAGGTCGATGAGGCCGACAAGACCAAGTGGACCTTCAAGCTGCGTCCCGGCGTCACCTTCCATGATGGCGCGCCGTTCAATGCCGACGCCGTGGTGTGGAACGTCGAGAAGGTGCTGAAGCAGGACGCGCCGCAGTTCGATCCGAGCCAGGTCGGCGTGACCGCCTCGCGCATGCCGACGCTCGCATCGGCGCGCAAGATCGACGATCTCACCGTCGAGCTGACGACAAAGGAGCCGGACAGTTTCCTGCCGATCAACCTCACCAACCTGTTCATGGCGAGTCCGGCGAAGTGGCAGAAGCTCTATGAGGCTGCCACCGGCGCCGACGACAAGGCGAAGTCGCAGGCCGCCTGGGCCGCGTTCGCCAAGGACGCCTCGGGCACCGGCCCGTGGAAGATGGCCAAGTTCACGCCGCGCGAACGGCTGGAGCTCGTGAAGAACGAGTCCTACTGGGACAAGGCGCGCGTCCCCAAGAGCGACAAGATGATCCTGCTGCCGATGCCGGAAGCCAACGCGCGCACCGCGGCGCTGCTGTCCGGGCAGGTCGACTGGGTCGAGGCGCCCGCGCCGGATGCGCTGCCGGAGATCAAGCAGCGCGGCTTCAAGCTCTACGCCAATGAGCAGCCGCATGTCTGGCCGTGGCAGTTCTCGCGCATCGAGGGCTCGCCCTGGAACGACATCCGCGTCCGCAAGGCCGCCAATCTCTGCGTCGATCGCGAGGGCCTGCGAGACGGCCTGCTCGCCGGCCTGATGGTGCCGGCCACCGGCACCTTCGAGAAAGGCCATCCCTGGCGCGGCAACGTCACCTTCGAGATCAAGTACGACAAGGCCGCCGCGCAGAAGCTGATGCAGGAGGCGGGCTTCGGACCGAACAAGAAGCTCGAGGTGAAGATCCAGACGTCGGCTTCCGGCTCGGGCCAGATGCAGCCGCTGCCGATGAACGAATATCTGCAGCAGGCGCTCGCGGAATGCTATTTCGACGTCAAGCTCGACGTCATCGAGTGGAACACGCTGTTCACCAATTGGCGCCGCGGCGCCAAGGACGCCTCCGCCAACGGCGCCAACGCCACCAACGTGACCTATGCGGCGATGGATCCGTTCTTCGCGCTGGTGCGCTTCCTGCAGTCGTCGATGGCCCCGCCGGTGTCGAACAATTGGGGCTTCATCAACAATCCCAAGTTCGACGAGCTGGTGAAGAAGGCGCGCCAGACCTTCGATCCCGTCGAGCGCGACAAGGCGCTGGCCGAGCTGCATGCGGCATCCGTCGACGACGCCGCGTTCCTCTACGTCGCCCACGACGTCGGCCCGCGTGCGATGAGCCCGAAGGTGAAGGGCGTGGTGCAGCCGAAGAGCTGGTTCATCGACTTCTCGCCGATCTCGGTGGAGCCGTAAGGCTCCATCCTCCACTCGTCGTCATGGCCGGGCTTGACCCGGCCATCCATCTTTGACCCGTGGAGGAGACCGCGTGGATGCCCGGGTCAAGCCCGGGCATGACGACCGATAGACCTTCAAAAGGTGACTCGTGCTCTCTTATGCTGCCAGGCGGATGGTCTATGCGATTCCGATCATCATCGGCGTCGCGCTGGTCTGCTTCATGCTCGTTCACATCACGCCCGGTGATCCCCTGGTGGCCGTGCTGCCGGCCGACGCGTCGCAGGAACTCGCGCAGCAGCTGCGGGTGGCCTACGGCTTCGACAAGCCGTTGCCGGTGCAGTTCGGCCTGTGGCTGTGGCGCGCCGTCAACGGCGATCTCGGCAGCTCGATCGCGACCGGCCGGCCCGTGCTCGCCGAGGTTCTCCGCGCCGTCGCCAACACCGTGACGCTCGCCATCGCCGCCGCCATCATCGGCTTCTCGCTCGGCCTGTTCTTCGGCCTCGTCGCCGGCTACTTCCGCGACACCTGGGTCGACAAGGTCGCGACCTCGATCGCGATCGCGGGCGTCTCGCTGCCGCATTACTGGCTCGGCATGGTGCTGGTCATCATCTTCTCGGTCGAGCTGAACTGGCTGCCTGCGGTCGGCGCCGGCCCGTCCGGCTCCGGCGCCTGGTCATGGGACTGGGCGCATTTGCGATTCTTGATCCTGCCGGCGATCACCACGTCGGTCATTCCGATGGGCATCATCACCCGCACGGTGCGCGCGTTGACCGGCGACATCCTGAGCCAGGATTTCGTCGAGGCGCTGCGCGCGAAAGGACTGCGCGAGACCCAGGTGTTCCGCCACGTGCTGAAGAATGCCGCGCCCACCGCGCTCGCGGTGATGGGCCTGCAGCTCGGCTACATGCTCGGCGGCTCGATCCTGATCGAGACGGTGTTCTCCTGGCCCGGCTCGGGCCTGCTGCTGAACTCCGCCATCTTCCAGCGCGACCTGCCGCTGCTGCAGGGCACGATCCTGGTGCTGGCGATGTTCTTCGTCATCCTCAACCTCGTGGTCGATATCGCGCAGGCCGCGATCGATCCGCGCATCAAGCGGGGCTAGCGATGAGCGTGAGTTCTCCGAGCGCCGTCAGCGAACAGTCTCTGCAGGCGGCGCCCGCCGCCAAGGCACGTGGCTATTGGGCCACCGTCGGCCGCCGCATCGTTCGGGACAAGGTCAGCATGGTCTGTGTCGCGATCCTGCTGCTGATCTTTCTCTCCACCTTGCTTGCGCCCTATCTGCATCTCGCCGACCCCTATCAGGGCTCGATGATCCGCCGGCTGCGCCACATCGGCACGCCGAACTATCCGCTCGGCACCGACGAGCTCGGCCGTGACATGCTGGCGCGGCTGATCCATGGCGGGCGGCTGTCGCTGCTGATCGGCATCTCGCCCGTGATCCTCGCCTTCGGCATCGGCACCATGCTCGGCCTCGTCGCCGGCTATGTCGGCGGCTGGGTCAACACCGCGATCATGCGCACCATCGACGTGTTCTACGCGTTTCCCTCGGTGCTGCTGGCGATCGCGATCTCCGGCGCGCTCGGCGCGGGGATCACCAACTCCATCGTGTCGCTGACCATCGTGTTCGTGCCGCAGATCACCCGCGTCGCCGAGAGCGTCACGACCGGCGTGCGCAATCGCGATTTCGTCGAGGCCGCGCGCGCCTCCGGAGCGAACGCCTTCACCATCATGCGCGCGCACATGCTCGGCAACGTGCTCGGGCCGATCTTCGTCTATGCGACCGGCCTGATCTCGGTGTCGATGATCCTCGCCGCCGGTCTGTCGTTCCTCGGCCTCGGCACCAAGCCGCCGGAGCCGGAATGGGGACTGATGCTGAACACGCTGCGGACGGCGATCTACGTCAATCCCTGGGTGGCGGCGCTCCCGGGCGTGATGATCTTCGCCGTCTCGATCTGCTTCAATTTGTTGAGCGACGGCTTGCGCAGCGCGATGGATATCCGGAGCTG
>NZ_CAFJ01000007.1 GCF_000239795.1 Bradyrhizobium sp. STM 3809 | reverse complement strand
TCTCCTTGCCGCCCTTGCCGATCCGCTTGTACTGCCCGGCGTCAAACTCGCCACGGCCGAGCTTGTCCCAGAACATCCGGTATTCATGGCTCTGGCGATAGGCCGGATCGACGAACATCGAGTGGTGATGGCCCTTGATCTCGGCAAGGGTGTAGCCCAGCGCGTTCAGGAAATTCTCGTTGGCATCGAGGATCGTGCCGTCCAGCCCGAAGGTGATGACGGCTTGCGAGCGGTTCATGGCTGCCACCTGGGCCTGCAGGTCCCGCGTCGCACCCGACGCCTCGGGCGCCTTGGCGGCCGCCGGCCGCGGGCGGCTGCTGCGCGATCGGGCCTTGGTCTTCGATGCGTTGTCTTCGCCCGGCGCACCGTCGGTCGTGAAGTCCTGCATGATGTTGTCCTCGTAAGTGTCGCTCATGACGATCTCGCAAATGTGGCTTGTGATGAGTTCAGGCGGCAACGGCCGCTGTACGCTTGATTGACTCGGTCGGCATTCCGAACAGGCCCGACAGCGACACCAGCGTCACCATCCGGTCCTGGATCGCGACCAGACCTTCCAGGAACTGATCCTCCGTCGGCATGCCCATATCCGGCACGTCACGGATCTCCTTGGGATCGACGGAGATGATGTCGGACACGGTGTCGACCAGCAGGCCGACCGTGCGCGTGCCGGCCGCGACGATGATCACCACATGCATGTTGGTCGGCACCGTCACGCCGGTGCCGAACCTGGCGCGGAGATCGAAGATCGGGACGATGATGCCTCGCAGGTTGATGACGCCGCGAACATGCGGCGGCGCGTTCGGGATCATGGTCGTCTCGGTCCACCCCTTGATCTCGCGGACGACCATGATGTCGATGCCGTACTCCTCCTCACCCAGCGTGAAGGTGATGAACTGCTGCACGTTCTCACTGACCGCCACGTCCTGGCCGAATTGCACGGCCGGCTTGTTGTCAGGCTGCATGGGTCATGTCCTTTTCGGTTGGGGTGGGAGCGTCCGGCGGAGGCAATCTCATCGCCGTGCCGCGGACGTCGATCTCGTGCAGCCGGGCGACATCCAGGATCAGCGCGACCCGGCCGTTGCCGAGAATGGTCGCGCCGCTGATGCCGTCGACCGGCTCATAATTGGCCTCGAGGCTCTTCACGACGACCTGCTGCTGGCCCAGCAGCTCGTCGACGACGATCCCGACGCGGCCGGCGCTCTCGCTCTGGACGATGATCACGATCCCGCGGCAGGGGTCGCCGATGGCGTCGCTGATCGAAAACAGCCGATGCAAATAGACGAGCGGGAGATATTCGCCACGCAGCGCGAGCACGTGACCGCGGCCGACCACCGGATGAATGTCGGCGGTCTGCGGCCGCAGGTTCTCGACGATGGCAACGAGCGGAATGATGAACGTCTCGCGGCCGACAGAGACCACCATGCCGTCGACGACCGCGAGCGTGAGCGGCAGCGAGAGCGTGAACGCCGAGCCCTGGCCGAAGCGCGACCGGACCGAGATCCGTCCGCCCAGCGCCTGAACGTTGCGCTTGACCACGTCCATGCCGACGCCGCGCCCCGAGATGTTCGAGACGACCTCGGCCGTCGAGAAGGCCGGCAGGAAGATCAACTCGTTGATTTCATCGTCGGTCAGATTGGCGCCGGCCGGAACCAGGCCGCGCGCCTTGGCCTTGGCGAGGATCTTCTCCTTGTTGATGCCGCGGCCGTCGTCCGACACCTCGATGACGATGCGGCCGCTGCGCTGCGCGGCGGAGAGGTGGATCGTCCCCTGCCGGACCTTTCCGGCAGCGATGCGCTCGACGGGCGATTCGATGCCGTGATCGAGCGCGTTGCGGATCATGTGCGTGAGCGGATCGTTGAGCTGCTCGATCACCGTCTTGTCGATCTCGGTCATCTCGCCGGAGGTGACGATGCGCACCTCCTTGCCCAGCGTGGCGGCGAGCTCCCGCACGATCCTCGGCATCCGCGCGAACACCGATTTGACCGGCTGGGCGCGGATCGCCATCACGCTTTCCTGCAGCTCGCGCGCGCTCTGCGCCAGCGCCTCGATGCCCTGGATCAGCTCCGGATATTTGTCGGCCGGAAGTCCGAGCCCCTGCTCGGTCAGCATCGCCTGGCTGATCACGAGCTCACCGACGAGGTTGACCAGCCGGTCGACCTTGTCGACGTCGACGCGGATCGACTGCGCCGCGCCGACGGCGGCGACCGTCGCCGCGACCGTACCGGAGGTGTCGCTGGCGCCCGTCGCATCGCTCGTCGCGGTCTCGGCCGGCAGCCTGGCGGGCTCGGATGATTCAATCTCGAGATCGCAATCGTCCTCGACGAACTCGAAAACGTCCTGGATCGCCGAACGCGGCACCGCGGTATCGAGCGTGAAGGTCCAGTTGAGATAGGCCGCCTCGGGGTCCAGCGAATCGAGCGGAGGCAGGCTCGAGCTGTCGACTTCGGTGCGCAGCGACCCCAGCTTGCCCAGTTGCCGGATCAGCAGCAGCGGCTCGTTGGCCTTCCTCAGCATCTCCGTGTGCGGCCGAAACCTGATGCGGTAGGTCTGCTCGGTGAGGGTTTTCGCATCCGCTGTCGCGGGCGCAGATGAGACGTCGGCGGACTGCCCCGCTCCCTGCAGGGTATCGCGCATCGCCGCGCTGATGTCGGCGGCGAAATTCGGCGGCAGCTGCTGCTCGAGCCGCGCCGCATTCACGATGTCCGCGAGCGCATCGCTGGCGCGCAGGAGCAATTGCTTGATTTCGTGCGTCGCGGGAATCTTGTGGTCGCGCAGCGCATCGAGCAGACTCTCGAACGTATGCGAGAACGCCACCAGATCCGTGCAGCCGAAGGCACCGGCACCGCCCTTGACGGAATGGACCGACCGGAAGATCGCGTGCAGCGTCTCGTCGTCCTCCTGGCCATTGGCCAGGAGCTCGAGATTGGACTGCAACGCGTCCATCAGCTCGGCGCATTCTTCGAAATAGGTCTTGCGGAACTGCGCGACCGGATATGCTTCGCTGTCTGATGTCACGGGCATACCCGGTTGACGGTCGCGATCAGTTGCTCTGGGTTGAACGGCTTGACGAGCCAGCCAGTCGCCCCGGCGGCCTTGCCATCGGCCTTCTTGGTCCCGTCGCTCTCGGTCGTCAGGATCAGGATCGGCACGGCGCGGTGCTGGCTGCCGGACCGCACGTTCTTGATCAGCGAAATGCCGTCCATGTTCGGCATGTTCAGATCGGTGATGATCAGATCGAACTTGCCGCCCGTCAGCACGTTGAGTGCCGCCTTGCCGTCCTCGGCCTCCGCCACATCGAAGCCGGCCTTCTTCAAGGTGAAGGTCACCATGTCGCGCATGGTCTTCGAGTCGTCGACTGCCAGAATTCGCTTGGTCATGTCATGCCATCCAATTTTCAAACTCGTTGCGAAGGCCCAGGTCGGCGATGGCCGTCCTGAACAGCTCCGATGCCTGCACGATCCTGAACGACCTGCTGGCTGCTTGTGCGCCGCGGCCCGCGGCGAGCAGGATCTGGACGCAGGGCGTCGACATCCGCTCCACGCCGCTCGCATCGAGCAGGACGTCGCCGGCGTTCGCGAGCTGGATCATCTCATCGCGCAGCTTCCCGGCTTGGGTCAGATCGAGCATTTGCGGAAGTACATGAGGAGCGATCTGCAACTCGTCCGCGGCGCCTGAATCCAGTGTCATCATCGCGTCCGTCATTCTCGAAATCTCCAAACTCCGCACGCAGCGCCGAAGACGCGGCGAGCAAATCTGGCTTTTGTTGCTTTCGGCGGAACTTTCGCGTCCCGCACTAACTCATTCAAATTGTGTGGAAAGCGATTGTTGGACTGTTAAAGATTAGAACCGTAATATTACGGCTGCTCTACCTTGGCGTGCCTGCGGCTGGATGGCGGTCGCGGTCAGCTGCAAAGCAATCTCAACTGAATCTGGCGAAGCGTGCGTTGCGTGCCGGAATCATGCGGCCGAGATCGGCGCCTGTGGCGATCTTCGGCGTCGGGAACGGCGTTCTGCCGGCTAGTGGGCGAGGACGTCATGGAACGTGGCTTATCAACTCGGCGATTTCGCCAAGACTGATAGCAATGCGATCGTTAAGGGAGTTGCTGTCCAGTGATGGACTGAGCGCCCGCAAGACTACGGTGCCGAGCACCAGGCGGGCGTATTGACGAGGCGCGGCGCCCCTGTACTCGCTTCAGTGAGTGGCCGGGGCCTCGGCTGGCAGGAACGCGCCCGCTGCGCGCAATGGCCGACGGGCGCCGCAGCGCCCTGCCGAGCGGCGGGCTGGCGCCGCCGGCAGGAACCCGAGATGGTTATCGACGCTGATTGTAGACGTCGATGCAGACGGCGCCGAGCAGCACCAGGCCCTTGATGACCTGCTGATAGTCGATGCCGATGCCGAGGATGGACATGCCGTTGTTCATCACGCCCATGATCATGGCGCCGATCACGGCACCGCCGACGCGGCCGACGCCGCCATAGGCCGAAGCGCCGCCGATGAAGCAGGCCGCGATGACGTCGAGCTCGAATCCAAGGCCGGCCTTCGGCGTTGCAGTATTCAGACGCGCCGCAAAGATCAGGCCGGCCAGCGCCGCCAGCACGCCCATGTTCACGAAGGTCAGGAACACCAGCCGCTCGGTCTTGATGCCCGACAGCTTGGCCGCTTTCGCGTTGCCGCCGACGGCGTAGATCTGCCGGCCGACCACGGTGCGGCGCGTCATGAAGCCATACAGCGCGATCAGCGCGGTCATGATGACGAGCACGTTGGGCAGGCCGCGATGCGAGGCGATCAGGTAGGTGAAGTACATCAGCACGCCGGCCAGCACGACGTTCTTGGCGGCGAAGACGCCGAACGGCTCGACTTCGATGCCGTGCTCGACCTCGCGGGCGCGCCCCTTCACGCTGGCATAGACCAGGATGAGCGTCAGCACCGCGCCGATCGCGAGCGACGTCGGATTGAGATGGCCGGCGCTCGGAAACAGCTCAGGAATGAAGCCGGATGAGAGCTTCTGGAACGTGGATGGGAACGGGCCGACCGACTGTCCCTGCAGCAGCGCCAGCGCCAGGCCCTTGAACACGAGCATGCCGGCCAAGGTGACGATGAAGGAGGGAATGCCGAAATAGGCCACCCAATAGCCCTGGGCCGCGCCGATCGCGGCGCCGACGATCAGGCAGGCGATGATGGCGAGCGGAAAGTCGACGTGGTAGCGCACCATCAGCACGGCCGCGACGGCGCCGACGAAGCCGGCGACCGAGCCGACCGACAGGTCGATATGCCCCGTGACGATCACCAGCAGCATGCCCAGCGCCATGATGACGATGTAGCTGTTCTGCAGCACCAGATTGGTGAGGTTGAGCGGCTGCAGCAAAGTGCCGTCGGTCATGATCTGGAAGAACAGCATGATGACGAATAGCGACATCAGCATGCCGTAGCTGCGCAGATTGTTCTTCAGGAAGCCGCTATGGGGCTTCTCCTCCGGGAGCGAAACCGTCTTGTCGGTCATGTCTGGCGTCCTCCCGGCCGCTTACGCGGCCGTCTCCTGGTTCGTAATGGCTTCGTTGCGCATGATGGCGCGCATGATCTTTTCCTGCGTGGCATCCGGGCCTGCGAACTCGCCGACGAAGGCGCCGTCATTCATGACGCAGATCCGGTCGCAGATTCCGAGCAGTTCGGGCATTTCCGACGAGATCACCACCACACCCCGGCCGGCGTCCGCAAGCTCCTGGATGATACAGTAGATCTCATATTTGGCGCCGACGTCGATGCCCCGGGTCGGCTCGTCCAGGATCAACACCTTGGGATCGGTCATCAGCCATTTCGACAGCACGACCTTCTGCTGGTTGCCGCCGGACAGCTGGCCGGCCTCCTGATAGACGTCCGAGCAGCGGATGCGCATGCGGCCGCGGTAGCCGGAGGCGGCCTTGAGCTCGGCGATGTCGTCGATCACGCCCTTCGGCGCGACCTGGGCCAAGCTGGCGAGGGTGATGTTCTTGCGGACGTCGTCGGCCAGGATCAGGCCGAGCTGCTTGCGGTCCTCGGTGACATAGGCGAGGCCGGCATCGATCGCGGCGGGCACGCTGGTAAGGTTGACATCGTGGCCTTCGAGCCGCGCGCGGCCAGAGATGTTGACGCCCCAGGAGCGGCCGAACAGGCTCATGGCGAATTCGGTGCGGCCGGCACCCATCAGCCCGGCAATGCCGACGATCTCCCCGCGGCGCACCTGGAAGTCCACGTTCTTGATGACCCGGCGGTCCGGGTGCTGCGGATGGAACACCGTCCAGTTCTCGACCGTGAACACCGGCTCGCCGATCTTCGGCTGGCGCTCGGGAAAGCGGTGCGCCATGTCGCGGTTGACCATGCTCTTGATGATCCGGTCCTCCAGCACCGGCTCGGCGCGGCAGTCGATGCCGTCGACGCTGCGACCGTCGCGCAGCACGGTGATGCGGTCGGCGACGCGGGCCACCTCGTTGAGCTTGTGGGTGATCAGGATCGACGAGATGCCCTGCTCACGGAAGGCGACGAGGCGATCGAGCAGCGCGGCGCTGTCGGCCTCGTTGAGGCTGGCGGTCGGCTCGTCCAGGATGAGGAGCTTGACACGCTTCGACAGCGCCTTGGCGATCTCGACCAGCTGCTGCTTGCCGACGCCGAGATCGGTGATCAGCGTGTCCGGCGATTCCTTCAGGCCGACTTGCGCCAAGAGTTGCTGCGTCCGGCGGTAGACCTCGTCGCGATCGATGACGCCGAAGCGGGACGGCGCGTGCGACAGGAAGATGTTCTCCGCGATCGACATCAGCGGGATCAGCGCCAGCTCCTGGTGAATGATGATGATGCCGAGCGCCTCGGAATCATTGATGTCGCGGAACTTTCGCTCCTCGCCCTCGAAGATGATCTGGCCCTCGTAGCGGCCATGCGGATAGACGCCGCTCAGCACCTTCATCAGCGTCGACTTGCCGGCGCCGTTCTCGCCCACCAGGGCGTGGATCTCGCCCGGCTCGACGGTGAAGCTGACGTCGCGCAGGGCCTGCACGTTGCCGAAGCTCTTGCTGACGTTGCGCATTTCCAGGATTGCGGTCATCGTCTCGTGTCTCTGTTCATGACGCGTCTCTGTTCATGACGCCGGCCCGCCCCCGCCGCGCGAGCTTCAAGAAGATAACCCTCTCCCCGGAAGCCAGGGAGAGGGATGTTCGAGTCCTAGACCAGGATCACTGGAACTGCGACTTCTTGTAGTAGCCGCTGTCGATCAGGACCTTTTCCCAGTTGCTCTTGTCGACCACGACCGGCTTGAGCAGGTAGGACGGAACCACCTTGACGCCGTTGTTGTAGGTCTTGGTGTCGTTGACCGGGACTTCCTTGCCGGCCAGCGCGGCATCGACCATGTCGGCGGTCACCTTGGCGAGATCGCGGGTGTCCTTGAAGATGGTCGAGTACTGGTCGCCGCGCAGCATCGCCTTGATCGAGGGCACCTCGGCGTCCTGGCCCGAGATCACCGGCATCGGCTGGTCGGCGCTGCCGTAGCCCACGCCCTTCAGCGAGGAGATGATGCCGATCGACAGGCCGTCATACGGCGACAGCACCGCATCGACGCGCTTCTTGCCGTAGAAGGCGCTGAGCAGGTTGTCCATGCGGGCCTGGGCGGTGGCGCCGTCCCAGCGCAGGGTCGCGACCTTGTCCATGCCCTTCTGGCCGGAGCCGATCACGAGCTTGCCGGAGTCGAGATAGGGCTGCAGCACCGACATCGCGCCGTTGTAGAAGAAGTACGCGTTGTTGTCGTCCGGCGAGCCGCCGAACAGCTCGATGTTGAACGGACCCTTGCCGTCCTTGAGCCCGAGCTTGTCGACGATCGACTGCGCCTGCAGCACGCCGACCTGGAAGTTGTCGAACGTCGCGTAGTAGTCGAGGTTCGGCGTGTCGCGGATCAGGCGGTCATAGGCGATCACGGTGATGCCCTTGGCCTTGGCCTGCTTCAGCACGTCCGACAGCGTGGTGCCGTCGATCGCGGCGATGACCAGCACCTTGGCGCCCTTGGTCACCATGTTCTCGATCTGCGAGAGCTGGTTCGGGATGTCGTCCTCGGCATATTGCAGGTCGGTGGCGTAGCCGCGATCCTTCAGCACCTTGACGATGTTGTTGCCGTCGTCGATCCAGCGCGCCGACGACTTGGTCGGCATCGCGATGCCGACGGTCCCCTTGCTCTGGGCCATGGCGGCGCTGGACAGCGCGATCGCGCCGAGGCCGGCCAAGGCGGCGGCCATGATGGTCTTGAAATTCAGCATGCTTCACTCCCTCTTGGATTTTCAGATTTGAAATAGGAATACGCGATTGCGTATCTTGATACCAGATAGCTGTTAGGCTGAACGACGCTCGACTTGATTGTTCCTCCTCTCAGATCGACAGCAGGACGTCGGGCTCCGCGCGACCGCGGGCGCCGACGTCCAGAAGGAAGGTCTGGCCGTGGCCAGGGTCGGCGGCCCTGGCCGCCGCGTCCATGTCCTGCCAGGCCGACGTGACCAGGAGACGTGACAGGCCCTCGCCGACGAAGGCCGGGCAGCTCGCTTGGCTGGCCGGAACCGAAATGCAGCGCAGATGCTCGCCCTGCGGGCTGTAGACGTCGACACAACCGCTGCCCCAGCGCGCGTTCCAGATCCGCCCCTCGGCATCGACGACGGCGCCGTCGAGGCCGCCGACACCGCTATGGCGCAACAGCACCTCCGGCGCGCCACGTGGCAGCCCGGTCTGCGGATCGAGCCCCACGCGATAGAGCACGTTGTCGTCGGTATCCGCGAAATAGCCGGTCGCCCCGTCCGGAGAAAAGCAGATCGCGTTGGGAATGGTGATGTTTGGGAACAGCCGGACGATCTCGCCCCGATGCAGCGCATAGATCGCGCCGAGCCCGCGTTCGGCCTTGCGGCCCATGGTGCCGATCCAGAACGTCCCGGAGGGATGCACGCGCGAGTCGTTCGACCGCGTCGCCGGATTGTCGGCTTCGAGCGGCAAGTACAGCGACAGCGTCCCGTCGGCGACGGTGCGGATGTAAAGCCCGTCCTCGGCCACGATGAGCTGACTGTGGGCATCGATGCGGCCAAGCGCGCTCGCCATCCTGCCAAGGGCGTGACGGCGCACCTCGCCGGTGCCGATCACGGCCTCGAACAGCAGGCCCTCGCGGATATCGAACCACCAAGCCGTATCGGTGCGAGGATCATAGGTCGGCCCCTCGCCCAGATGACAACGCTCGGCGCAGAGCACGGTGGCCAGCACCTGCTCCATCATGTGGAGGCTCCGGCCGTCGAGAAGCGATACACGGTCTCGTGCTTATAGACGTCGTCGGGCTCCAGGCGCGCGCTCGGGAAATCCGGACGGTTGGGGCTGTCCGGCCAGACCTGGGGCTCGAGGCAGAGCGCGTCGGACTGACGATACACGCGTCCCTTGCCGCTCACGGTCGCATCGATGTAGTTGCCGGAATAGACCTGCAAGCCGGGCTGATCCGTGAGCAGGTGCATGACCCGCCCGGAACGTGGCGACCAGACCCGCGCCGCCAGGCGGACGCCTTCGCCGGAACGCAGGCAGAAATTATGGTCATAGCCGCGGCCGCACTTGATCTGGGCGTCGTCGGCGCGGATGCGCGCGCCGATCGGGTGCGCCTCGCGGAAGTCGAACGGCGTGCCGTCGACGGATTGCGGCGGTCCCTCCAGCGGGATCGCGGTCTCGTCGATCGCGAGGTAGTGGTCCGCCGCGAGGGTCAGGCGGTGATCGAGAATGTCGGTGCCGGCGGACAGACCGTCGAGATTGAAGAAGCTGTGGTTGGTCAGGTTGACAACCGTCGTCCGCGTCGTCCGGGCGCTGAAGCTGATGGCCAGCTCCGTCGGTCCGGTCAGCTGATAGGTGACACGGACATCGAGACGCCCCGGATAGTTGGCCTCGCCGTCGGGGCTGACATAGAGCATCGTGACCGAGGGCTGGGCGCCCTCGTCCGTCGCGACGATCTGCCAGAGCTTGCGGTCGAAGCCGTCGGGACCGCCGTGCAGGGCGTTGGGGCCATTGTTGGCGTCGAGGCGGATCTCCTGACCGTCGAGCGAAAAGCGCGCCTTGGCGATCCGGTTGGCGTAGCGTCCGACGGTCGCGCCGAAAAACTTCCGCAGCTTGACGTAGCTCAAGAGGTCGTCATGGCCGAGCACGACATCGTCGACGACACCGTTCGCATCCGGCACCAGCAGCGCCTGCAGCGCCGCGCCGAAGGTGATGATCCGCGCTTCGAAACCGTTGGCGCCGCGCAGGGTGACACGCTCGACCTCGCGGCCGTCCGGCAGGCTGCCAAACACGTCCCTGGTGATATGAGCCTCCGCCATGGCTTCAGTCCTCGAACGGCTCGACGATGGTGCGGCGGCCGAGCAGGAAGGCGTCGGCTACCAGCCGCAGCGGCGCCAGGTCGACGTCACTAGCACCCGTTTTCGTCAGCTCGACGAAGCGCCGATAGAGACCGGGATACTCGCGCTCCTTCTCGTCGACCATCACCTGATCGTCGGCAGCCATGCGCGCGCCGCCCAGGGACAGCTTGAGCTGGCCGGCGTCGGTCTCGATGCGGATGTCCCAGCTCTGCGGTCCGGTCTGGCGGAAGTCGAACTCGGCCGCGATCGGCAGATCGCTCGCCGTGGACATCGACAGATTGGCTGCGATCGGCGCCTGGCAGTTGGACGGGAACGACAGCTCGGCCTCGGTCACGAACACCGGCTCGGGCAGGATGCGGGTCAGGATCGACAGCGCGTTGATGCCCGGATCGAACACGCCGAGCCCGCCCGGCTGCCAGATCCAGGCCTGTCCCGGATGCCAGACGCGAACGTCCTCCTTCCAGTCGATCCGCACGCTGCGGATTTCGCGCGACGCCAGCCACTCCCGCGCAGGTTCGACAGCCGGCGCGTAGCGTGAATGCCAGGTCGCGAACAGCGTACGCTGCTTCTTGGCAGCGAGGGCGACCAGCGGATCGAGCTCGCTGACGGCAGCGCCTGGCGGCTTCTCGAGCATGACATGCTTGCCGGCCTCGAGCGCGACCAGCGCCTGGGCGCGGCGCACCTGCGGCGGCGTGCACAGCGAGACGGCGTCGATCTCCGGCCCGTCGCGCAGCAGCTCCTCGATCGAGCCGAAATGCGGCAGGCCCGGCAGCGAGGCGTTGCGGCTCGCCACCGCCGTCAGGGTCACGCCCTCGGTGGCGGCGATCGCCGGCACGTGCTGGTCCCTGGCGATCTTGCCGAAGCCGACGATGGCGACACGAAGCTCGCTCATGGCTCAGCGTCCCCAGCGCAGCACGAGCGGATCGAGCCGGCGCGCGATCTCGATCAGGCCCTTTTGGGTGGCCGGGTGGATCGGCGGCTGCGGGCTGCGAAGGGTGTCGTGCTTGATCACGCCGCCCTCCTTCATCAGGATCTTGCAGGTCGCAAGCCCGCACTGCCGGTTCTCGTAGTTGATCAGCGGCAGCCAGCGCTCATAGGCGGCAGCCGCAGCGTCGCGATCACCTGCGAAATAGGGATCGATGATCTTTCTGATACCGTCGGGATAGCCGCCGCCGGTCATCGCGCCGGTGGCGCCGGCGTCGAGATCGGCCATCAGGGTGATCGCCTCCTCGCCGTCCCACGGACCCTCGATGGAAGCTCCACCCGCCTCGATCAGCGCGCGCAGCTTGTCGGCGGCGCGCGGCACCTCGATCTTGAAGTAGGCGAGATTCTCGATCTCCTTGGCCATGCGGGCCAGCAGCGGCACCGACAGCGGCGTGCCCGCCACGGGGGCGTCCTGCACCATGATCGGAATCGAGATCGCATCCGACACGCCGCGATAGAAGTCGTAGATCGAGCTCTCGGGCACGCGGAAGGTCGCGCCGTGATAGGGCGGCATCACCATGACCATCGCGGCGCCCTTGTCCTGCGCGCGGCGCGAGCGCTCGGCGCAGACGAAGGTCGAGAAATGCGTGGTCGTGACGATCACCGGCACGCGGCCCGCGACATGCTCCAGCACCGTCGTCATGACCAGATCGCGCTCGTCGTCGGTCAGCACGAACTGCTCGGAGAAATTGGCGAGGATGCAGATGCCGTGCGAGCCGGCATCGATCATGAAGTCGATCGCGCGCTTCTGGCCTTCGAGGTCGAGGCGCCCGTCGGCGTCGAAGATGGTCGGCGCGACCGGGAAGACGCCCTTGTAGTGCTTTCTGGATGAAGCGGTCATGGGCACCTCTTAGTGATTGTCGCGCGGCACCGGCGAGCCGGTGCGGCCGACCAGGAAGTCGAAATCCACGCCGCGATCGGCCTGCAGCACGTGGTCGATATAGAGCTTCTGATAGCCGCGGTCGGCATGCGGCTTCGGCGGCGCCCACGCGGCGCGGCGCGCCGCCAGCTCCTCGTCGCTGACATGCAGATGCAGCTTGCGGCCGGGAACGTCGAGCGTGATCATGTCGCCGTTCTTCACCAGCGCCAGCGGCCCGCCGACGGTGGCCTCGGGAGCGACATGCAGCACCACGGTGCCGTAGGCCGTGCCGGACATGCGCGCATCGGAAATACGGATCATGTCGCGCACGCCCTGGCGCAACACCTTCGCGGGCAGCGGCATGTTGCCGACCTCGGCCATGCCCGGATAGCCCTTCGGGCCGCAATTCTTCAGCACCATGATGCAGGAGGCGTCGATGTCGAGACTGTCGTCATCGACCGCATCGTGCATCTCCTCGACGCTCTCGAACACGACCGCGCGTCCTGTGTGGTTCATCAGCTCCGGCGAGGCCGCCGACGGCTTGATGACCGCGCCGTTCGGCGCGAGGTTGCCGGTGAGGATGGCGATGCCGGCTTCCGTCTTGAACGGCGTCTCGAACGGCGTGATCACCTCGGCGTTGTAGTTCGGCGCCTCCGCGACGTTGTCCCACAAGGTCCTGCCGTTGACGGTGCGCGCGTCCTTGTGCAGCAGGCCGCGCTCGCCGAGCGCGCGCAGCACGGCCGGGAGGCCGCCGGCGTAGTAGAAGTCCTCCATCAGGAAGCGGCCCGACGGCATCAGGTCGACCAGGCAATGCACGTCGCGGCACAGGCGGTCGAAATCATCGAGCGTCAGCTCGACGCCGACACGGCCAGCGATGGCGAGCAGATGCACCACCGCATTGGTCGATCCGCCGATCGCCGCCAGCGTGCGGATCGCGTTCTCGAACGCCTGACGGGTGAGAATGTCGGACGGCTTGAGATCCTCGTGGACCATCTCGACGATGCGGCGGCCGGCCATGCGCGCGAGCAGATTGCGGCGCGCGTCGGCGGCGGGGATCGCGGCATTCTCAGGAAGGCCGATGCCGAGCGCCTCGACCATCGAGGCCATCGTCGAAGCCGTGCCCATGGTCATGCAGCTGCCGGCCGAGCGGTTCATGCCGGCCTCGGCCTCATGAAACTCCTTCAAGGTGATCTCGCCAGCGCGCAGCTGCTCACTCATCGAGATGATGTTGGTGCCGGAGCCGATGATCTGGCCGCGATAGACGCCGCGCAGCTGCGGACCGCCGGAGACGCCGATCGCCGGGAGATCAGCCGAGGCCGCGCCCATCAAGAGCGCCGGCGTGGTCTTGTCGCAGCCCATCAGCAGCACGACGCCGTCGAGCGGATGCGCGCGGATCGCCTCCTCGACATCCATCGAGGCGAGGTTGCGGAACAGCATCGCTGTCGGGCGCATCGTCACCTCGCCGAGCGAGGAGACCGGGAATTCCAACGGATAGCCGCCTGCGTCGAGCACGCCCTGGCGGACGTGCTCGGCGATGACGCGGAAATGCGCGTTGCACGGCGTCAGCTCCGACCAGGTGTTGCAGATGCCGATCACCGGACGGCCCTCGAAGCGGTCCTGCGGCGTGCCGCTGTTCTTCAGGAATGAGCGATAGTAGAAGCCCATCTTGTCCTGGCGGCCGAACCACGCCTGGCTGCGCAGCTTTCTGTCTGATGTGTCGTTGCTCATTCCTGGTCCGTTCGTGCAGCCGACTGCGCATGACGCCGCCGGCCGTTGTAGATGACTTCGATCATGGCCTCCGAGGCGCCCTCGGGATTACCGTCGGCGATCGCATCGATGATGCGCTGGTGCCAGACCAGCACGGTGTCGCGATCGGCGGTCTCGACCGGTGCGCTGAGGACGAAGGAGGCGCGCAGCGCCGCTTCGATGACAGCGCCGATCGAGCGCATGAAGGGATTGCCGGAAGCGTTGGCGACCGCGATGTGCAGGGCCAGATCGGCTTCGGCGAAGGCCACCGAGGTCGACGGCTCGCGCTCCATCAGCGCCATCGCCTTGCGCATCGCGGCGACGTCGTCCGCACTGCGGCGTTCGGCCGCGAGCGCGGCGGCGCGCGGCTCGATCGCGAGGCGAATTTCGGCGAGGTCGGCGAGGAAGCGTTTGTCGATGCCCGCGTCGAGATGCCACGCCAGCACGTCCGGATCGAACATGTTCCACGCCGAACGCTCGCGCACGACCGTGCCGACGCGCGCCTTGGTTGAAAGCAGGCCCTTCGCGACTAGCGTCTTGACGCTCTCGCGCAGCACCGGCCGGGAGACGCCGAACGTCGCCGTCAGCTCCGCATCGCCCGGCAGCCGCGCCCCTTCGCCGAGGCGGCCCGAGATGATGTCGATGCCGATGCTGCGGGCGACCTCGGCATGGTTGGAGTGCGCGCGCCGGGTCGGAATCGAGACGAGATGCGGCGACGTCATGTCGGCGCCCCCGCAGGCTTGGCCGCCACAGGCCTGGTCCCTGCGGGTTTGAGCGACGAGCGGCGCGCGAGCGCCATCAGACCTTGCTGCAGCGCAATGAAGACGAACAACAGAACCCCCGTGGCGATCTTGGTCCACCAGCTCGACAGCGTGCCGTCGAAGTTGATGTAGGTCTGGATCATGCCCTGGATCAGGACGCCAAGGAAGGTGCCGATGACGGAGCCCTGCCCGCCCGTCAACAAGGTTCCGCCGATCACGACCGCCGCGATGGTATCGAGCTCGACGCCGACCGCCGACAGCGAATAGCCGGCCGCGGTATAGAAGGAGAAGACGATGCCGGCGAGGCCCGCGAGCACGCTGGACAGCATATAGATGCGGATCGTCATCGGCCCGACCGGGATGCCCATCAGCGCGGTCGCCGCCCGGCTGCCACCGAGCGCATAGACGTTGGCGCCGAACCGCGTCAGGTGCAGCAGCAGCGCGCAGAGCACCAGGATCACCAGCATGGCGATCGCGATCGCCGTGAGGCGCCCGCCGCCGGGCAATTTGATCGCAAAATCCGAAACGGCGCTGTAGATCGGCGCGGTGATCGGGATCGACTCGGTCGAGAGCAGGAAACTGACGCCGCGCGCCAGGAACATGCCGGCCAGCGTCACGATGAAGGGCGGCAGCTCGAAGACGTGGATGACAGCCCCCATCGCTGCGCCGAACAGCGCGCAGAGCACGAGCACCAATGCGAAGGCGGCGAACGGCGGAATGCCCCAGCGCTCGACCGCCAGCGCCGTGAACACCGTGGTGAAGCCGATCACCGAGCCGACCGAGAGGTCGATGCCGCCGGAGATGATGACGAAGGTCATGCCTGCTGCGACGATGCCGAGGAAGGCGTTGTCGGTGAGCAGATTGGCGACGACGCGGGTCGAGGCGATGTTCGGGAATTGCAGCGCGCACAGCGCGAAGCCCGCGACCAGCACGACGGCGGTGATCGCAACCGAGGTCGAGGCCTTCATCACTTCGTCCTCCGCCAGCGCGCGGTGAAGCGCGAGAGATCGCCGAGCCGCGGCGACTGCGCCAGCAGCACGGCCAGCACGACGACGGCCTTGACCAGCAGATTGAGCTCCGGCGGATAGCCCGACAGGAGAATGCCGGTGTTCATGGCCTGGATGATCAGCGCGCCGGCCACCGCCAGAACGAGACTGAAGCGGCCGCCGAACAGCGAGGTGCCGCCGATCACGACCGCGAGGATGGCGTCGAGCTCGAGCCAGAGGCCGGCATTGTTAGCGTCCGCACCCATGATGTCGGCGGCGGCAATGACGCCGGCAAGCGACGCGCACAGGCCGCACCAGACATAGACCGACAGGATCATGGCGCGGGTGCCGACGCCGGAGAGCTCGCTGGCACGGGCGTTGCCGCCGGTCGCCTCGATCAGGAGACCGAGCGCGGTGCCGCGCACGACCGCGGCCGTCAGCAGCAGCATGCCCAGGGCGATCACCACCGGGGTCGGCAGGCCGAGCACGGCGCCGTTGCCCATCCACACCAGGTCCGGCGAGGTGAAGGTGACGATGCGGCCTTCGGTGATCAGCTGCGCGATTCCGCGGCCCGCGACCATCAGGATGAGTGTCGCAACGATAGGCTGAATGCGCAGCACGGCGACGAGGATGCCGTTCCACAATCCACAGGCAAGGCCGACGGCAAGCGCGGACGCAATCACCACCGGCAAGGAATGAGTATCGGCAAGGCTCGCCGCAGTGGCGCCCGCGATCGCCATGACCGCGCCGACCGAGAGATCGATGCCGCCGGTGGCGATCACCAGCACCATGCCGAGCGACAGCAACGCCACCGGCGTGCCGCGGTTGAGCACGTCGATGACGCTGCCGAACAGCCGCCCATCCTGCAGATGCAGGTTGAAGAACTGCGGCGATACCAGGCGATCGATCATCAGGATGACGATCAGGGCCAGCGCTTGCGCCATGCCGCGGCGGGGAATGCGGAGCGTCATGATGCGGCCTCTTGTGCCGGCGCGGTATCGGCGGCGATCGCCGCGAGGATACTGGAGACCTCGACCGCCTCGCCCTTCAGCTCCTCGACATGCGCGCGGTCGCGCAGCACGACGACGCGGTTCGAGTAGGTCACGATCTCATCGAGCTCGGAGGAGATCACCAGCAGGGCCAGGCCCTGCTCGCACAGCTCGCGGACCAGACGGATGATCTCGGCATGCGCGCCGACGTCGATGCCGCGCGTGGGCTCGTCGAGCACCAGCAGCTTCGGCGAAGTCGCGAGCCAGCGCGCAAGCAGTGCCTTCTGCTGGTTGCCGCCCGACAGCAGCCCGATCGGTCGCTCCGGATCCGGCGGGCGGATGTCGAGCATGCGGATGTAGCGCATCGCGATCTCGTCCTGCTCGCGCCGCGACAGCGGCCGGTGCAGCCCGCGTCGCGCCTGCAGCGCCAGCACGATGTTCTCACGCACCGTGAGATCGGCGACGATGCCTTCGGTCTTGCGCTCCTCCGGGCAGTAGCCGAAGCCGAGGCTGGCGCCATCGCGCGGCGAGCTCAGCTTGATCGCCTTGCCGTCGATCGTGGCTTCGCCGCTGTCGGCGCGCTCGGCACCGAACACCAGCCGCGCCGTCTCGGTGCGGCCGGAGCCGAGCAGGCCGGCGAGCCCGACCACTTCGCCGCGGCGGAGCTCGAGGTCGAACGGTGCGATATAGCCCTGCTTGCCGTAGTTCTTGAAGCTGACGCAGACCTCGCGCGCCGTATCGGGCTGGCTCGCCGCGCGCTCATGGGTGGTCTCGGCCAGTTCACGGCCCAGCATCATCCGGATCAGATCGAGCCGCGGCAGCTCGGCGATCTCGCGCGAGCCGATCAGCCGGCCGTTGCGCAGCACCGTGACGCGATCGCAGATCTCGTAGACCTGGTCGAGGAAATGGCTGACGAAGACGATGCCGATGCCGCGATCCGCCAGCTTGCGCATCACGTTGAAGAGGATCTCGACCTCGTGGCGATCGAGGCTCGCGGTCGGCTCGTCAAGAATGAGGACCCGCGCAGAGAGATCGACCGCGCGCGCGATCGCGGTGATATGCTGCACGGCCACCGAGTAGCTCGACAGCGGTGCGCCGACATCGATGTCGAGGCCATAATCCAGCAGCAGCGCACGCGCCCGCCGCTTCATCTCGCCTTCGCGCACGACGCCGAAGCGGGTCGGCTGGCGGCCGAGATAGAGATTCTGCGCCACCGACAAATTCGGCAGCAGGTTCACTTCCTGGTAGACGGTCGCGATCCCGGCATCGACGGCGTCCTTGGCCGAGCGCGGCGCAATCTCGCGGCCGGCGAGCCGGATCGTGCCGGCATCGCGCGCGAACACGCCGGTGACCACCTTGATCAGGGTCGATTTGCCGGCACCGTTCTCGCCGAGCAGTGCATGGATCTCGCCTTCGCCGAGGGTGAAATCGACGCCATCGAGCGCTTTCAACGCGCCAAAACTCTTTTTTAGGCCGCGGATCTCCAGCAGGGCTGGGCGCGTCGCAGGCGGAGCTGAAGGATCAGACATGAAGGACACGAGCTACTCGGCGGCGTTCTGGGAGAGCTGACGTCCGCAAGACGTGCGGACGCCAGCGATTTCCTCGTCGTCCCGGCGAAAGCCGGGACCCATACCGCGGATGGGTTGATTGAGGCACTTGGCCAATACCGTGCGCCTCATTAGAGCCGGTGGTTATGGGTCCTGGCTCCAGGTGCGCAATTGCGCACCTGGCCAGGACGACGGCAAGAACATTGCGCTGGCCTCAGTAACCCAGGCCCTTCTTGCTGTCGTAGACCTTCATCGGCTCGTCGGCCGACGTGTAGAGCTTCGACTCGGTCTGGATCCACTTCGGCGGGACAGTGCCCTTTTCCTTGTAGGCGACGATCGCATCGAACGCCGGGCCGGCCATGTTGGGCGTCAGCTCGACGGTCGCGTTGGCCTCGCCGGCGGCGATCGCCTTGAAGATGTCGGGCACCGCGTCGATCGAGACGGTCAGGATGTCCTTGCCCGGCTTCAGGCCGGCTTCCTTCATCGCCTGGATCGCACCGACCATCATGTCGTCGTTGTGGGCGTAGACCGCGCAGATCGACTTGCCGCCGTTCTCCGCCTTGATGAAGCTCTCCATCACTTCCTTGCCCTTGGCACGGGTGAAGTCGCCGGTCTGGCTGCGCACCACCTTCAGGTTGGCGTTCTTCGCGACGACGGCGTCAAAGCCCTTCTTGCGGTTGGTGGCGACGCTGGCGCCGACGGTGCCCTGCAGCTCGACCACGTTGCAGGCCTTGCCGGCGACGGTCTTGGCGAGCCACTCGCCGGCGACCTCGCCCTCGTGCACGCTGTCCGAGGTGACGGCGGTCAGATAGAGGTCCTTGCCGGAGGGATCGATGTCGCGGTCGAGCAGCACGACCGGGATCTTGGCTTCCTTGGCTTCCTTCAGCACGGCGTCCCAGCCCGAGGCCACGACCGGCGCGAGGAAGATGGCGTCCACGCCCTGCGCGATGAAGGAGCGGATCGCCTTGATCTGGTTTTCCTGCTTCTGCTGGGCGTCGGCGATCTTCAGGTTGATCTTGCGCTTGGCGGCTTCCGACTTCGACACCGAGGTCTCGGCGGCGCGCCAGCCGGATTCCGATCCGATCTGCGAAAAGCCGACGGTCAGCTCAGCGGCGCTGGCGGAGGTCGCAAGCAGCAAGGCGGCCGTTGCCGAGGCCGCAAAAAGGGCTTTCAGGGTCATCAGGCGTTCTCTCCCACAAAAGTATTTGTTGTCGGTGCGGCACAGCTTGCCAGCGGTGTCTTCGCACCGTTCTCGTCAGCCCTCGACGGCTGACGGGTCCGTTATTCCACGGAACCTCCGGGCTGACTAGTCATATTATTTGACTGTAATACTTTTTGAGAAAGCCTGTGCAAAGTTGACCCCGGACGCATCGGAGCACTGCCGCAAATCAGCGGCAAGCACAATTAAAATTTGAGGTTGTATGCGGCTCAGCGCAGGCCGGTCGCCTCGCGGGCGCGCTGCGCGATGGCGGCCCAGGCGCCGGCCTTGATGTCGGCGGCGGGCGCGATCCAGGAGCCGCCGATTGCGACGACCTTCTTGTGCGCGAGCCATTGCGCGGCGTTGCCCGCATTGATGCCGCCGGTCGGACAGAAGCGCACGTTCGGAAACGGGCCGGTCAATGCGTCGAGCGCGGCGAGACCGCCGGCCGGGACGGCGGGGAAGAACTTCACCAACTCATAGCCGCGCGTGACGCAGGCGATCAGGTCCGACGGGGTCTGGATGCCCGGCGCGAACGGCAGTTCGCCCGAATTGGCGGCGTCGAGCAGATCGATCGACATCCCCGGACTGATCGCGAACGCGGCACCGAGCTTTGCAGCACGCTGATAGTCCGCGGGCGTCAGGACGGTGCCGATACCGACCTTGGCCTCCGGCACCTCGCTGATGATGGCGCGCGCGGCATCGAAGCCGGCTTGCGTGCGCAAGGTGATCTCGATGACGCGAAGTCCGCCGGCGACGAGCGCGCGCGCGAGCGGCACGGCTTGAACAGCGTCCTCGATCGTGATCACCGGAATCACCGGCGCCAGCGCGAAGACGGCATCGAGCTTCGCGCGCTTGTCCTGTGTGCTCATCATGCCTCGTTCAGTGCCAGAATATCCCTGGGCATCGCGGTCGCCGGGATCACGGCGCCCGGCGCCATGATCACGGCGCCGGCCAGCCGATGCCCCGCCAGCGCCGCCTTGCGTGGCGGCGCGCCCTTGATCCGTGCGGCCAGATAGCCGGCGTTGAAGGAATCCCCTGCCGCCGTGGTGTCGATCGGCTGCAGCACCGCGGGCGGCGCGATGTCGACCAGCACGCCCTCGGCATGGATCAGGCAGCCACGCGGGCCGCGCTTGATGACGACCTCGCCGACACCCGCGTCCCTGAAGCGGCGCAGACAGACCGAGGCATCGGCGTCACCGAACAGCATCTGCTCGTCCTCGAGCGTCGGCAGCGCGATGTCGACCAGCGGCAGGATGGCGCGGAACGCGCGCTGCGCCACCTCGCGGCTGGCCCAGCCGCGCGGCCGGTAGTTGCCGTCGAACACCACGCGCGCGCCGCGCTTGCGAGCGACGGTGAGCAGTTCGCGCAGCTTGGCCTTGCCGGTCTCGCCATACAGCGACAGGCTGATGCCGGAGAGATAGATCCAGTCGAAGCGCGACAGCCGGTCGAGCATGTCGCGGTCGGCGCGGTCGAACAGCTCGCGCGCCGGCGCGCGATCGCGCCAATACAGGAAGCTGCGCTCGCCCCGGGGGTCGCGCTCGATCATGTAGAGGCCGGGCACGCGGCCCTCGACCTGCAGCACCTCGGAGGTGTCGATGCCCTCGGCCCGCCACGCCGCCAGCATCATCGCGCTCAGCGGATCATCGCCGAGCGCCGTCACGTAGGAGGTCGGCACGCCGAGCCGGGAGAGATAGAGCGCCGTGTTGAGCGTGTCGCCGCCGAAGCCGCGCCGGAACAGGCTGCCGTCTTCCTGCGCGAACTCCACCATGCATTCTCCGATGCAGGCAACTCTCATCGGCGCCAATCCGTTCGTCAAAACGTCAAATGAACCTTCATCGACCGGCCGCGGTCGCTGGCGAGTTCGAAGGCGGCAATTGCCTCCTCGAATGGCAACGTCGCCGAGATCAGCGGCTTGACGTCCAGCAGTCCCTCGCCCATCAGCCGCAGCGCCAGCGCGAACTCACGGTCGAACCGGAAGGTGCCGCGCAATTGCAGCTCCTTCGTGACCAGCGTGTTGACCGGCAAGGTCATCTCGCCGCCGAGCCCGAGCTGGACGATGACGCCGCCCGGCCTCATGACGTCGAGCGCCGCACGCAGCGCGGCCTGGTTGCCGGAGGCTTCGAACAGCACGTCGAAAGTACCCTTGCCCGCACGCCAGGGATCGAGCGAGGACGGCTCGGCGCCGACGTTGAAGGCATGGCTGGCGCCGAGCTTGCGCGCCACCGCGAGCGGCGCCTCGGCGACGTCGGTCGCGACGATCTCGGCCGCGCCACCGTAGCGCGCGACCAGGATCGACAGCGCGCCGATCGGGCCGCAGCCGGTGACGAGCACGCGCTTGCCGAGCAGCGAGCCGGCCTGATGCGCGGCGTGCAGGCACACCGACAGCGGCTCGGCCATCGCCGCTTCGCCCAGGGACAGCGACGGCGCGATCGGCACCGCCTGCGCGGCATCGACGGTGACATATTCGCGGAAACCGCCCTGCACGTGCGGATCGCGCATCGCGCTGCCCATGAAGCGCATGTCGAGGCACTGGTTGCGCAGCCCTTCGCGGCAATAGGCGCACTGGCCGCACGGCAGGCTCGGATTGACGGCGACGCGGGTGCCTTCGGACAGGCCGGTCACGCCGGCGCCGACCGCCGCGACGACGCCGGCAATCTCGTGCCCCAGCGCCATCGGCTGCTTGATGCGCACGGTGCCGAAGCCGCCATGATGGTAATAATGCAGATCCGAGCCGCAGATGCCGCCCGCCTCGATCTTCACCCGGACCTGGCCTGCTTCGGGCGCAGGATCCGGAAAGCTGTCGATGCGCAGATCCCTCGGCGCGTGAATGACGACGGCACGCATGGGCCGGTTTCTCCCTGTGTTATCCGCCGATCCTAGACCACGCCGCGATCAGACCGGCAAGCGGTTGATGGCCGCCACGGCCATCATGACGCCGCGGATCTCGGCGAGGCCCTTGAGCCGGCCGACCAGCGGGTAGCCGGGATGGGTGCCGCGGCCGATGTCATCGGCGAGCTCATGGCCGTGATCGGGCCGGAACGGGATCCGCCAGTCCGGATCGCCCTCCGCCTTGCGGCGGCCCTGCTCCCTGAGCAGCGTTGTCACCACGTTAACCATGTCGACATCGCCGCGCAGATGCTCCGCCTCCATGAAGGAGCCGTCGAGCATCTTCGTCACGTTGCGCAGATGCACGAAACGGATGTGCGGGGCGAAGCGCTCGGCCAGCTGTGGCACGTTGTTCTGGCCGCCCGCGCCGAGCGCGCCGGTGCAGAAGGTGATGCCGTTGGCCTTGGACGGGGCGGCATCGATGATGAACTGCAGGTCGTCGCCCGACGACACCACCCGCGGCAGGCCGAACAGGTCGCGCGGCGGATCGTCCGGATGCACGCACAGGCTGACGCCGCATTCCTCCGCCGTGGGCACCACCTCGCGCAGGAAGCGCGCGTAATTGGCGCGCAGCTCGGCATGGCCGATGCCGCGATATTTCTCCAGCATGCGGCGCAGCCCCGGCACGTCGTAGCGGTCATAGGCGCCGGGCAGGCCCGCCATGATGGTCGCGAGCAGCCGGTCCTTGTCGGATTCCGAGGCCTGCGCGACCCAGGCCTTGGCGCGATCGAGCACGTCGGCTGAGAACTCGGCCTCGGCGCCGGGGCGCTGCAGGATGTAGCAATCGAAGGCGGCGAGGCGATCCATGTCGAAGCGCAGCGCCGTGGCGCCGCCCGGCAGGCGATGCGCGAGCTCGGTGCGGGTCCAGTCCAGCACGGGCATGAAATTGTAGCAGACGGTGGTGACGCCGCAGCCGGCGAGGTTGCGCAGCGACTGCCGGTAGTTCTCGAACAGCGTGGTGAGGTCATCCTCGCCGAGCTTGATCGCCTCCGACACCGGCAGGCTCTCGACGACGCTCCAGCGCAGCCGCAGCGATGAATCGCCTTCGATCAGGCCGATGCGCCTGATGATCTCCTCGGAGCTCCACACCACGCCGTAGGGAATGTGGTGCAGCGCCGTCACGATTCCGGTGGCGCCGGTCTGCCGCACTTGCGGCAGGGAGATGGGATCATCGGGTCCGAACCAGCGCCACGTCTGTTCCATCTCGTCCAACCTCCCTGCAGCCGCAGCCGCTGATCACCGAAAGCTTCAGGCTTGACGCCTACGCCACGGCGTTCGACATGTTCAAGCCCCATCCGACCGAATACCGCAACGTGCGGCTCATCTTCCAAGGCTCCTCCACTTCCAAGGATCCTCCACTTTCAAGGCTCCTCCACTTTCAAGGCCCCCGCATGCATCGCCTCGGCCCCGCCACGCTCGACCGCCTCTCCCCCGGCATCCTCGCGCCGGATTACGACCGCGCGGCGGTCGCGACCGGCATCGTCCATCTCGGGCTCGGCGCCTTCCACAGGGGTCATCAGGCCGTCTACACGGATGCACTGCTGAAGGACGATCCGCGCTGGGGCATTCTCGGGGTGTCGCTGCGCTCACCCGACACCAGCGCCGCGCTGCTGCCTCAAGGCGGCCTCTACAGCGTGACGGCGAGCGATGGCGCCGGCCGGCAGCGGCGCGTCATCGGCGCGCTCACCGGCCTCGCCGTCGCGCCGGACGATCCCGCGGGCCTGCTCGCGCGTCTCGCCGATCCCGCCGTGCGGATCGTCTCGACGACCGTCACCGAGAAAGGCTACAGCCATGATCCGGCCACCGGCGCGCTGCGCGCCGATGATCCCGACATCCGTCACGACGCCGGCCATCTCGGCCATCCGCGCAGTACGCTCGGCTTCATCGTCGGCGGCCTGCAGCTGCGGCGCCAGCGCGGCCTGCCGCCCTACACCGTGCTGGCCTGCGACAACCTCCCGGCCAATGGCCACACCTTGCGCGGCCTCGTCATCGCCTTCGCCGAACTGGTCGACCGGGATCTCGCCAAGTGGATTTCCGACACCGTCCGCTTCCCCTCGACCATGGTCGACCGCATCGTGCCGGCCACCACCGATGCCGACCGCGCCGAGGTCAGCGCCGCGCTCGGCCTCGTCGATGCATGGCCCGTCGTCACCGAGCCGTTCAGCCAATGGGTGATCGAGGACGATTTCGGCGGCGATCGGCCGGCCTGGGACGTCAGCGGCGCGCAGTTCGTGCGCGACGTCGCGCCGTTCGAGCTGATGAAGCTGCGGCTGCTCAACGGCGCGCATTCGACGCTGGCCTATCTCGGCTATCTCATGGGCTGTCAGACCGTGGCCGAGGCGATGGCCGAGCCGGATCTCGCAGGCCTCGTCGAGGACATGATGCGCGAGGAGGTCACGCCGACCTTGCCCGCGCTCGGCGGCTTCGACGTCACGGCCTATCGCGCCGCGCTGCTGCAGCGCTTCCGCAATCCCGCGCTCAAGCACCGCACCGCGCAGATCGCGATGGACGGCACCCAGAAGCTGCCGCAGCGCCTGCTCGGCACCATCCGCGACCGGCTCGCGCGCGGCCTGCCGATCCCCCGCCTCGCCCTCGCCGTCGCCGGATGGATGCGCTACGTCAGCGGCACCGACGAGCAGGGCCAGCCGATCGAGCTGCGCGATCCGCTGGCCGCAACGCTGCGCGCGCTCGCCGACGAGGCCGGACCGGTCGCGAGCCGGCTCGCGCCGGCGCTGCTGTCGGTGACAGCGGTGTTCGGGCGCGAGCTGCCCAACGATCCGCGCTTCGCGAACGCCGTCGAGACAGCGCTCGACAGCCTCTTCCGGGACGGCACGCGGGCGACGGTCGCGCAGGTCCGGCACGTGACGCGGACCTGACGACATCGACCGAACTACGCGCCCGGCAGCAGCTTGCCCGGATTCATCAGCCCGTGCGGATCGAGCGCGCGCTTGAGCGCGCGCATCAGCTCCAGCTCGAGCGGCGGCTTGCACAGCGGCATCTCCGAGGTGCGGAGCTGGCCGATGCCGTGCTCGGCGCTGATCGAGCCGCGGCGGCGGGTGATCTCGTCGTGAACGAGGCGCGTGATGCGCGGGCCATGACCGTGGAAATCCGCTTCCGTCATCGCGAGCGGGCGCATCAGATTGTAGTGCAGATTGCCGTCGCCGAGATGGCCGAACACCATCGGGCGGATGCCCGGCAGCGCGGCGCCGACCGCGGCGTCCATGACCGCGACGAAATCGGCGATCTCCGCGACGGGCACCGCGATGTCATGCTTGAGCGCCTTGCCCTCGCGCACCAGCGCCTCCGACACGCTCTCGCGCACCCGCCAGAACGCCTTGGCCTGGGTGCCGTCCTGCGCAATGGCGGCATCGGCGACCAGCCCCTCCGCCATGGCGTCGGCCAGCGCGGCTTCGAGGCGCTCGCTCAACGCAGCTTCCTCGCCGATGTCGCTCAACTCGATCAGGACGGCCGCCTCTGGGATCGCGGCAAACGGCAGTCGCGCATCCGGCATCTGACGCAGAATCATCTCCAGCGTCGCCGACGTCAGGAACTCGAACGCGGTGAGACGGTCGCCGCAGCGCGTGCGGGACGACTGCAGCAGCTTCAGCGCAGCAGCCGCATCGGCGACCGCGACGAAAGCCGTGGCGCGCGCCGTCGGCTGAGGAAACAGCTTCAGCACCGCGCCGGTGATGATGCCGAGCGTGCCTTCCGAGCCGATGAACAGATCGCGCAGCGCGTAGCCGGTGTTGTCCTTGCGCAAGGCACGCAGGCCGTCCCAGACGCGGCCGTCCGGCAGCACGACCTCGAGACCAAGCGTCAGCTCGCGCATCACGCCATAACGGAGCACCGCGACGCCGCCCGCATTGGCCGCGAGATTGCCGCCGACGGTACAGCTGCCTTCGGAGCCCAGGCTCAGCGGAAACAGCAGACCCGCCTCGCGCGCGGCGTCCTGCACCTTTGCCAGGACGACGCCGGCATCGACGACGATGGTCTGCCCGATCGCATCGACCGCGCGGATCCGGTTCATGCGTGACAGCGACAGCACGATCGCACGTCCGCTTGCATCCGGCGTCGCGCCGCCGGACAGGCTGGTGTGACCGCCCTGCGGCACGACCGCGACGCGCGCACCGGTGCAGGCCGCCATGACGGCTGCGACCTCCGCCGTCGAGCCGGGGCGCACCACGGCGAGCGCCGCGCCCTGATACTTGCCGAGCCAGTCGCGCAGATACGGCGCCTGATCCTCCGCCGCGGTCAGCACGTGAGAGCTGCCGACGATGCCCTGCAGCGTGGTGATCAGCTTCGTCATGGCGCGCGCGGAGACCT
>NZ_CAFJ01000008.1 GCF_000239795.1 Bradyrhizobium sp. STM 3809 | reverse complement strand
GAATTGAGAGGGACGGACTGATTGAAAACCTCGGGCATGAGATGCCGCGGGAATGCGACGGCACGTTCGTACTCCGCTGCCTATTGATTGATACCATCTGCTGTTGAGACGTTCGACTGTTTGAACGTCGTGCTGTTTGACCCCGTGAATCCGCCCCACCCATCGCCGTCGTCCCCGACAAGCCGTGACGCGCAAAGCGCGGCATGGCGCCGATCCGGGACCCATACTCCGCGGCGGTCATGTGGCGCGAAAAAGCCAATGACCATCCGGCCTCAAACTGCTCCCTGGGGGTATGGGTCCCGGCGTTCGCCGGGACGACGCTGTATTTGTTGGAACAGCTCACCAACTACAAGCTCCGTCATTGCGAGCGCAGAAGCAATCCAGGGCTGAGCGAGAACTCTGGATTGCTTCGCTGCGCTCGCAATGACGGCGGTTAGAAATGTGCCCAACACTTCGAACGGCCGTAGGGTGGGCAAAGCGGCCGCCCGCAGGGCGGTTGCGTGCCCACCGTCTTTCGGCGCATTCGGAGCGAATGGTGGGCACGGCGCGCGATGCAGCGGAGCTTGTCACGCCAGCAGTGCGGCGCGCCTTTGCCCACCCTACAGTCCGTTAGTTGTCGATAGAACTGATCACCTCACGGCACGCCCTGCACGAACAGCGCGAACGGCTCATCGGTCGTCTTGCGCAGGTGCCCGCGATAGAGCTGATAATTCGGATCATCCGCCCCGAGGCGTCCGAAACTTGGCTCCGCGACGCTGCGCAGCGGCAGCAGCGCGATCGGGGCGGCGATCGGGGTCAGCAGCGAGCCGCGGCCCGCCAGCAGGGTCGTGATGATGCCGTACATCTCGCCGGTGATGGTCGGGCGCGACACCGTGATCAGGCGGTGCTGACCGTGGCGGTTGGTGACGAGGTAGACGAAGCCGGACTGGTTGGGCACGGCGACCTCGCCGAATTGCGTGAACGCCGCGTCGAGCCGCGCCCCCTCGCGAAACACCAGCGACGAGACCGCATCGTCCCAGACGATGTCGGTGCGATAGGCGTAGATCGCGTCCTTGTCGCCGAACGACGGTCGCAAGGTGACGTAGGTGCCCTCGATCCATTCGACCGCGCGGCGCGAATAGGAGCCGAGACTGTCCGGCGCGATGCCGCCGCTCGCCGCTGGTGCGGCGGCCGGCGCGCTCGGCGCCTTGCGCAGGGACATGCCGAGCGCCTGCTCGAGCCGCACGATGGTGGCGAGCGTGAACGGGCGACGGCCGCCGAGCGCCTTCTCGAGCGTCGACAGACTGAGCTTGGCCTGCTCCGCCAGCGCCTGCCGCGACATCCGGCGCCGCGCGATCTCCTCGCGGATGGTCTCCGCCACCTGCCGGCTCTGCTCGTCGGAAAGCTCGTTGTTGTCCGGGTTCGACATCCTGGTCCCTGCCGCATCACGCAGCCTCCTTCTAGCAGACGGACAAATCAGCACAAACCCGGACAGATCAGCCGAGCCCACGGCAGCACCGGACAGAGCCCGGCGGGCACTGGCCGAACAAGACCGACCATTCCGCTCGCGACGCGTGCATGCCGCCGGCAGTCTGAGCCTGCCCCATCCTGTTCGTTGCGGAGCCCCCTGATGAGCGAGACGATCGACACCGACATCCGCAGCAGCGCCCATCCGATCCGGTCATGGATCGTGACCATGTTGCTGTTCCTGCTGCTGCAAGCCGGCGCCGTGCTGCTGGTCGGCTTCGCGGCGCTGTTTCTCAGCATCACGCCGGGCTGGTCGGCCGAGGGGCCGCTGGCGCCGCTGACCAAGCCGGCCGACGCCCGCTCCGGCGCGCTGCTGTTCAAGTCTGACGCCGGCTACGCCGAGGCGCCACGGCTCGGCATCGACGTCGACATCGTCGTGTCCGGCCCGACCGCGCGGGCGCGCGTGACGCAGCTGTTCAAGAATACCAGCTCGCAATGGGTGGAGGCCGTCTACGTCTATCCGCTGCCGCCGGACAGCGCGGTCGACACGCTGAAGATGATCGTCGGCGACCGCGTCGTGATCGGCGACATCAAGCCGCGCCAGGAGGCGAAGGTGATCTACGACCAGGCCAGGCGCGAGGGCAAGACCGCGGCGCTGACCGAACAGGAGCGGCCGAACATCTTCACCAACTCGCTCGCCAATATCGGCCCCGGCGAAACCGTGCTGGTGCAGATCGAATATCAGCAGCCGGTGGCGCAGGTCGCCGGCGAATTCTCGCTGCGGGTGCCGCTGGTGGTGGCGCCGCGCTACAATCCGAAGCCGATCGTGCAGAGCGTCGATCTCCGCCCCTACAGCGATGGCTGGGGCGCGGCGAGCAACGATCCGGTGCCGGACCGCGACCGCATCTCGCCCGAGGTGCTCGACCCCGCCAAGACCGATCCGGTCAATCCCACCAGGATCACCGTGCGGCTGCAGGCCGGCTTCGCGCTCGGCGAGGTCAAGAGCCACCATCACCAGGTGACGATCGAGAGCCCCGACGCCAAGACGCGTGTCGTCACCCTGGCCGAGGGCGTCGTGCCGGCCGATCGCGACTTCGAGCTGAGCTGGAAGCCGGCGTCCGAGAAGATGCCGTCGGTCGGACTGTTCCACGAGCAGGTCGGCGATGCCGACTACCTGCTCGCCTTCGTCACGCCGCCGGCGGTGGCCGCGGCCACGCAGCGCCCGCAGCCGCGCGACGTCATCTTCGTGATCGACAATTCCGGCTCGATGGGCGGCACCTCGATCCGCCAGGCCAAGGCCAGCCTGCTCTATGCGCTTGGACGGCTGCAGCCGAATGACCGCTTCAACGTGATCCGCTTCGACGACACGATGACGGTGCTGTTTCCCGCCTCGGTGCCGGCCGATGCCGAGCATGTCGGCGACGCCACCAGCTTCGTCAGCGGCCTCGACGCGCGCGGCGGCACCGAGATGGTGCCGGCGATGCGCGCGGCGCTGACCGACGACGGCAGCGACGCCGACCGCGTCCGGCAGGTGGTGTTCCTGACCGACGGCGCCATCGGCAACGAGCAGCAGCTGTTCGAGACCATCACCGCGATGCGCGGCCGCTCGCGCATCTTCATGGTCGGCATCGGCTCGGCGCCGAACACCTATCTGATGAGCCGCGCCGCCGAGCTCGGCCGCGGCGCCTTCACCCATATCGGCTCGGTCGAGCAGGTCGAGGAGCGCATGCGCGATCTCTTCGCCAAGCTGGAGAACCCGGTCGTGACCGGGCTCAGCGCCAACTTCTCGGAAGCCTCCGCCGATCTCACGCCGGCGGTGCTGCCCGACGTCTATCGCAACGAGCCGCTGGTGCTCGCCGCCAAGATCGACCGCCTCGCCGGATCGCTGCAGCTCAAGGGCCGCATCGGCGACCAGCCCTGGAGCATCACGCTGCCGCTGTCCGGCGCCGCCGAGGGCAAGGGGCTCTCCAAGCTCTGGGCACGGCGCAAGATCGGCGATGCCGAGGTCGCCAGGACGATGCGGCAGATGACGCCGGAGGAAGCCGACGGTGCGATCCTGAAGCTCGCGCTGGAGCACCAGCTGGTGACCCGCCTGACCAGCCTCGTCGCCGTCGACAAGACTCCGCGCCGCCCCGACGGCGAGCCGTTGAAGCTGGCCGAGCTGCCGATCAACCTGCCGGCCGGCTGGGATTTCGAAAAGCTGTTCGGCGAGCGCGGCCGGATGCCGGCGATGCAGAAGGACCGTCGCGCCGAGGGCGACGGCGACGTCCAGCTCGCCGCGCTGAAGCGGCCGGTTGTACCGACGACGCCCGCGACGATCACGCTGCCGAAGACGGCCACCGATGCCGAGCTCAGCATGCTCATCGGACTGGCCATCCTGCTACTCGAACTGATCTGGCTCGCCGCCCTCCGGCGGCGGGCTGCCAACTAAGGAGGATCGTCATTGCGAGGAGCGAAGCGACGAAGCAATCCAGGACTGCACGCGTGACCCTGGATTGCTTCGCTTCGCTCGCAATGACGGGAGGAGAGAGAATGCCACGATTTGTCATCCCGCTCACGGTCGCACTTGTCGGACTCATCCTGTTCGGTCATGGCGCGCTTATCCACGCCAAGGCCATCGTCGCCCAAGTGCTGCTCGATCGCGCCTTCAGCCAGACCATTGCGTCGGGCCAGCCGGTCAAGCCGTGGTCCTGGGCCGACACCGTCCCGGTGGCCCGCATCGACGTGAAGCGCCTGGGCGTCTCGACCATCGCGCTGGCCGGCTCCAGCGGCCAGGCGCTGGCCTTCGGCGCCGGGCATGTCGAGGGGAGCGCCGAGCCGGGCGAGCCCGGCATCGCGCTCTACTCTGCGCATCGCGACACGCATTTCCGCTTCCTGCGCGACGTCAGGATCGGCGACGAGATCGACGTGATCAGGGGCGACGGCAAGCGCTTCCGCTACCGCGCCGATGCGTCCCGCGTCGTCCGCTTCGATGCCTCGGACATCGACCCCGTGACCGACCGTGCCGAGCTGGTGCTGTCGACCTGCTGGCCGTTCGACGCGCTGACACAGGGGCCCGAGCGCTACGTGCTGCACGCCACGATGATCCCCGAATGATGAACGAGACGAGCAGCACCGCCCTTGGGAACCAAGCGCCGGATCACCATTTGTCACCCTGCCGCGCCCGTGGGATGATCTTACGGACTCGGCAAGGTTCACATCCGCAGCGCTTCCGACATGCATTCCCAGGTTCAATATCTGCCGATCACCCCGGCCTTCTTTGCCATCCTTGTGCTGGCATTCGGTGTCGTGATCATCCTGATCCAGCTCGGCATCCTGCGCTATGCCTATATGAAGCTCGGCGTCAGCTCGGGCGCGGCGATGCTGCTGCTGTTCGGCTCGCTGGTCGGCAGCTATTTCAACATCCCGATCACGATGCTGCCGGGACAGGTGGCGCGCTCCGGCGAGATCATCGACTTCTTCGGCATGCAATATGTCGTGCCGCTGGTGCATCAATGGCCGGGCACGCTGCTCGCGGTGAATGTCGGCGGTGCCGTGATCCCGACGGTCATGTCGACCTATCTCGTGCTGCGTTACCAGCTGTGGCTGCGCGCAACGATCGCCGTGCTGGTGATCGCTGTGATCATCCATGCCATGGCGACACCGGTGCAAGGCGTGGGCATCGCCGTACCGGTGTTCGCGCCCGTTGTCGTCACCGCGATCCTCGCCTTCCTGCTGTCGCGCGAATACGCCGCGCCGCTGGCGTATATCGGCGGCTCGATGGGGACGCTGGTCGGCGCCGACCTGATGAACCTGGACAAGATCGGCAGCCTCGGCGCCCCCGTCGCCTCGATCGGCGGCGCCGGGACCTTCGATGGCGTCTTTCTGACCGGCATCCTCGCGGTGCTGCTGGCGGGGCTCGCCGCGCCGTCCCGCCCGGGGCTTGCGCGCTGACCTTCCAACTGGAGGCGTTAGCGGCTAAAATTGGCTGGAGGCAGCAGCGGACAGCGAATGCGCACGATCAATCTCATTGTCGGAACCGTGACCATCGCGGCCGTGGCGGCCGGGATCGGTGGTGTCCTGATCAAGCAGAAGCGCCGCATTGCCGAACAGCGCGGCATGATGCGCGTGGTGTTCGACGGCGGCTCAGCGGCCGGCCTGCGCAAGGGCGGCCCGGTGAATTTCGACGGCGTGCAGGCCGGACAGATCGTGTCGATCAACCTGGAGAGCCCGCGCAAGATCGTCGCCATGATCACGCTCGACAAGTCGGCGCCGATCCGCAAGGACACCACGGCGGGCATCGAGTTCCAGGGCCTGACGGGGATCGCGGCGATCTCGCTGGTCGGCGGCGCGCCGACGGCCCCGCCGGTGCCGCTCGATCACGACGGCGTTCCGGTCCTGACGGCCGATCTCAAGGACCAGGAGACGATGGTCGAGACGGTGCACAACATCGACAAATACGTCGTCAGCAATGCGCCGGCGATCAAGGAAGCGCTGCAGAGCTTCGAGACCGAGACCGCGGCGCTGCAGGACAAGACGGCGGCGATCGATGCGGCGATCGACAAGGCGGAGGACATCTTCAAGGGCTTCGATACGCTGGTGACCAAGATCGACGGCGCCATTCCCGGCTTCGCCGACGGCAATCCCGGCCAGCTGTTCGACCAGATCAAGTCGATGCGCGAGCTGGTCGACAGCTTCAAGCGCAAATCCGCCAAGGTCATCGACGACAGCCGCAAGACGCTGGTCGACATCAGCGACGGCGCCAATGCGATGAGCGCGAAGTTCGGCGGCCAGCCAGTGGCGCCGGGACCACGACGGGTGCCGGCGTCACGCTGAGGGCCGGACGCGCCGTCCCCCTCGCGCGTTCAGTGGCTGATCATCCAGGGCCGCGCCGTCGGAAAGCCCTTGGCGCCGCTCTTGGTCTTGGTCATCAGCCGCGGCGATTTCTTCGGCGAGCAGCAGCCGCAACCCGGCCCGTGCTTCGCCTTGTATTCCGCGAGCGTCTGCGGCGCGTGGCGGCTGCGCTCGTTGGTGGCATGCGCCGTGCGCCGCTCCGCCGGCATGCAGGCGAAGGCGGGCGCGGTGAGGATCACCCGCGGCGCCATGTCCTGGCATTGCGGACAGAGCTGCGGCTCGTCACATTCGGCCATCGGCCGCATGTCCGTGAATGGACCGCATTCATCACAGAGATATTCATAGACCGGCATTGTCTCGTCTCCTGCGCAACATCGTCTCCAAGGCCCGCGCGGCGGATGCGGGGCGGCCGGTACGCTGCCGTCCCGCACCCCGTCGCGCAGGGAGGAGAATTACTTGTCCGGCGAGATCGGCATCTGGATGTCGCCCTTGATGTGCTTGATCGGCCCCGCCGCCGACGGCATCACGTCGAAGTCGAAGATCTCGGTCGGCAGCCACAGCGTGGCGCAGGCATTGGGCACGTCGACCACGCCGGAGATGTGGCCCTGCACCGGCGCGGTGCCGAGGATCGAATAGGCCTGGGCGCCGGAGTAGCCGAACTTCTTCAGGTACTCGATGGCGTTGAGACAGGCCTGGCGATAGGCGATGTGGACGTCGAGATAGTGCTGCTTGCCGGCCTCGTCGACCGAGATGCCCTCGAAGATCAGGTAGTCGCGATAGTTCGGCGTGATCGGCGATGGCTTGAAGATCGGGTTCTTGATGCCGTACTTGGACACGCCGTCCTTGATGACGTCGACCTTCAGATGCAGCCAGCCGGCCATCTCGATGGCGCCGCAGAAGGTGATCTCGCCGTCGCCCTGGCTGAAGTGCAGATCGCCCATCGAGAGACCGCCGCCGGGCACGTAGACCGGGAAATAGATCTTCGAGCCGCGCGACAGGTCCTTGATGTCGCAATTGCCGCCATGCTCACGCGGCGGCACGGTACGGGCACCCTCGGCGCCGATCTTGGCCTTGACGTCGCCCTTGGCCTGGCCGGCATGGGCGGTCGGCGCGAACGGCGGATTGGCCAAGCCCGGCACGCGGGTCGGGTTGGTCGCGATCAGCGCCGTCTCACGCTCGTTCCAGGTCGCGAGCAGCTTCGGATCCGGCAGACAGCCGATCAGGCCGGGATGGATCAGGCCGGCGAAGTTGACGCCGGGCACGTGACGCGACGAGGTGTAGAGGCCCTTGATGTCCCAGATCGACTTCTGCGCCAGCGGGAAGTGGTCGGTCAGGAAGCCGCCGCCATTCTGCTTGGAGAAGAAGCCGTTGAAGCCCCACAGGCTCTCCTTCAGCGGACCGACGTCGAGCAGGTCGACGACGAGGAGGTCGCCCGGCTCGGCGCCCTTGACGCCGATCGGGCCGGACAGGAAGTGCACGATCGACAGGTCGATGTCGCGCACGTCGTCGGCGGAGTCGTTGTTCTTGATGAAGCCGCCGGTCCAGTCATAGGTCTCGACGATGAAGTCGTCGCCGGGATTGACCCAGGCCACCATCGGGATGTCCGGGTGCCAGCGGTTGTGGACCTTGTCGTTCTCGTAGGCCGACTTGGTCAGATCGACCTTGATCAGTGTCTCTGGCATCAGAAGCTCCCCTTTACCTTTGCTTGGACGGAGTGGTTAGACGGACAGATATTTCGAGACCTGCGCGGCATCGACGGACTCGCGCGGATCGTCGCGGACGATCTCGCCGTTCTCGATCACCAGCACGCGGTCGGCGATATCCAGCGCGAAGCTCAGCACCTGCTCGGAGACGACGATCGACAGCCCCTTCTCGTCGCGGATGCGCTTCAGGGTGCGCGCCATCTCCTTGATGATCGACGGCTGGATGCCCTCGGTCGGCTCGTCGAGCAGCAGCACCTTCGGCTTGGTGGCGAGCGCGCGCGCGATCGCGAGCTGCTGCTGCTGGCCGCCGGAGAGATTGCCGCCGCGCCGGCCCTTCATCTCGAGCAAAACCGGGAACAGCTCATAGATGTCGCCGGGCACCTCGGACTCGCCGGACACGACGAGGCCGGTCTCGATGTTCTCCTTGACCGTCATGGTCGAGAAGATCATCCGCCCCTGCGGTACATAGGCGAGGCCCTTGGCGACGCGCTCGTAGCTCTTCATGCCCGACAGCTCGGCGCCATCCATCGCGATCGAGCCGCTCTTGGCGGGCAAGATGCCCATCAGCGACTTCATCAGGGTGGTCTTGCCCATGCCGTTGCGGCCCATGATCGCAACGATCTCGTTGGGCGCGACCTTGACGTTCAGGCCATGCAGCACCTCGCTCTGGCCATAGGCGACATGGAGATCGGAGATTGCGAGCATCACGCCTGCTCCCTGTTAGTAAGTTCGACGAGCTGTCTGTTCTCCCCTCCCCCTTG
>NZ_CAFJ01000009.1 GCF_000239795.1 Bradyrhizobium sp. STM 3809 | reverse complement strand
CACGGGACGCCACAGTTTGCGATTCGCTCGCGCGTCTCCCTTGGCGATATCGGCGGCAGCCGCTATTGCTGCGGCGATGAAGCCGCTCCTCCCGATCACCGCCGTTGTCACTTTGCTGGCCGCTGCGCCGGCGCTTGCGATCGTCGGCAACGCGCCCGCGTCGAACGAGGGTATCGGGCGCTCCGTGGTGACGATCGTCGGCTCCCGCGGCAATTTCTGCAGCGGCGCCTTGATCGCGCCGAAGCTGGTGCTGACCGCCGGCCATTGCGTGCAGCCGGGCCTCGATTACCGCATCGTGGAATACGATCGCGATCGCAAGCCGGTGTTGAAGACGGTGCGGCGCGCGGCGGTGCATCCCGGCTTCAGCATGCAATCCATTCTCGCCCATCGCGCCACCGCCGATGTCGCGCTGCTGGAATTGGAAGCGCCGGCCAAGGAGCGTGCGCCGGCTGCGCTCGGCGTGCCGCAGGCGCCGCTCGCGGCCGGCAATGCCTTCACGGTCGCAGGGATCGGCGTCGCGCTCCCCGGCGACGGCAGAAGCGGCGGCGTCGTGCGCGCGGCGCCGCTGGTCGCGACCGGCAAGCCCGGCACATTGCAGATCCGGCTCGTCGATCCCGCGACGCAAGGCGCAAAGCCGGGGCTCGGCGGCTGCACCGGTGATTCCGGCGGCCCTGCGTTCGAGACGCAGGCGCAAGGGCCTGTGCTGATCGGTGTCATCTCGTGGTCGACCGGTCCCAATCTCGGCGACGGCTGCGGCGGCATGACCGGCATCACGCCGCTGACGCTGTATCGCGACTGGATCATGCAGACAGCGCGCCAATGGGGCATGCCGCTCGGCGGAAATTGAAATCGGTCCACGCCCGGCGGCGGCGTGCTCTCGCGGGTTGACCGTCGTCGTGATCGGGTTCAGCCTGTCGCGCGAGGAAACACCAACAACGCAAGAGCCCAGGGACCCATGAACGTCATCGCGCCCATCCGGGAGGCCGCGTCCTCTCAGGCGACCGAACATGTCGACGTGCTGATCGTCGGCGCCGGCATCTCCGGCATCGGCAGTGCCTATCAGCTGACGAAGCAGATGCCCGGCACGCGCTTCGTGATCCTGGAGAGCCAGGACAGCTTTGGCGGCACCTGGCGCACGCACCGCTATCCCGGCATCCGCTCCGACAGCGACCTGCACACCTTCGGCTACAGCTTCAAGCCATGGGTCGGGCCGCCGATCGCGACGGCGGACGAGATCCTCAAATACATGGGCGACGTGATCGAGGAGAACGATCTCGGCCGCCACATCCGTTACGGCCATCGCATCATCTCGGCGAGCTGGTCGAGCGCGACCAATCTCTGGACCGTTCACGCGGTGAAGGGCCCGAGCGAGGAGCCGGTCACGATCACGGCGAACTTTCTCTGGATGTGCCAAGGCTATTATCGCCACTCCAAGGGCTACACGCCGGAATGGCCCGATATGGCCAGGTTCAAGGGGCGCATCGTGCACCCTCAGCTCTGGCCCGACGACCTCGATCTCACCGGCAAGCAGGTCGTCGTCATCGGCTCCGGCGCCACCGCCGCGACGATCCTGCCGTCGATCGCCGGCAAATGCGCGCATGTCACGATGCTGCAGCGCTCGCCGACCTACTTCCGCATCGGACGCAACGCGATCGAGATCGCCGAGGAGCTGCGCCGGCTGCAGGTGAAGGAGGAATGGATTCACGAGATCGTCCGGCGCAAGATCCTGTTCGAACAGGACTGGTTCACCAAGCGCTGCCTCACCGAGCCCGAGCAGGTGAAGAAGGAGCTGATCGGCCAGATCAGCGCCATCGTCGGCCCCGACTATGCGGCCAAGCACTTCACGCCGAGCTATCGGCCGTGGCGGCAGCGCATCGCCTTCGTACCGGACGCCGACCTGTTCGAGGGCATCAGGAGCGGCAAGGCGTCCGTCGTCACCGACGAGATCGAGCGCTTCACTGAAAACGGCATCAAGCTGAAGTCCGGCGATGAGCTCAAGGCCGACATCATCGTCACCGCGACCGGCTTCGATCTCTGCGTGCTCGGCGACATCGCCTTCACCATCGACGGCAAGCCGCTGGATTTTGGCGACACCGTCACCTATCGCGGCATGATGTTCACCGGCGTGCCGAACTTGGCCTGGGTGTTCGGCTATTTCCGCGCCAGCTGGACCTTGCGCACGGATCTGGTCGCGGAGTTCGTCTGCCGGCTGCTCGCGCACATGAAGGCAAAGGGGGTCGAGAAGGTCACGCCTCAGCTGCGTCCCGAGGACCACAACATGCCGCTGCTGCCCTGGATCGATCCGGAAAACTTCAACCCCGGCTACATGATGCGCAACATGCATCTGTTGCCCAAGCGCGGCGACAAGCCGGAATGGCAGCACAGCCAGGACTATTGGCGCGAGAAGGACGAGATTCCCGCGATCGATCTGGACGATCCGGCGTTCGTGTATGGGTGACGTCGGCCGCTGAGGTCCCCTGTTTCGCCAAACCCGATCGGCCGCCGCGGCCGGGGCGGGTTGCTCGAAGGCCCCCGGGACGTGCGTGTCCGCGACGCCCGGGGCCTGCCGTGGCTCGATCCGTTCGCGGCGGTGCCGTGGTCCGCCTGGCGCGGTTTTTTTCGGGAACCTTCGGGCGCGAATTCCATCTAAGCCACGAATGCTCAGTTGGGATGATCGACAATGCCCTGGACCCCGGCCACCACAGTCTCCGCAACGACCGGCGAGGATGACCTGATCCGGCGGGCAAAGACCCGCGACGAGACGGCGATCCGCGCCATCCTGCAGGCCAACAACCGCCGCCTGTTCCGGATTGCCCGTGGCATCCTGCGCAACGACAGCGAAGCCGAGGACGTCGTGCAGGAGACCTATCTGCGCGCGCTGACCCATCTGGACGAGTTTCGCGGCCAGTCCAGCATTTCGACCTGGCTGGTGCGGATCGCGATGAACGAGGCGATGGGGCGGCTGCGCGGCCAGCGACCGGTGTTGCAACTGGACGCCGGACCAGAGACCAAAGCCGGGGCCGAGGTGATCCGGTTTCCAGTGACCTCGAGCGATCCGGAGACATCCGTGGCGCAGCGCCAGATCCAGGCCGTGGTCGAACGGGCCATCGACGACCTGTCCGAGCCGTTTCGTCTGGTGTTCATCGCCCGCGTCATCGAGGAGATGAGCATCGAGGAGACTGCGGACCTGCTGGGGCTGAAACCCGAGACCGTCAAGACGCGCCTGCATCGCGCCCGCACCATGCTGCGCGAGAACGTCGAGAAGGAGATCGGCCCCGTTCTTCTCGACGCATTTCCGTTTGCAGGACGGCGCTGCGAACGGCTGACGGACGCGGTGCTTGCGCGCCTCGAATCCTCGACCTGAAGATTCTCGGGAACGTCGGCCGGGTTTTTTCATCCAATCCCTGTGCAGCCATTCAACCGCCGGCGAAGCGATCCGGCGACACAGGAGATTGCAGTCATGTTCAAGCATATCGGCGCGACGGTCGTCGTGCTCTGCCTCGCGAGCAGTGTCGCGTTGTCGCAGGGCGCCAAGCTCAGTGATCCGCAGATCGCCCACATCGCCTATACGGCGGGTGAAATCGACATCAAGGCCGCGAAGCAGGCGCTCGACAAGTCCAGCAACAAGGAGGTCAAGGAATTCGCGCAGGGCATGGTGCGCGACCACGAGGCGGTCAACAAGCAGGCGCTCGCTCTCGTCAAGAAGCTGCACGTCACGCCTGAGGACAACGACACCAGCCGGGCGCTGTCGAAGCAGGCGAGCGAGAAGCTCAACGAGCTCGGCAAGCTCAAGGGGGCTGATTTCGACAAGGCCTATATCGCCAACGAGGTCGCCTATCATAAGACGGTGAACGGAGCGCTCGAGACTCAGCTCATTCCGTCGGCGAGCAATCCCGAGCTGAAGGAGTTGCTGCAGACCGGCCTCAAGCTGTTTCAGGGGCACGAGCAGCACGCCGAGCATGTCGCGGCGGACCTGAAGTAGGATCCGCCGATGCTGTCGGGACGCCTTGCTCTGCTGAGTTTCGTCATGCTGGCCGCGGTTAGCGTTCCGGCGCACGCGGCCACGATCCGGATCACGATCGACAAGCTCACGTTTTCCCCGGCCTCGGTTTCGGCTGAGGTCGGCGACACCGTCGAGTGGGTCAACAAGGACGCCCTGGCCCATACGGCGACGGCGCGCAATGGTGACTTCGATGTCACGCTGCCGCCGAGCAAGACCGTCAGCTCGGTGCTCAGGAAGGCGGGCACGGTCGATTACTACTGCCGCTATCATCCCAACATGAGGGCGACCCTGACGATCGCCCCGTGACGGCCGGCGTTTTCAACAGGGTTCAATGCGGGTTCTCCAGGCTGAACGTCTCGGACTGCTCGTCGTAGGAAAACAGCTCGGCGTAGCGGCCCCAGGACACGATGGTCTGCAGGGTCTCGTCGGCATATTGCTCGGACATGTAGTCCTCGAGCTCGATGCGGAAACGCGCGGCCGGGGCGGCATGCGAGGGGCGGTCGTCGAGCACGCGGCGGATCAGGCCCATCAGCGGCACGTTCTCCATCAGGTGCGCGGCGAACAGCTTCTTGCGCTCATCGGTCTCGAGGTCGGCGAAGCGGCGGCCGGCCTCGGTCAGCATCAGGTCGCCTTCGCTGAGATGGGCGAAGCGGAGGAGTTGCAATGCCTCGGCGAGCGGGAAGATCTCGTCGACCTCGAGCTGGAGATGGCCCGCGAGCACCGGCAGGTCGGCGTGCCCCTTATACGGCTCGCCGGCGAGCGCCTCGATCAGGCCGGAGATCGAGTTCGAGGAAACGTGGCTCAGCACCATGCCGACGCCGGCGCTCGCGGTGCTCGGCAGCTTCGGCTCGGGCCGCTGTGTCATCCGCGCGTACAAGCTGTCGACGAGTTGGCGGAACGCCGGATCGAGCCGGTTGCGTGGATGGGCTAAGTCGACCTTGAACTCGGCGGCGACGCGGCCGGGATTGGACGAGAACACCAGGATGCGGTCGCACATCAGCACCGCCTCCTCGATGTTGTGCGTCACCATCAGCACCGATTTGATCGGCAGCCGTCCGTCGGTCCAGAGATCGACGAGGTCGGTGCGCAGCGTCTCCGCGGTCAGCACGTCCAGCGCCGAAAACGGCTCGTCCATCAGCAGCAGGTCCGGGTGCACGACCAGTGCGCGGGCGAAGCCGACGCGCTGGCGCATGCCGCCCGACAGCTCCTTGGGAAACGCCGATTCGAAACCGTCGAGGCCGATCAGGTCGATCGCGGCCAGCGCGCGCTTGCGCCGCTCGGCGCTGTCGATGCCGAGCGCCTCCAGGCCGAGCTCGACGTTCTGCAGCACGGTCAGCCACGGAAACAGCGCGAAGGACTGGAACACCATGGCGACGCCGCGTGGCGGGCCTGCGATGGTCTCGCCGCGACATTTCGCTTCGCCTGACGACGGCGACACCAGGCCTGCGATGATCCGCAGCAGGGTCGACTTGCCGGAGCCGGAGCGGCCGAGCAGGCCGACGATCTCGCCGGCGCGGATGGTCAGGTCGACCTTCTCCAGCACGACGAGATCCTCGCCGCTGCCCTTGGGAAACATCCGGCTGACGCTGCTGATCTCGATCAGCGAAGTGTTCTTGACCTGGTCGCGCATGATGATCTCTCCCGGTCAGCCGAGCCGCAGCCGGCGTTCGCCGAAGGCATAGAGCGGCCGCCACAGCAGCCGGTTGAACAGAGTGACGAGGATGCACATCACGGCGATTCCCAGCACGACGCGCGGAAAGTCGCCGCGTTCGGTGGCGCCGGCGATGTAGGCGCCGAGGCCCGAGGCCGTGAGATGCGTGTCGCCCCAGCTCGCGACCTCGGCGACAATGGCGGCGTTCCACGAGCCGCCGGAGGCGGTGATCGCGCCGGTGATGTAATAGGGGAAAACGCCCGGCAGCACGACCTTGAACCACCAGCGCCAGCCGGTGAGATGCAGGCTCGCCGCCGCTTCGCGCAGGTCGCTCGGGAAGGCGCTGGCACCGGCGATGACATTGAACAGGATGTACCACTGCGTGCCCAGGATCATCAGCGGGCTGAGCCAGACATCGGCATTGAGGCCGTAGCGGACGATCAGCACGACGAACACGGGGAAGGCGAGGTTGGCCGGAAAGGCGGCGAGGAATTGCGCCAAGGGCTGGATGCGCTCGGCGAGCTTCGGCCGCAGCCCGATCCAGACGCCGACCGGCACCCAGATCAGCGACGCGAGCGCGATCAGCACGGCGACGCGGATCAGCGTGATCAGGCCGTAGCCGATCGCGCTGAAGACGTCCGATGGCGCCAGGGTCGCCGAGAGATAGAGGTAGGTCTTCCAGCCGGCATAGGCGCAGCCGAGGACGACCACGCCGAACCAGAGGCCGTCGACGAGCTGCGATGACGGCGCGCGACGCACCGGGCCGCTCCAGGCTTTCGGCCAGTTGATCCGCAGATTGGAGAACGAGCGGTTGATCGCCGCGAAGGGAAGCGACAGCGAGCGCAGCGCGCGGGTCCGCCGGAACAGGTCGAGCATCCACGAGGAGGGCGGATCGCCCGAGGCGGTCTGTTCGAAGCGGAATTTGTCGGCCCAGGCCACGATCGGGCGGAACAGCAGCTGATCATAGGCGGTGATCACCAGCAGCATCGTCAGCAGCGCGGCGCCGATCGCGGCGAGATCCTTGTGCTGGATCGCCAGTGCGACATAGGAGCCGATGCCGGGCAGGGTCACGGTGGTGTTGCCGACGGTGATCGCCTCGGACGCCACGACGAAGAACCAGCCGCCTGACATCGACATCATCGCATTCCAGATCAGGCCGGGCATGGCATAGGGCACGTCGAGCCGCCAGAAGCGCTGCCAGCCGGAGAGGTGGAAGCTGCGCGTCGCCTCCTCCAGATCCTTCGGCACGTTGCGCATCGACTGGTACATGCTGAAGGTCATGTTCCAGGCCTGGCTGGTGAAGATCGCGAACACGCAGGCGAGCTCGGCGCCCAGCACCTTGCCCGGGAACAGGTTCATGAAGAACACGACGGTGAAAGTCAGGAAGCCCAGGATCGGCACCGACTGCAGGATGTCGAGCAGCGGGATCAGCACGATCTCGGCGCGGCGGCTCTTGGCGGCCAGCGCGGCGTAGACGAAGGTGAACACCAGCGAGCAGACGATCGCGAGCAGCATGCGCAGGGTGGTGCGCAGCGCGTAGAGCGGCAGGTTCGACGGATCGAGCGACACCGGGGCGGTGTCCAGCGCCGACAGCGGCAGCGTGGTCTGCTCGCCGCCATAGACGATCAGCACCATCGCGCCGACCACGATGATCAGCGCGACCACGTCCCAGATGTTGGGGCGCGCGGCCTCGCGCAGCACGGTGGTCCTGAGATCCTGGAGCATCATTCGCGTGTCTCGTCTCGTCGGCCGCAGCCCTCGGCGGTGGCTGCGGACGGGTCCTCGTCATGGCCTGGGGCTTGGTCGCGCCGGCGGGGCCGCCGGCCGAATCCGTACCCTAAGTGCCCTCTGTGATGGTTTGATTTCAAGCGCCGCGGCCGGGGATCCGGCCGCCTGGTCCGGCCTATCAAAGGATACGC
>NZ_CAFJ01000010.1 GCF_000239795.1 Bradyrhizobium sp. STM 3809 | reverse complement strand
GCGCGTGTCTCCGGCCACCGTCGTCGAGGCCTACGACCGGCTTGCGGCCGAGGGCATCATTCGCGCCCGTCGCGGTTCCGGGTTCTATGTCGCGGAGACGGCACTGCCGCCGCTCGCGCTCGCCGAGCTCGAGCCGCGCCGGCCGCGCGCGGTCGATCCGTTCTGGGTGTCGCGGCAGTCGCTCGATGCCGACGCGACCACGCTGACGCCGGGCTGCGGGTGGCTGCCGGCGGACTGGATGCCGCAGGAGGCGCTGCGCCGCGCGGTCCGCGCTCTGGCGCGCGGCGACGGCCCTGAGCTGACCCACTACGGCGCGACCCGCGGATCGGCCGCGCTGCGCCGGGTGCTGCAGGGCCGGCTTGCCGGCCTCGGCATCGCGGCTTCGAGCGAGCAACTGCTCTTGACGTCATCGGGGACGCAGGCGATCGATCTGATCTGCCGCATGCTGCTGCGGCCCGGCGACACCGTCGTCGTCGACGATCCCTGCTACTTCAATTTCCTGGCGCTGCTGCGTGCGCACCAGGCGCGGATCGTCAGCGTGCCGATGACGCCGCACGGTCCCGATATCGCGCAGTTCGAGGCGGTGCTCGCCGCGGAACGGCCGCGGCTCTACATCACCAATTCCGGCCTGCACAATCCGACCGGCGCGACGCTCTCGCTGCAGACGGCGCACCGGCTGCTCAACGCCGCCAGCGCGCATGACACGATCATCATCGAGGACGACATCTACGGCGACTTCGAGCCGGAGCCATCGCCGCGGCTCGCCGCACTCGACGGGCTTTCGCGCGTGCTCCTGATCGGCAGCTTCTCCAAGACCTTGTCGGCATCGATCCGCTGCGGCTACATCGCAGGCCGCGCCGACTGGATCGAGCCGCTGATCGACCTGCAGATCGCCACCGGCTTCGGCGGACCCGGGCAATTCGCCGCGGAGACGCTGGCGCAGGTGCTGACCGGCGGGAGCTACCGCAAGCATGTCGAGGAGCTGCGCGCGCGACTGGCGCGGATACGGCCGCGAATCGCCGCACGGCTGCAGCGCCTCGGCATCACGCCCTGGCTGATGCCGCGCGGCGGCTTTCATCTGTGGTGCAGGCTGCCGGAGGGATGCACGGCGATCGCGGTCGCGCAGGCGGCGCTGGAAGACGATGTCGTGCTGGCGCCCGGCGACGTCTTCAGCGCGGCGCAATCAGCCACCGCAATGATGCGCTTCAACGTCGCTCATTGCGAGGACCAACGCGTCATCGCCGCGCTGGAACGCGCGGTCGAGCGGTGAGCCGCATCCGTCCACGCGGTCTCACCGGCGCAGCGAGAGTTGGAGAGTCTCAGTAGCAGTAGCGAGGATGCGCGCGGACCCAGGATCCGTCGGCGCGTTGCAGGTAGCAGCCGTTGCGATAGGCGTAGTAGCCGCCGCGCCGCCGCTCGCCATCGGCCGCGATGGCCGCACCGGTGCCCGCCCCGATCACGGCGCCGATCGCCGCGCCACGTCCGCCGCCGATCGCGCCGCCCAGGATGGCGCCGCCGGCGCCTCCGAGGATCGCACCACCGAGCACATCCTGCGCGGCAGCCTGATGCAGCGGCGCGATGGTCGCGAGCATCAGCAGCGCCACAGCACTAAAGCGAGTGGCAAAGGAAATCCCCAGACGTCGAGTCATGAGCAGGCCTCCGTTCCGGGCACGCTAGTCCGCCCGGTTTGCCCGTTCTTGATGCAGATCAAGGCGCAGTCAAGGCAGCAGAATCACGGGATCGTCCGGTTCGACTCATGCTGCGGCGCGCTGATCGCGCGTATGATCCTCGATGATGCTGAGCAGGAATTTCGGCTCATCGCCGTCGATCGCCACCGGCAGCCGGCGCATGACCACGTCACGCATGCCGTTGCCGGGCGTGGCGATGCTCTGCGCCCGCGGCGCGGGATCGGCCGCCGTGGCCAGCGTCTCGCGGTCGAGGCTCTCGAGCTGAGCGCCCGTGGGCTCCGGAAACACCTCGCTCGCGGTGCGGCCGAGGATGGCCGCGCGCCGCACGCCCAACAGCGTCTCGGTGGCGCGGTTGACGAACACGTAGCGCAAGCTGCGCGCGTCCATCGCGAGCACGGCCTGCGGAATGTTCTCCAGCAGCACGGCGAGAAAATATTCGGCGCGCACCAGCATGCGCTCGTTGCGCCGATGCACCGTGAAATCCTCGTGCGTCGCGACCCAGCCGCCGCCATCCATCGGACGCTCGGAGATGCGGATGACGTGATCGTCGGCCAGCTCGACCTCGGTGATGCAGGGCCGGCGCGCCTTGATCCGCGCCATCAGGTCGGCGAGATACTGCTCGACGTCGCCGGTGAACACGCCGCTCTTGACGCGGTGGCCGAGAATGTCGCGCATCGTCGCGCCGGGCTTGGCGATCGATGCGGGGACGCCGTAGATGTTGCGATACTGCTCGTTGACGACCAGCACGGTCCCCGACTTGTCGAGCATGATCAGGCCCTGCGCCATGTTCTTGAGGGCCGCCTCCAGGCGCCACTTGCCCGTCAGTGCCCGCTCCTCGAGCTGTTCGCGCTCTCGGCTGAACTCGGCGTGCTCGCGCTCGACCTCGAGCCCGTGCAGCTCCAGCTCGCTGACCCGCGAAGCAGCGTCCTGATACGCCTCCACCGCCCTCGCCACCTGGCCGATCTCGTCGTCCCGCTTGGCATGCGGAATGAGGAGCTTGATGCGGCCGCCGGCGATCCGGCCGGTGGTTCGCGCGATCTCGAGCAGGGGATTGACGATCGTATAATGCAGGAGATAAGCGGCCACGCCGGTGAAGACCATGAGGACAGCGCCGAATGCGAACAGGGTCAGCGAGACCCATCGGCTCTGATCCGCCATCGCGGCGATGCTCCGGGACCGGGCCTCGTAGACATGCGCAAGCCGTTCGAGATCCTCGTTGAGCGCGGTCCGGACGGCGCGGTTGTCGTCGTTGTCGCCGAGCTCGCGCGCGGCCGTCGACCCGACCGCCAGCGTGCGCCGCGCCATCTCCCTGCGGAACGCGACGAACTGATCGATCCGGCGCTTGAACGGCCCGAACAGCTCGGCGTCCTCGGCGCGCACCAGATCCTGCCAGTCGTCCACCGCCTTCACCAGCTCGACGCATTTCTGCAGCAGGGATTCGGCATAGCGCCGGGCGACGTTGCGCTCCGCCGACATGTAGATGCCGCGCGATTCCATCACGACGGCATAGATCAGCGCATTGGTGCGCTCGATCTGCCGGTTGGCGCTGTTGGCACTTCCGAGCAGCTGGGTCAGCTGACGCTGCTCGTGAAACGAATACAGCGCTCCCGACATCAGCAGTGCGATGAGCACCGCGAACACCGCCGCGCCGCTGGAGATGCGATCCTTGACACTGAACGCGGTGAACCGCGCCTGCAGATCATGCCATGCCGTCATCATGGCTCGCTCCCTCATTTCGGGAGCTCATCGCAGCAGCAATTCGTAAAGGGAGGCTACGGACCAGCGCGAGTGCTGGCGAAGCGCGATTAACCCGAAACAAACGCGCGGCGCCGGGGGATCCGGCCGAATGGCCGCCTCATCGGCCAAAGCTCATGCTGCGGCGCGCTGATCCCGGGTGCGGTCCTCGACGATGCTGAGCAGGTATTTCGGCTCGCCCTCCCCGACCGAGACCGGGAGGCGACGGACCACGACATCACGCTTGCCGTTGCCCGGCGTTTCGATGACGTGCGCCTTCGGGGTCTGGTCGGCCGTTTCGTCGAGATGGTCGCGATCGAAGCTTTCGAGCAGCGCGCCGGTCGGCTCGGGGAACAGCTCCCGCGCGGCCCGGCCGATGATCTCCGAGCGCGGCAGGCCGAACAGCGTCTCGGTGGCGCGGTTGACGAACACGTAGCGCAGCGACTGGGCGTCCTTTGCGACGACGGCCTGCGGAATGTTTTCCAAGAGCGCCGCCAGGAAGTATTCCGCCCGGGCCAGCACCCGCTCGTTGCGCCGCTGCGTGGTGAAGTCCTCATGCGTGGCGATCCAGCCGCCGCCGTCCATTGGCCGCTCCGAGATGCGGATGATGCGGCCGTCCGCGAGTTCGACCTCGACGATCTCGGGCCTGCGCTCCTTCATGCGCTCGCGCAGCGCGGCGAGATACTCCGACGGCTTCTCGCGCAAGAGCCCGAGCTTGGCGCGATGTGCGAGGATCTCGCGCATGTGCGCGCCGGGCCTGGCCAGCGACGCTGGAAGACCATAGAGCTTGCGGTACTGGTCGTTGACCATCAGCACGTAGCCGAAGCTGTCGAGCATGATCAGGCCCTGGGCCATGTTGGCAACCGCGGCGTCGAGCCGCTGCTGGCTGCTGATCGCGCCCTGCTCGAGCCGCTCATGGTCGCGCAGGATATCGGTGTACTGCCGCTCGATTTCGACCTCGTGCTCCTCGAGCTCCTGCAGGCGGAACGCGTTGTTCTGATAGGTCTCGACGGCATGCGCGACGTGCCCGATCTCGTCCTGGCGATGGGCATGCGGAATCTTCAGCTTGATGCGGCCGGCCGCGATGCGGTCGGTGACACGGGCGATGTCGAGCAGCGGCATCAGCACGCCCCAGCGCATCGCCAGCGCGGCGGCTACGATCAGCGACACGATGACGAGGCCGAGTCCGCCGAGGAAGAACGAGGCGAGACCGCGTTCGTCGACGGCATCGCCGAGCTCGCGGGTGCGGTCGGCATAGAGCCGCGACAATTGCTCGAGGTCCTCGTTAAGCGCGGTCCGCACCGCGCGATTCTGGTCGTTGTCGCCGAGCTCGCGCGCCGCCGCCGCGCCGACCGAGATCGTACGACGCGCCATCTCGGTGCGGAATTCGACGAACTGATCGATCCGCTTCCTGAACGGGGCGAACACGGAAGCGTCCTCGTCGGTGATCCGGGCCTGCCAGTCCTCGACGACCTTGCTGAGCTGCGCGAGCTTGACGAGCTGCGAGTCCGCGTAGCGCCGGGCGACGTTGCGATCGACCGACATGTAGATGCCGCGCGACTCCATCACCACGGCGTAGATCAGCGCGTTGATGCGCTCGATGTTGCGGGCCGCCTCGGAGACGGTCTCGAGCCGCTCGTAGAACAGACGCTGCTCGCGGAGCGCCGAAAGCGCGCCGAAGGTCGAAAGCATGACGAGGACGGCGAAGGCGGCCGCGGCCGCGCTGATCTTGTCGCTGAGGCTGAACGACGGCAGCGAATGGGTGAACCTGCGCAACAGCATCTGCATGGCCGGCTCCCGACGTTGGGACAACCATCAGACGCAAATCGCGTAAACAACACGTTCAGATAACAGGACCAAGCCGCAACGAAACGTTAACCGGCCTTTCGCAATCGTTAACGCCGCGGAGGCTCGCGCCTCATTGCCGGAGCATGATCAGCGGCGTGGCGCTGTCCGGCACGAGGCGCCATTGCGCATTGTCGTCGGCCTCGAACTTCCAGGTCTCGCCGCGCGCCGACATCAGCATCATCTGGCCGTGCTCCAGCCGCCATTGCGTCGGCGCGAAAGCCGCAACCTTGGGATCGCATTTCGGCTTCACGAACACCTGGAAATTGTCGTTGCCCGCGTCGGTGTTCGTCAGCACCAGGCTGCACACGGCCGCGCCATTGCCGTCGACCATGGACCAGTCGCCGATCATCTGGTCCATCGATTTGGCCAGCGAGCGCGCCGCCGCCAGGTTTTGCAGGATGTAGACGCCCTCGCCCTGGCGCAGGCCCTCGAAGATGCCGGCCTCGACCTCGGTGAAGTCGATCACCGCCTCGCCATTGGCGGACTGCAGGCTGACGATGTCGCCGAGTCCCTTCACGTTCCAGCCGGCGATGTCCTTGGTGAACGGCAGCGCGGTGGCGCAGGCAGGCTCCATCTCGAGCTTCAGCCCGCGCTGTCCCGCATCGGGCTTGAACGTCATCACGCAGGTCTTGCTGCGTTCGGTGGTCGCGAGCTCCCACTGCCCGATCATCGCCTTCTTGAGGCTGGCCGCGTCCTGCGCCAGGGCAGGCATGACGGCCAGCGAGGACGAGAGCGCGATCAGCAATGGGAGTGCAGGTTTCATCAGCGGCCTTTCACCGGCGTTTCCGGAACGGGCGTCAGCGGCGGCTTGCCGGCAAACCAGACCTTGAGGTTGTCGACGACCAGCTGATCCATCGCGTTGCGGGTTACGATGGCAGCCGAGCCGATGTGTGGCAGCAGCACGACATTGTCCATCGCCTTGAGCGCGTCGGGGACCGCCGGCTCCTTCTCGAACACGTCGAGGCCGGCGGCGAGAATCGTGCCGGACTTCAGCGCCTCGACCAGCGCCGCCTCGTCGATCACCGAGCCGCGCGCGACGTTGACGACGACGCCGCGCGGTCCCAGCGCCTTCAGCACCTCGGCGTTGACGATCTTGTTGGTGCCCGCCCCGCCGGGCACGATCACGACCAGCGTGTCGACATCCTTGGCCATCTGCAGCAGGTCGGGATAATGCTTGTTGGCGACGCCGGCGGCCGGGTTGCGCGAGTGATAGACCACCGGCACCAGCGAGGCCTCGAGCCGCCGCGCGATGGCCTGGCCGATACGGCCCATGCCGACCATGCCGACGGTGCGGTCGCGCAGCGAGCCGACGCTGAGCGGATAGGCTTTTGCCGTCCACTCGCCGGAGCGCACGAAGCGGTCGGCCTTGATGAACTCGCGGCAGGTCGCGATCAGCAGGCCGAGGGCGACGTCGGCCACCTCCTCCGTCAGCACGTCCGGCGTGTTGGTGACGATGATGCCGTGCTGGCCGGCATGGGCGGCGGCGATGTGGTCGTAGCCGACGCCGAAGCTCGCGATCATCTCGAGCTTCGGCAGCATGGCCATGACGGCGGCGTCGGTCTTGACGGTATGGAAGGTCACGGCGACGCCGCGGATGCGGCCCTTCACCTCGGCCGGCAGCGCTTCGAGATCGGCCTGCGTCGTCGCATGGTGCACATTGAAGCTGTCCGGGAACCCCTTTTCCAGGATCGGCCGCAGCGGCCCATAGATCAGAACATCGACCTTGTCAGACGAAGTGGCCGCCATCAGCTATCCTTTCCAAGCGCGCTCTCATGCCAGCGCCGCAAAACGAGGTGCGAAACTAGCGCCAGCAAGCCATAGATGACAATCCCGGCCACCGACAGCAGCACCAGCGCCGCGAACATGCGGGGTATGTTGAGTCGATAGCCGGATTCCGCGATGCGGTAAGCGAGCCCCGATCCGGCGCCGGCGCTGCCGGCCGCGATCTCCGCCACGACGGCGCCGATCAGCGACAGGCCGCCGGCGATCCGCAGGCCACCGAGAATGTAGGGCAGCGCCGCCGGCAGCTTCAGATAACGCAGCGTCTGCCAGCGCGAGGCGCCGTAGAGCTGGAACAGCCCGGCGAGATTGCGGTCGACCGAATTGAGCCCGAGCGCGGTGTTGGACAGCACCGGGAAGAAGCCGACGATCCAGGCGCAGGTCACGACGGCGGTCTGCTGCGGCAGGTAGATCAGGAGCAGCGGCGCGATCGCGATGACCGGCGTGACCTGCAGCACCACGGCATAGGGAAACAGCGCCCATTCCAGCCAGCGCGACTGGTTGAACAGGAGCGCCAGCGCGATGCCGCCGAGCGCGGCCGCGATGAAGCCTTCGAGCGTCGTGACCAGCGTCGTCAGCAGCGACTGGGACAGGATGTCCCAGTCATTGACCAGCGTCTTCAGCACCAACAGCGGTCCCGGCAGCACATAGGGCTGGATGCCGTTGATCCGAACCACCAATTCCCACGCCGCCATCGCGGCGATGAACACCACGGCCGGAAAGGCGAAGCTCGCCAGCCGCGCGCCGGACACGACTGCGCTGCGCTCACGCCCGCTCACAGCGCATGCACTCCGGTATAGGCCGGCGCCAGCGCATCCGAAACGCGGCGGCAATAGTCGGCATAATCGCGCGAGGCGCGGAAGGCATCGTCGCGCGTCTCGGCGTCGATCGGGATTTCGGCGCTGAGGCGGCCGGGCCGCGCCGTCATCACCAGCACGCGCTGCGACAGATAGACCGACTCGAACACCGAATGGGTGACGAACAGGACGGTCATGTTCAGGCTGCGCCACAGCGCCAGCAGGTCGTTGTTGAGGCGGAAGCGCGTGATCTCGTCGAGCGCCGCGAACGGCTCGTCCATCAGAAGGATGTCCGGCCGCGTCACCAGCGCCCGCGCCAGCGAGGCCCGCATCTTCATGCCGCCGGACAATTCGCGCGGAAACGCGTCGGCGAAATCGGCGAGGCCCACCTGCGCCAGCGCCGCATCGATGCGCGGCCGCGCCTCCGATGCAGCGACATGGGCGAGCTTGAGCGGCAGGCCGACATTGTCGCGCACGCTGGTCCACGGCATCAGCGTCGGCTCCTGGAACACGAAGCCGATGCGATGGCCGGGATGAACGGCGGAGGACGCCGCCGCGATGTCGAGCGTGCCGCTGCTCGGCCCGGCAAGCCCCGCGATCAGCCGCAGCGCCGTCGACTTGCCGCAACCGGAGGGACCGAGCAGCGAGACGAACTCGCCCTTGCCGATCGACAGATCGATCGGCCCGAGCGCCGCGACGCCGGACTCATAGACCTTTGTCACGCCGCGCAGCCGCACCGCGACCTCGGCGGCACGCGCGGACGAAGGGGGCGAACTCATCTGCCGACGGCGCCGCTCACGCGACCTACTGCTTCGGCCGGAGATCGACGCCGACGCCCTTGTTGACGAAGCGCAGCGTGTAGGATTTGCGATAGTCGATCGTCGGCTTGACGACGCCGGCGCGCACCATCTTGTCGAAGAAGCTGGTGATGCGCTCCTCGGTCATGGCGCCGATGCCCTTGTCGAGGCTGTCGCCGGAATCGACGATGCCATATTCCTTCATCTTGGCGACGGAATAGGCGAGCAGGTCGTCGGTCATCTCCGGGTTCATCTTCTTGATCAGCGCATTGCCTGCGGAATTGTCGCCATAGATGTAGGTGTACCAGCCGATGATCGAGGCGTCGACGAAACGCTGGACGAGATCCGGCTTGTTCTCGATCAGGTCGCGCCGTGTCTCGATCAGCGTCGAGTAGGTGTTGAAGCCGTTGTCGGCGAGCAGGATCACGCCGGGCTTGAAGCCGGCGGCGCGCTCGACCGCGAACGGCTCGGAGGTGACGTAGCCCTGCATCGCACTCTGCGGCGTGGCGATGAAGGGCTGCGGATTGAAGGTGTAGGGCCGGACGTTCTTCTCGGAGAAGCCGTATTCCGACTTCAGCCATTGATAGTAGCTGGAGATGCCCTCCTTGGAGACGAACAGGGTCAGCGGCTTCAGTTCCTCGAGCTTGGTGACCTTGGACTCCGGATGGGTCAGGAACACCTGCGGGTCCTTCTGGAACATCGCCGCGATCGACACCACCGGCACGTTGTTGGCGACCGCGTCGAACGCCATCAGCGTGTTCGCCGCCATGAAGAACTCGATCTTGCCGGAGATCAGCAGCATCCGGTTGTTCTCGTTCGGACCGCCCGGCACGATCGTCACGTCGAGCCCGTAGCGCTTGTAGGTGCCGTCGGCGACCGCCTGGAAGAAGCCGCCATGCTCGGCCTCGGCCACCCAGTTGGTGCCGAACGAGACCTTGTCCAGGGTCTGGGGCTGCGCGGCGGAGACCGTGACGCCCAGGGTCCCGCCGATGACCAGCAATGCCGCCGTTAACGTTCGCGACAGAAGCGACTGCGCCATGTCTGGTCTCCCCGGGTCTTTCTGGCTGAACATGTTAAGATCGTCGGGTGATAACTACCCTGCCCGACCGACGAAGGAAATGGCCCGCGCGATGACCGTGCCGCCCCGCGACTGGACCGAGCTGAACTGGACCGCTCTGGAAACGCCTGACGTGGCGGGCTGGATCGCGGTGCTGCCGCTCGCCGCCACCGAGCAGCACGGGCCGCATCTGCCCCTCGGCACCGACGTCCACATCGCCGAGGCCTATCTGGCCCGCGTCCGCGCGCTGCTGCCGCCGGCGCTGCCGGTGACGATCCTGCCGGTGCAGCCGGTCGGCATCTCGACCGAGCACATCGATTTTCCGGGCACGCTCACCGTGCCGACCGAGACCGCGCTGCAAAGCTGGCGCGCGCTCGGCGACAGCGTCGCGCGCGCCGGGATCCGCAAGCTCGTGATCGTCACCAGCCATGGCGGCAACAGTGCCGCGATGACGCTGGTCGCGCAGGACCTCCGCGCCGCGCATCGCATGCTGGTGGTGACGACGTCGTGGTCGCGCTTCGGCGCGCCGGATGGCCTGTTCAGCGCCGACGAGCTGCGCCACGGCATCCATGGCGGCGCGGTCGAGACCTCGATCATGCTGGCCCGGCATCCGCAGCTCGTGCGCCGCGAGGCCATCGCGAATTTCGCCTCCTCGGCTGTCGCCATGGAGCAGACTTACCGGGTGCTGTCGACACAGCGCCCGGCGCCGCTGGCGTGGCAGACGCAGGATCTCAATCCGAGCGGCGCGGTCGGCGATGCCACGCAGGCCTCGGCGGAAAAGGGCGAGCGCGTGCTCGACCACGGCGCGCGCGCGTTCTGCGCGCTGCTCGAAGACGTCGATAAATTCGACGTGAACACGCTCGCCGCCGGCCCGCGGGCAAGCCGTTAGATCCAGCGCAAGCGACTGTCTTTCCTCGTGAATCCCAACCTCGCCCGGGCCAGGACGAGGTGATTCGAACCGCTTTCGACAAGGCTCCGTCCAATTGGCAAGCGACCAGCAACCGGCCGCTCCAACGCAAAGACACAGGAGCTCACACCATGTCGATCAAGAGCAAGATGGCCGCCCTTGCGCTGGCCGCGCTCGCCGTCACCGGCAGCATCGCCGCGACCGCCAGGCCCGCCGAAGCCCACGGCTTCCATCACGGCTGGGGCTGGGGCGTCGGCGCCGGCCTCCTCGGAGCCGCCGTCGTCGGCAGCGCCATCGCGGCCAGCAATGACGGTTACTACTACGGCGGCTACCGCTATTGCCGCTGGGTGCCGCAATACGACATCTACGGCCAGTATCTCGGACGCGTCCGGGCCTGCGGCTATTGATACCGGGGCGTCGGCCGCGCTGATCCGCCCGGGCCACCGCCCCGCTCCCCGCACCGACCTCGTGCTGCCCCGCTCCCCCGCCTCGACGCGGGTGCCCCCCTCACCCCCGCCCGCGTCGCGACAGCCCGCCCGGTCCCCATCCGGGCGGGTTGTTTGTTGCACGGCTGTCATGGAGAGCGGGCAAAGGAGGCGCGAGGATCTGCGCCACTTTCGCTGTTGCAACTTATTTGCAACAAAGATAAGCCATCATTTGCCGCGCCGTGCACACAGCTGCGCCCGAACATGGGCACTTCCGCATTCTTCGCGTGACTGTGCGCAGGCAATCAGGTTCTGACTAACGTCTGTGTCGTGTGCTCCGCCTGGGACCCTGCCGCCATGATCCGCTCGAACCGCACCCGAGAGATGCTCGTGGCCGGCACCATGCTCGCCGGCCTCGGCCCGCTCGCGGCACCCGCCGCTGCCGCCGACCTGCCGGTCAAGGCGCGGGTGGCGCAGACCGTGTTCGACTGGACCGGGCTCTATGTCGGCGGCCATGCCGGCTACACCCGTGACCATGCCAGCGTGACGCTGACGGATCCGACCGGTGTGGCAAGCGCCGGCAGCCGCTTCAACGGCCTCACCGGCGGCGTGCAGGCCGGCTACAATTGGGTGACGCGCTCCGGCCTGCTGCTTGGCCTCGAAGGCGATTTCAGCTTCCCGAACTATCTGACGTCGAATCACACCGTGGCGATGCTCGGCACGCCCGGCTCCAACGTGTCGGAGCTGTGGGACTATGTCGCCACGGCGCGCGGCCGCGTCGGCTACGCCCAGGGCGACTGGCTGGTCTATGCCACCGGCGGCGTCGCCTGGACCGGCGGCCGCTTCATCAACACCGATCCGGCCGGCAACACCGAGAAGCGGCTGACCACCCGGCTCGGCTGGGTGGCCGGCGCCGGCATCGAGCGCGCCTTCGCGCCGGATTGGAGCTGGCGGCTCGAATACCTCTACTACGGCTTCGAGAATGGCGGCGTCCGCTTCGGCAACGGCGCCAGCTACAATTCGGCGCTCGACTTCCAGACCCTGCGCGTCGGCCTCAACCGCAAGCTCGACTTTGCCGGCGGCCAGGAGCTCAAGCTCAAGAACGATCCATCCGATACGGAATCCGATCGCTGGGAGATCCACGGCCAATCCACCGCGATCGGCCAGGGCTATCCGGCCTTCCGCGCCGCCTATACCGGCCCCAACAGCCTGACGCCCGCGCGCCAGTTCCAGGAAACCTGGAGCAACAGCCTGTTCATCAATGCGCGGCTGTGGGACGGCGGCGAGGTCTACTACAATCCGGAGCTGCTGCAGGGCTTCGGCCTCAACAACACGGTCGGCCTCGGCGGCTTTTCCAATGGCGAGGCGCAGAAGTCGGACTTCCCCTACCCGCACTACAACACGTCGCGGCTGTTCCTGCGCCAGACCTTCGGCTTCGGCGGCGAGCAGGAGCAGCTCGGCTCCGGCCAGCTGCAGCTCTCCGGCAAGCAGGACATCTCGCGTCTCACCTTCCAGATCGGCAAATTTCCCGTGCTCGACGTGTTCGACGGCAACGCCTACGCCAAGGACGCGCGCAAGGATTTCATGAACTGGTCGATCTGGGCGCCCGGCGCCTTCGACTATGCCGCCGACAAGCTCGGCCTGACCTATGGCGCCACCGCCGAGCTCAACCAGAAGAACTGGGCGCTGCGCGCCGGCTATTTCCTGGTCGACGCCACCTCGAACTCGAACAGTTTCGACATGAACGTGTTCCGGCGCGGCGAATACGTGGTGGAGCTTGAGACGCGCTATCAGCTGTTCTCGCAGCCGGGCCATCTGCGCACGATCGGCTTCTTCAACAACACCTTCTCCGGCAGCTATCGCGAGACGCTCGACAATCCCGCGCTCAATCTCGACATCACCCAGACCCGCCGCGGCCGCCCCAAATACGGCTACGTCGTCTCGTTCGACCAGGCGCTGTCGGACGAGCTCGGCCTGTTCGGACGCTGGAGCTGGAACGACGGCAAGACCGAGATCATGGCGTTCACCGACATCGACAACAGCCTGTCGTTCGGCACCTCGATCAAGGGCAATCGCTGGGGCCGCCCCGACGACACCATCGGCCTCGCCGGCGTGACCAACGGCCTGTCGCGCGATCACCGCGACTTCCTCGCCGCCGGCGGCCTCGGCCCGCTGATCGGCGACGGCGCGCTGAACTATCGCCGCGAGAACATCATCGAGGCCTACTACGCCTATTCGATCAACAAATACCTGACCTTCACGGCCGACTATCAGTTCGTCAACAACCCCGCCTACAACGCCGACCGCGGCCCCGTGTCGATCTTCTCGGGACGGCTGCACGGGGATTTCTGAGGGTAACGCCGCTGCTGGGGTGGCAACTGTCCACGCGAGCGCGGCGCGCTGCTGTATGGAGACTCTCTCCACGTCATTGCGAGGAGCGCAGCGACAAAGCAATCCAGAGTCCCGTCCACGGCCCCTGGATTGCTTCGCTGCGCTCGCAATGACGCCGCGGAGCCAGCGGCGCCTCGTCAAATTCAGCGTCGTCCCGGCGAACGCCGGGACCCATACCGCGGACGCTATCGAGGGAGTTCACTGCCAGTGGCCTGCCTCATCCCGGCCGGCGGTTATGGGTCCCGGCTCAAGGCCGGGACGACAGCGGAGGTTCTGGTGCCGCCGGTGCGCCAAACTGTCCCGCCTTGTGGCCGCAGGCCGCCATGCGCCCACTGCAACGCGGCATTGGGCGGCGGCCATCCCCATATGCTAGGAGCTGTCGCTTCCCGCCCGTCCGGGCGTCACACCAGGTCGCAATGCTGTCCGCCGAACTCGCCATCATCGTCGTGCTCATCGTCGTCAACGGACTGTTATCCATGTCCGAGCTGGCCATCGTGTCGTCGCGCCCCGCGCGGCTGGCGCTATTGGCTGAAAAGGGCGTATCCGGCGCACGCCGGGCGCTGAACCTGGCGTCGGACCCCGGCCGTTTCCTGTCGACGGTGCAGATCGGCATCACGCTCGTCGGCGTGCTCTCCGGCGCCTTCTCCGGGGCCACGCTGGGCCAGCGCCTGACGCAATCGCTGCTGGAGATGGGGATGTCGGCCTCCGTCGCCGACATCGTCGGCGTCGGCCTCGTCGTCACCATCATCACCTATGCGACCCTGATCGTCGGCGAGCTGGTGCCGAAGCAGCTCGCGCTGCGCGATCCCGAGGCGATCGCCGTCCGCGTCGCGCCCGCGATGCAGCTGCTCGCCAAGGTGTCGCTGCCGCTCGTCGTGCTGCTCGATCTCTCCGGCAAGCTGATCCTGGCGCTGCTCGGCCGCTCCGGCGAGGCCGAGGAGAAGGTCTCGGAGGCAGAGATTCATCATCTGGTGCGCGAGGCCGAAACCGCCGGCGTACTCGAGCCCGGCGAGAAGGAGATGATCGCCGGCGTGATGCGGCTCGGCGACCGTCCGGTCGGCGCCATCATGACTCCGCGCCCCGAGGTCGACGTCGTCGATCTCAACGACGATCCCAAGGCGATCCGCGAGCTGCTCGCCAGGAGCCCGCATTCGCGCCTGCCGGTGTCCGATGGCGAGCGCGACCGCCCGATCGGCGTGCTCCAGGCCAAGGACCTGCTGGCCGCCTATCTGCGCGACGAGACGCCGGACCTGCGCGGCCTGGTGCGCGAGGTGCCGATCATTCCGTCGACCGTCGATGCCCGCGACGTCATCGCGATCCTGAAGGTGTCGCCCGTGCATATGGGCCTCGTGCACGACGAGTACGGCGCGTTCGAAGGCGTGGTGACCGCGGCGGATATTCTCGAATCCATCGTCGGCGCCTTTTCATCCGAGGAGGGTCCGCCGGAGCCCGCCTGCGTCCGCCGCGACGACGGCTCGCTGCTGGTCTCCGGCTGGATGCCGCTCGACGAGTTCGCCGACGTGCTGGCCATCGAGGTGCCGCCGCATCGCGGCTACCACACCGTCGCCGGCCTCGTGCTGCAGCACTTCGGCAGCGTGCCGGAGGTCGGCCAGAGCTTCGAGCTGCAAGGCTGGCGCTTCGAAATCGTCGACCTCGACGGCCGCCGCATCGACAAGATCCTGGCCACGAAGCTCGCAACCGACGGCGGCGAGCCGAATGTGGGGTAGCGGGGCTGCATGCTGTCGCGGCGCTCGCAATGCGATCCAATTTCGCCCTGCAGGCGGAGCGATGGCCTATGGAGTGACGCGCCGTTTGGGGCCGCATGGTTCGAGACGCGCCGCGCGCGGCGCTCCTCACCATGAGGGTTGGGCTACGACGCCGGAGCTGCACGTTGACTGCGAGCTATGCGCGATGGAGAGCGTACGGACGCTCGAGCTTGGATCGATGAGCTTCGCAACCCGATCTCCCCTCCGCAAAAACCGCCTTCAACCCTCACCCTGAGGAGCCCGCCGCAGGCGGGCGTCTCGAAGGGCGAGGCCCGGAGTCTCGCACGCGCTCGATCTGAATCTGCGATCGCCAGCATTCTTCATGACGCCCCGATTCGCCCGTCGGGCAGAGTGCCGAACACGGCACGCCAGAGTCGGCGCGCAAGCGCTCCGTCCACGGCCTGCGCCGAAACGTTCCTTTCTCCAGCGCGCCCAATATGAAGCTCCCTTTCAAGAGCCCGAGCCAAAAATAAATCTATTCCGAAAATCATAAATCATGCCTATCCTCCCGCCATTCCGGTCCTGATGAGGGGCGTACGCGTCGTCACGAACGTTGGGCCGGCAATGCGATGGACGCGATGGCGGCGCGGGACGAGCGCTGATATCGCGGACGGCGAAATCGTGTGGTCCTGACCTCCCGACGCTGAGGTCCGCGGCAGCGCGCGTGACGCGCGCGGTCGCCACGGTGGCCAGAAAGCCCGGCGCGCCGAGGAGAGCACGTATAAGCCGTTA
>NZ_CAFJ01000011.1 GCF_000239795.1 Bradyrhizobium sp. STM 3809 | reverse complement strand
GCGCGCGCTAGCTCGACGCAGCTTCCTGCGGCTCGCGACGTCGAAGACGATGCTGTCGCGCTTGGCGCAGCCTCAGGACAACGTTGCGCGGCGGGAGCTCATCGTCGGCGGCGTCCTTCGAAATCACAAAGCCCCCGGGCCTCGCGGCGACGACGCGCCGTGCGGCCATATCCAGCCGCGATGCCGTCGCAAACCAATCGTAAACCACTGCGCGCAACCGGCCGCAACCACACTCGCACACGCCGCGCCCTCGCCGCTTCAGCCTTTGGCGCGGTCGGCGAATGATGTAGGCTCAGGCGATCGCATCGACTCGCTGAAGACCGGCGGCACCGCGGCCGCCGGAGAAGAGCATGAGGGGCCCATGACCGACCATCTGATCGTCACCGACGAGGGCGAGACGCGGACGATCAAGCTCAGGCGCCCGGAGAAGAAGAACGCGATCACCCAGGCCATGTATCTCGGCATGAGCGATGCGATCGACACCGCGCAGAACAATCCGCTGGTGCGATGCATCATCATCACCGGCGGCTCCGGCGTGTTCACGGCCGGCAATGATCTCGAGGATTTCCTGCACGCCGGCCATGCCGGCAGCGAGGCCGCGCGCACCTCGGCCGCGACCAAGTTCCTGTATTCGCTGGCGCACAACGTCAAGCCGATCATCGCCGCCGTCGACGGCGTCGCGATCGGCATCGGCACCACGATGCTGTTTCACTGCGATTATGTGCTGGCCTCGACCACCGCGACGTTCTCGACGCCCTTCATCCATCTCGGCCTGGTGCCGGAGGGCGCCTCGAGCCTGTTGATGCCGCAGACCATGGGCTATCAGCGGGCGTTCGCGATGCTGGTGATGGGACGCACCATGACCGCGGCAGACGCCCACATCGCCGGCTTCGTCAACACCGTGGTGGCGCCGGGCCATACCGAGGTCGAGGCGCACAAGGTCGCGCGCGACATCTGCCGGCTGCCGGCCGAGGCGGTCGCGATCGGGCGCAAGCTGATCCGCACCGCGCCCGACGAGCTGACCCGGCGCATCGATCAGGAAGCCTATCTGTTCGCCGAGCGCATGACCTCCGAGGAGGCGATCACGGCGTTCAAGGCGTTCCTTTCGCGCAAGAAGAAGAAGTGACGCGGAAGTCGCCGGGCGCCCATGCCGCAGTTTGATGTCATCGTGATCGGCTGCGGCGCCGTCGGCAGCGCCGCGCTGCTGCATCTCGCCAAAGCCGGCAAGCGCGTGCTCGGCATCGACCGCTTCCAGCCGCCCCACACATTCGGCTCGACCCATGGCGAGACCCGCATCACCCGCGCCGCGATCGGCGAAGGCGTCGACTACACGCCGCTGGCGCAGCGCTCGCACGCGATCTGGCGCGAACTGGAGCGCGACACCGCTGCGCATCTGTTCGAGCAATGCGGCTGCCTGTTCATTCCGGCCCGCGACGGCGGCGAGGTCCACGGCGTCTCCAGCGCAGTTCTTCACCAACATCGAGACGGCGGCACGCCTGCACGGCGTCGACGGCGAGACGATCTCGTCGGAACGGCTGCGCGCGGACCATCCGGCCTTCGCCACCGCGGCCGGTGACCGCGCCTTTCTCGACCGCGAGGGCGGCTATCTCATGGTCGAAGACTGCGTGCGCACCGAGCTCGCCGTCGCCGCGCGGCGCGGTGCCGAACTGCAGACCGGCCGGCGGGTGACGGCGTTCCGCCGCGCCGGCGGCGCTCTCACCGTGACCATGGACGATGGCGCCACGGCCTCCGCAACGACCCTGATCGTCACCACCGGGCCGTGGATCACCGAGCTGATCGCGCCGCTGCGGCGGCGCGTCACCGTCACGCGGCAGGTGCTGTATTGGTTCGAGGTTCTCAGCCATCCGGAGCGCCTTGGTCCGAAGACGCCGGTCTTCATCTGGGACGTGACGGGGCGCGGCCACGCGGCGTCGGACATCTACGGCTTCCCCTGGCTCGGCTCGCCCGCCAACGGCGTCAAGATTGCCCAGGAGGTGCTGACCGGCGAGACCGATCCGGATCACGTCGTACGCGAGGTCACGGCGGACGAGATCGAGGCGACCTACGAGACCTACGTCCGGCCGTTCATGCCGGATCTCGGGCCACGATGCCTGCGCAGCGAAGTCTGTCTCTACACCAATGCGCCGGGCGGCCGCTTCGTGATCGACCGCGATCCCGGCGAGGCGAACGTCATCTACGCCTCGCCCTGCTCCGGCCACGGCTTCAAGCATTCGCCGGCTGTCGGCGAGGCGCTCGCGGCGATGGCGCTGGGCGGCACGCCGCGCGTCGATATCTCCGGCTTCACGCTCGACCGGCTGGCCGCCGCGCCTTGACGATCATTTGCCGGACGGCAGCGCCGCGGTCTGCTTGGCCAGGCCGTCGTTGAACTGCGCCTCGAGCTTGTCGAGATAGGCGTTGAACTCGCCCGGCTTGACGAACGGGTTGGGCGCGCCGTCCGCGATCTTCGCCCGCTTGCCGGCCATGTCGTACATCTCCGGATGCGGCGCGAGCAGGATGTCCGGATGCACGGTCTTGGCCCAGGCATAGGTCTTCTTGTAGTCGTCGACGATGCCCGGATAGGTCGGCCGCCCCACCAGCTGGTTCAGCGCCACCGTGGCGCTGCAAAAGAAGATGACGCTGCGGGTCGCATCGCCGTCCTTCACGTTCATGGTCCAGCTGGTGCAGCCCGGCGAATGGCCGGGAGTCTCGTGCGCCGTCAGCGTGACGCCGCCGAGCGCCACCGTGTCGCCCTCGTGCACGGCGCGGTCGACCTTGACCGGCGGGAAGTTCAGGTAGCGCTGATCCTCGCGGCCCGGATAGAAGCCGCCTTCGAGCAGCGGCACGTCCTTGGCGCCGGCCACCATCTGCGCGCCGGTCTCCTGCTTGATCTGCGCGAGCCCCCCGCTGTGGTCGATATGGGCGTGGGTGTTGATGATGTATTTGATGTCGGCGACCTTGAAGCCCAGCTTGGCGATGCTGCTTTCGATCTGCGCGGTCGATTCCGGCATCACGGTGTCGATCAGGATATGGCCCTGCGGCGTCGTGATCAGGTAGGACGCGAGGCCGTTGGTGCCGACATAATAGATGTCGTCGATTACCTTGAACGGCTCGGTCGGGGTGTTCCAGGCCGCGATGACCTGCTTCATGAAGTCGGGCAGCGATTGCGCTGCAGCGGAACCGGCCGCCAGCGTCAAAGTGGCAGCGAGCAACATCATTCTTTTCATCACGCCCTCACGATTCCCGGTATTGTTGTTATGAATTGTCTTATGTCATCGCGACCGCGACGAGGCAATCGTACTTCGTTTCGCCGCCCTGCATCATCCGCGCGCCCGCCAAACGTGACCGCAACATGAATCGTCTCCACCGCGTCGCCATCGCCTGTCTGTTCGCCGCTCTCGCCGTCGCGGGTCTGGCCGCCCTGCCCGTCCATGCGGAGGACGAGCCGGTCTCGTTGCGCATCCTCGCCATCAACGATTTCCATGGCAATCTGAAGCCGCCGCCGTCGGGCATTCGCGTCGCCGATCCGAACGATCCGACCAAGAGCACGCAGGTGCCGGCCGGGGGCGCGGCGCAGATGGCGAGCCTCGTCAAGCTGCTGACCGACGGCCAGCCGAACACGATCTTCGTCGCGGCCGGCGACCTGATCGGCGCGAGCCCGTTCCTGTCGGCGATGTTCCACGACGAGCCGACCATCGAATCGATGTCGCAGATGGGGCTCGCGCTCTCGGCGGTCGGCAATCACGAGTTCGACGAGGGCAAGGACGAGCTGCTGCGCATGCAGAACGGCGGCTGCCATCCGACCGACGGCTGCCGCGGGCCGCAACCGTTCACCGGCGCCAAATTCCACTATCTCGCCGCCTCGACCTTCCTCAAGGGCACCGACAAGACGGTGTTTCCGCCGTACGAAATCCGCACCTTCGAGGACATCCCGGTCGCCTTCATCGGACTGACCCTGAAGGGCACCGCGGGCATTATCTCGCCGGCCAGCGCGGCCGGCCTGGAATTCCGCAACGAAGCGGAGAGCATCAACGCGCTGATCCCGGAACTGAAGGCCAAGGGCGTGCAGGCGATCGTGGTGCTGATCCACGAGGGCGGCTGGCCGTCCGGCGGCATGAACGAATGCCCCGGCCTGTCGGGGCCGATCGTCGACATCGTCAAGGATCTCGACAGCGCCGTCGACATCGTCATTTCCGGCCATACGCACCAGGCCTATGTCTGCACCATCGACAAGCGGCTGGTGACCTCGGCCGACAAGTTCGGCACCCTGGTCACCGCGATCGACGTCAAGCTCGACCGCACGACGCGCGACGTGATCAGCACCAGCGCGACCAACATCGTCGTCGATGCCACGCTGCCGAAGGATCCGACGCAGACCGCGCTGATCGACGCCTATGAGAAGCTCGCCGCACCGATCGCCAACCGGCCCGCGGGCGTCATCACGCAGGTGCTGTCGCGGCTGCCGAATGCGGCCGGCGAAAGCGTGCTCGGCGATGTCATCGCCGACGCCCAGCTCGCGGCGACATCGGCGCCGGACAAGGGCGGCGCCGTCATCGCGATGACCAATCCCGGCGGCATCCGCACCGATCTCGCCCGCCGCGACGACGGCGCGGTCAGCTATGGGGACGTGTTCGCGAGCCAGCCGTTTCGCAACCAGCTGGTGACGGTCGCGCTGACGGGGGCGGAGATCAAGGCGGCCCTCGAGCAGCAATGGCTCGACCCCGCGCGTCCGCGAATCCTGCAGATCTCACGCGGTTTTGCCTATGCATTCGATGCAAAGCAGCCGGCCGGCGCCCGCATCGATTCTGCGTCGATGACGCTCAACGGCAAACCGATCGATCCAGCCGCGTCCTATCGGGTCACGCTCAACAACTATCTGGCGCTCGGCGGCGACGGCTTCACGACGTTCAAGAGCGGCCGCGCGCCGATCGTCGGCCCCTATGACGACGAGGCCCTGTTCAGCTATCTCAAGGCCAACAGCCCGCTGGCGCCGCCGCCGCGCGACCGGATCGTCAACAAGGCCCCGTGAACCCGGAGCCAACCGGCGGGAATCCCGGTCATATCCTCCGTCATGGCTCTTTCCGAGCCTGCGGTCAGCGCATAGATTGGGCACTCCCGCAACGCGCGAGTGGCAGGACCTGTGAATGTCGACGCTGTACCTCTCTCATGAAGCCTGCCTCGATCACGCCACGCCGTCCGGACATCCCGAGCGTGCCGACCGCCTGCGTGCCGTCGAGGAGGCCCTGACCGAGGAGCGCTTCGCCCTGCTCGATCGCGACGAGGCGCCCGAGGCCGACATCGAGCTGGCCCTGCTCTGCCACAACGAGCATTACGTCACCGAATTGCGCCAGATGGCTCCGACCTCGGGCATCATCTATCTGGACGGCGACACCTCGATGTCCCCCGGCACCTGGGAAGCGGTGATGCGCGGCGTCGGCGGCGCCGTGGCCGCGACCGACTCCGTGATGTCCGGCAAGCACAGGAACGCCTTCGTTGCCGTGCGCCCGCCGGGGCATCACGCCGAGATCGCCAAGCCGATGGGCTTTTGCTTCTTCGACAATGTCGCGATCGCCGCGCGCTACGCCCAGCGCACCTTCGGCATCGAGCGCGCCGCGATCATCGATTTCGACGTCCATCACGGCAATGGCACCCAGGACATCTTCTGGGCCGACAAGAGCGTGATGTACTGCTCGACCCATCAGATGCCGCTGTTTCCGGGCACCGGCGCCCGCGGCGAGCGCGGCGAGCACGACACCATCGTCAACGCGCCGCTCGCCTCCGAGGATGGCAGCCTGGAGTTCCGCTCGGCGTTCGAGAACCTGATCCTGCCGCAGCTGACCAAGTTCAGCCCGGAGCTGGTGATCATCTCGGCCGGCTTCGACGCGCATTATCGCGATCCCCTGGCATCGCTGAACCTGCGGGCGGAGGACTTCGGCTGGGTCACGCGCAAGCTGATGGAGCTCGCCGACAAGACCGCCGGCGGCCGCGTCGTGTCCGTGCTGGAAGGCGGGTATGATCTTCAGGGGCTTAAGGAATCGGTTTCGGCCCACGTCGCGGCGCTGACCGGGGCGTAATCCCCAGGTTCCGGCCGATCAACCCCGGCAGGGCCTGACAGAGCCACGACCGGGGTGTAAAAGCACGGCCCCGGAGTTGAGTATCTGCAGGGAACCCGTATGGCGGACAACACCGTAGCCGACGTCAAGAAGCTGTCGTTCGAGCGCGCGATCGAGGAGCTGGAGTCGATCGTGAAGCGGCTCGAGGACGGCAAGGTGCCGCTCGAGGAGTCGGTGACGATCTACGAGCGCGGCGAGGCGCTGAAGCGGCGCTGCGAAGAGCTGCTGCGCCAGGCCGAGGCCCGGGTCGAGAAGATCACCACCGACGCCAGCGGCCGGGCCACCGGGACGGCGCCGCTCGACGTTCAGTAGCAAGCCCGCGTGAAACAGGCCGAATTCTGAGAGCCAGTCGCAGCTGGCACGTTCAACCCGGGCCGCTTGGGACCTCCAGCCCTGGGAATCCGGGATTCCGGGCAACAGCTGGCGATGTTTTCGCGCCGAGGGCCGTGCGGGAATGACCGCCCGCCGAGCGGGCAAAGCAAGCCAAAAAACGGAGCAGCCGTTTCGCCGACGATCGGTGCTCCGGCCGTCAGGGCCGGCGCCGGAACTGCTGGCTCGCGATCATGGCGCGACAGCTTCGCCGTCCCGGATCTGCCGTTAACGCTGTCTCTCGAAACAGCGTTAACGGCTGATGTCGCTGGCCTGCTCGAGCGCCCGACAATCGTCAGGGTGATCCCTGATCGATGGCATCGCCGGAGGTCAAGCACTGCGCCACCTAACGAACGGGAATGCTGCGCAACGCCCGGGGATTCGTCGACCGAGCGTGCCGTCGCGTTTCCGCGACGACTGTCGCACGGCCTCATCTCACCGCGAAAAGCCGCACGCCCATGACGTTGTCATGATCGGATGCGCGATGCGCCTCTCACACCAACGCATGGCTCGTGGTGCGGGGGCGCGCGCGATGACGACCGCAAGCGGTCCTGCACGGCAGGAAAATGCCTGGACGGGGCTGCGGTGTCCGGGCTATTGCGGTCGCGCAGATGCCGTCGATTTAAGCAACTCCCTGGAACTTCCGGCCCGCCGCCGAGGTTGAGTTTCGCGGCGGTGGTACCCTTTACGGGCTTGCCATCTTGCGCCGGGTTGGCTTTAAGACGGGCTTTGGTGTAAAGCTGCTCGGAACTGCGGTTTTTTGGAAGTGCTCATTCTCCGCCAGGGGATTGAACTAAGCGCTTGCAATAGCTTGCAAAACTGACCCGGCTGAACGACTTGGCGATCTTGGGCGACAAACGAGGACGGCAAGGCCACCAAGAGTGACTTACATCACATAGATCGATCCCAAAGCCGGTTAGGCTCTGGTCTGCGGCTTCGATCCGCGCGGATGTGACCTTCGAGACACCAGGTTTCGCCGCCCGTTACGATGAACCTCTCAGACGTCGGCCCTTGAACCCGACCTGCAAAATTGGAATGTCACCGTGACCACATTTAGTAAGACGCCGCTTCTCGACACCATCAAGACTCCGGAAGATCTGCGCCGGCTGAAGGTCGAGCAGGTCCGGCAGGTCGCCGACGAATTGCGCCAGGAGACGATCGACGCGGTCTCGGTGACCGGCGGTCACTTCGGTGCCGGTCTCGGCGTGGTCGAGCTGACCACCGCCATCCATTATGTGTTCGACACCCCGCGCGATCGCCTGATCTGGGACGTCGGTCACCAGGCCTATCCGCACAAGATCCTGACCGGGCGCCGCGACCGCATCCGCACCTTGCGCACCGGCGGCGGCCTCTCCGGCTTCACCAAGCGCACCGAGAGCGACTACGATCCGTTCGGCGCGGCGCATTCCTCGACCTCGATCTCGGCCGGCCTCGGCATGGCCGTCGCCCGCGACCTCTCCGGCGGCAAGAACAACGTGATCGCCGTGATCGGCGACGGCGCGATGTCCGCCGGCATGGCCTATGAGGCCATGAACAACGCCGGCGCGATGAACTCCCGCCTGATCGTGATCCTCAACGACAACGACATGTCGATCGCGCCGCCGGTCGGCGCCATGTCGGCCTATCTGTCGCGCCTCTACTCGGGCAAGACCTACCGCACCCTGCGCGACGCCGCCAAGCAGCTCGGCCAGCATCTGCCGAAGGTGATCGCCAACCGCGCCAGCCGCGTCGAGGAATATTCCCGCGGCTTCATGATGGACGGCGGGACGCTGTTCGAGGAGCTCGGCTTCTATTATGTCGGCCCGATCGACGGCCATAACCTCGACCACCTGCTGCCCGTCCTGAAGAACGTCCGCGACATGGAGACTGGCCCGATCCTGGTCCACGTCGTGACCCAGAAGGGCAAGGGCTACTCGCCGGCGGAAGCCGCGGCCGACAAGTATCACGCGGTCGCCAAGTTCGACATCGCCACCGGCACCCAGGCCAAGGCCAAGCCGAATGCGCCGGCCTATCAGAACGTATTCGGCCAGAGCCTGGTCAAGGAAGCCGAGAAGGACGACAAGATCGTCGGCATCACCGCCGCGATGCCCTCGGGCACCGGCATCGACATCTTCGCCAAGGCCTTTCCGAAGCGCACCTTCGACGTCGGCATCGCCGAGCAGCATGCGGTGACCTTCGCCGCCGGCCTCGCCGCCGAGGGCTACAAGGCGTTCTGCGCGATCTACTCGACGTTCCTGCAGCGCGGCTATGACCAGATCGTCCACGACGTCTGCATCCAGTCGCTGCCGGTGCGCTTCGCGATCGACCGCGCCGGCCTGGTCGGCGCCGACGGCGCCACCCATGCCGGCTCGTTCGACAATGCCTATCTCGGCTGCCTGCCGAACATGGTGATCATGGCGGCCGCCGACGAGGCCGAGCTGGTGCACATGGTGGCCACCCAGGTCGCGATCAACGACCGCCCGAGCTCGGTGCGCTATCCGCGCGGCGAGGGCCGCGGCGTCGAGATGCCCGAGGTCGGCGTCCCGCTGCCGATCGGCAAGGGCCGCATGATCCGCCAGGGCAAGCAGATCGCCCTGCTCTCCTTCGGCACCCGCCTCGCCGAGTGCGAGAAGGCGGCCGACGAGCTCGCCGCGCATGGTCTCTCCGCCTCGATCGCCGATGCCCGCTTCATGAAGCCGCTCGATGAGGAGCTGGTGCTCAAGTTGGCGCGCGACCATGAGATCCTGATCACCATCGAGGAAGGCTCGATCGGCGGCTTCGGCTCGCATGTCATGCAGTTCCTGGCCGACCAGGGCATGCTCGACGGCGGCCTGAAGATGCGCTCGATGGTGCTGCCCGACGAGTTCCAGGACCACGACACGCCGACCGCGATGTATGCCCGCGCCGGCCTCGACGCCAAGGGCATCGTCCGCAAGGTGTTCGAGGTGCTCGGCAAGGACTACACGGCCGAAGTCGTCAAGCTCGCCTGAGGCGAGCGTGGCGGCCGGCATCGGTAAGTCATGAAAATCTACCTGGCAGGTCCCGACGTGTTCCTGCCGGACGCCGTTGAGATCGGCCGGCGGAAGGTCGCGATCTGCGACCGCCACGGCCTGATCGGCCTCTACCCGCTCGACAACAGCGTCGACCTCGCCGCCGCCGACGCCTCGCGCCAGATCTTCCACGGCAACGAGGCGATGATGCAGGACGCGGATGCCATCATCGCCAATCTCACGCCGTTCCGCGGCCCTGGCGCCGATGCCGGCACGGTCTATGAGCTCGGCTACATGGCCGGATCGGGCAAGCTGTGCCTCGGCTATTGCAACGATCCCGCCGCCTATGCGGACCGCGCCCGCCGCTTCACGGCGGTGAGCGGGCAGCACGGCCGGCTGGTCGATGCCGAAGGCCTGACGGTCGAGGATTTCGGCCTGCCCGACAATCTGATGATGATCCATGCGCTCGATGTGCACGGCGCCCCGCTGGTGCTGCCGCGCGAGCGCCCGGCGGACGTCTGGCATGATCTCACAGGGTTCGAGGAATGCGTGAGGCTCGCAGCCGCGCGGCTGGGCGCGAAATCGTAGGGTGGGCAAAGCGGCGCCGCAGGCGACGCGGGCCCACCGTGTCTCCGCGGTCGAGATAGAGACGGTGGGCACGGCGCGTCGATTGCGATACGAGCGTGCCGAGATAGCGTGCACGCGCCTTTGCCCACCCTACGGTCCTCGCTGTGAGGCACAATCTCGGTACGGTCTCAGCCGTCGTCCCGGCGAAAGCCGGGACCCATAACCACAGGACGTCGTGTTGGGCAGGCGCGGAGTGACCAGCTTCCAACAAACGACCGCCTGTGGTTATGGGTCCCGGGTCGGCGCATCATCGCGCGTTGCGCGCTGATGCTTGCCCGGGACGACACTGAATTTGATGTGCCACCTCACCACCTCATCACCACTGATCGCCACGCCCATGTCCCCTCCCCGCAAGCGCGCTGACATCCTCCTGGTCGAACGCGGCCTGTTCGAGAGCCGGGCGCGGGCGCAGGCGGCGATCGAGGCGGGGCTGGTGTTTGCCAATGACAAGCAGGTCGGCAAGGCCTCCGAGAGCATCCCCGCCGACGCCGCGCTGCAGGCCGAGCCGGCGCACCCCTGGGTGTCGCGCGGCGGCGTCAAGCTGGCGGCGGCGCTGGAGCATTACGGGGTCGAGGTCGAGGACCATGTCTGCCTCGACGTCGGCGCCTCCACCGGCGGCTTCACCGAGGTGCTGCTGGCCAACGGCGCGGCGGTCGTGTTCGCGGTCGATGTCGGCCGCGACCAACTGCATCCCTCGCTGCGCGATCACCCGAAGATCGTCTCGATGGAGCAGACCGACATCCGCAGCTACGACGGCAAGCGCCTGCCGCAGCGACCCGACATCGTCGTGATCGACTGCAGCTTCATCTCGTTGAAAGCCGTGCTGCCGGTGGCGCTGAACCTCGCCGCGTCGCCAATGAGCCTGCTCGCGCTGATCAAGCCGCAATTCGAAGCCAAGGGCGCGCACGGCAAGGGCGGCATCATCAAGGATGCGAGCGTCCACCAGGCCGTGTGCGACGACATCGCCGCGTTCGCCGCCTCGCTCGGCTGCAGCGACATCGAGATCTTCCCGTCATCGATCAAGGGCGGCGACGGCAATTCCGAGTTCTTCCTGGGAGCGCGCCGCCATGGTTGAGCGACTCGTCATCGACCATGTCGGCCATCGCGGCGACGGCGTATCGCTGTCGTCGGGCGAGGCGCTGTACGTGCCCTATACGCTTGCCGGCGAGACCGTCGAGGCCGCCGCCATCCCCGGCCACCCCGACCGCCGCAAGCTGCTGGCCGTGGAGACGCAGAGCGAGGAGCGCATTGCGCCGTTCTGTCCGCATTTCGGCGTCTGCGGCGGCTGCGCGATCCAGCATTGGGCGCCCGCGCCCTATCAGCAATGGAAGCGCAATATCGTCGTCGAGACCCTGCGCGCCGCCAAGGTCGATTGCGAGGTGGCGCCGCTGATCGATGCGCATGGCGCCGGCCGCCGCCGCGCCACCTTTCACGCGCGGATGGGCACGCACGACATTCTCAGGGTCGGCTTCTCGGCCGCCAACAGCCACGAGATCGTGCCGATCGACCGCTGCCCGATCCTCGATCCCGGGCTGGACGGCGCGCTCGAGGCGGCATGGGCGCTGGCGGAGGCGCTGAAGCCGACCGGCAAGCCGCTGGACGTCCAGGCCACCGCGACCGGCAACGGCCTCGACGTCGACATCCGCGGCTCCGGGCCGCTGCCGCCGCCGCGCATCGCGGCGCTGTCGCAGGTCGCGGAGAAGCACCGGCTGGCGCGGCTGACGCGTCACGGCGAGCTGGTGCTGATGCGCAATGCGCCTGTGGTGACGATGGGCACCGCGCAGGTGACGCTGCCGCCCGGCTCGTTCCTGCAGGCCACCGTGCAGGGCGAGGAGACGCTGGCGCAGCTGGTGACGGAGCGCGTCGGCAAGGCGAAGCATGTCGCGGATCTGTTCTGCGGCGTCGGCCCGTTCGCGCTGCGGCTCGCCGCGCGGGCGCGGGTCATCGCGATGGACAATGATGCCGGCTCGATCGCAGCGCTGCAGAAGGCCGCGGGCACGCCCGGCCTGAAGCCGATCAAGGCCGAGGCCCGCGACCTGTTCCGCCGCCCCCTGATGCCGCCGGAGCTGCGCGACATCGACGCCGTCGTGTTCGACCCGCCGCGCCAGGGCGCGCAGGCGCAGGCGAAGCAGCTCGCGGCGAGCAAGGTGCCGGTGATCGTCGCGGTGTCGTGCAACGTCACGACCTTCGCCCGCGACGTCCGCATGCTGATCGACGGCGGCTACACGCTCGAGACCGTGGTGCCCGTCGACCAGTTCCGCCACACGCCGCATGTCGAGCTGGTGGCGAGGTTGGTACGGTAGGCAATAGAGTTTCCGCGTCATTGCGAGCGCAGCGAAGCAATCCAGGGCTCAGCAAGGACTCTGGATTGCTTCGCTGCGCTCGCAATGACGCGGAGGCCAGATGCGCTACCGCACCACGCTGACCTTCACCGGGGCGACGCCGGTGTTGACCATGCCGAGCGCCTGGGCGGCGGAGTAGGACACGTCGACCACGCGGCCCTGCACGAACGGGCCGCGGTCGTTGACGCGGACCACCACGGAGCGGCCGGTCTTGACGTTGGTGACCTGCAGGCGGGTGCCGAACGGCAGGCTGCGATGCGCGGCCGTGAGCTCGGACGGATCGAAGCGCTCGCCGCTGGCCGTCCTGTGGCCTTCGGAATAATAGCTGGCGAGGCCCGACGACGCCGCATGCGCCGGAGGCGTGCTGAGCTCGGCATGGCGGACGCGCACCACCGAGTCCGGCGAGGGCTCAGTGCGCTGCGGCTGAGGTTGGATGTCGACGGCGGCCTGCCGGGCGGGAGCCGTGAGCCGCGCCTGCCGGACCGCCGATGATTGTGCGCAGGCGGCGAGCGAAGCGGCCGCCGTGCCGACCAGCGCGAGCCTCATGAGCTGCCCGGCAAGTCCCGAGCCTTTCCCCTGCTCCGACACGATCAGAGCTCTGCGCAGTCCAGGACGTTCTGTCCGGTCGATGATACGCATGTTCTGTGCGCCTCCGCCTCAACCGCTTCATGGTCGCGGCCCAATCGCGGCGGCACGGTGGCAAAGAGAATTCTAGAGACCTGCAACTCCTGGTTTTCCGGAGATGTGTGGCCATGAGGCCACAGATGCCGATGATCGATGGTCACGCGTGGTTATCCACACAAGACCAGCATACCGGCGCTTGCGTCCCGTTGATGGGCGCAGGGTGGGCTGTGGGCACCAGCCTCTTTCGGCTTGGCGCCGAGCAGCTTCGCCAAAGCGGACCCGCGCGATGCGCGGGCGGCTCGAGACCTCGCGGGCTCAGCGCCCCCAGCGGTCCTGCCAGATCTTCTCGCCGATCAGGCACGACACCCGCGGCTCCTTGTTGCCGTCGTCGGCGACCGGCACGATGCGCGGCGGCGGCTGGCGTCCGGCGACCTCCATCAGGAGCTTGGTGCGAATGGCCTCCTTGAACTCCTCGCGGCTCTTGATCGTGACCACGAACGAGCCGCGGCCGCCGGTCACGCAATCCTTGTAGTAGAGGTCGAGGTTCTCGATATCCATGGTCGAATAGGACGGCTCCTTGACCATGATCGGCAGGCCGTTGATCGTGATCCCCTTGCTGACGGCCTCGTCGCGCGCCATCGTCACCGGCGACGGACCATTGTTGTTGGGACCGTCGCCGGAGATGTCGATGACGCGGCGCAGCCCGCGATACGGGTTCTCGTCGAACAGCGGCATCGCGAAGTAGATCGCGCCGGAGATCGAGGTGCGCGAGGCGCGGCGGATCGGCGTCTTCATGATCTCGCTGGCGACGGCATCGGCGCTTTCCGGACCGTCGATGAGGCGCCAGGGAATGATGATCTTCTGATCGCTCGCGGCCGCCCATTCGAAATAGGTCACGGCGATGCGGCCGTGAACGCCGTTCTTCAGCGCCTGCAGAAACTCGCGCGAGCTGAGCGCCTGGGCGTAGCCTTCGCGCTGGATCGCGAGCTCGTCGAGATCCATCGAGTAGGACACGTCGACCGCCAGGATCAGTTCGACGTCGACAGATGCCTCTTTTTCGCTCAGCTGCTGCGCCGGCTGAGCCCTGGGCGCGGCCACCACGCTGGCGACATCGCCACCGGCCAAGGCGCCCGCCATGCACGCCACCCCGATCGAGATCCACCAGCGCATCAGCTGCCCTCCAATCGCGTCTGATGATGGTGACATGCAATCTGCAGACAGCAAAGCGGGAACGCGCGCATCCATTCACATTCCGGTTAGTCCCGCGCGTCCGGCCAGGGCCCTGGCGTGGATTCCGTTCGATCAGCGCCGTGCAGCCCGTGGTTTCCCGGAGGGACCGAAGGCTGTATTGTGGCGCCTCCGCCGCATCAGGAACACACGGGCGCGCCCTCCATGAACGACGCCGTTACCAAGCCGAAGACGAAGGTCCGCACCAAGACCGAGCGCCCGCGGCTCTACAAGGTCATCCTCGTCAATGACGACTTCACGCCGCGCGATTTCGTCGTGATGATCCTGAAGGCGGAATTCCGCATGACCGAGGACCAGGCCTACAAGGTGATGATCACCGCCCATAAGCTCGGCGTCTGCGTGGTCGCCGTGTTCACCAAGGATGTCGCCGAGACCAAGGCGACGCGCGCCACCGATGCCGGCCGCGCCAAGGGCTACCCGCTGCTGTTCACCACGGAGCCGGAGACCTGAGGCGGACTAATCGCTTTCTTCGCACAATCCGAACACGCGCTGCTCAGCGGCGAAGCCCGCGATCGGAAATGCGCCGAGATCGGTCCAAAGATCGGTGTCGGACTTCCGGCAGGCGTGCGCGAACGCTTCGGACGCGACGACCGTGCGCTTCAGCTTTGCGGCGATCTTCTCCAGCCGCGCGGCGAGGTTGACGGCGGGACCGATGCAGGTGAAGTCGAGCCGGTTGCCGCCGCCGATATTGCCGTAGAGCAGCGGCCCGACATGCAGCGCGAGGCCGAAGCGGAAGCGCTCGACCGTCTCGCCGCTCCGATATTCGAGCGCCGCGACCTTGGCACGGGCGGCCCGCGCAGCGTCGAGCACGCGCGCGCAGACTTCGGCGGGATCACCGCCCTCGGCGGCAATCGGAAACACCGCCAGCAGGCCATCGCCCATGAACTTCAGGACCTCGCCGCCATGCTCCCGGATCTCGGCGACCTGGCAATCGAAGTATTGGTTCAGGATGTCGACGACCATTTCCGGAGGCAGGCGATCCGACAGCGCCGTGAAGCCGCGCAGATCGGACAGCCAGATCGCGGCATGCATCGTCTCGGTGTGCCCACGGCGGATCTGCCCGGCCAGGATGCGCTCGCCGGCGCTATTTCCGACATAGGTATCGAGCAGCATCGACGCGACGCGCTGCAGCCCCACGATCTCGATGTAGCGCGACAGCGCCGGGATCAGCGACCGGATCGCGTCGGCCTCCGCCGGCGTGAAACCGCCCGGCTGCTTGGTGGTCCAGCTCGAGGCATGGACTTCACCATCCAGAAAAGCGATCGGCAGCGCCAGATAGTCCGTGGCGCCCTCTTCGCGCAGATCAACCAGGATCGGATAGGCATCTGACGCCGCAGCCCGCGGATCGGCACGGAACTCACGTCCCTCCTCGAACACGATCGATATCGGACTCTGCCTGAATTCCGGCGTTTGACGAAAGCCGAAATCGACCGTGTTGATCACGACCTCGGCGCCGGGCCGCCAGAGGAAACCGCGCCCGAAGACCTCGGGATGTAACGTCTGCAGGAAAACGCCAACGCGCCAGAGCGGAACACCGGCCTGCATCAGGCGCTCGCAGGCTTCGGCCATCATCCGGGACGGCGTTGCGGCAGAGCGCGCGCCGTCCACCATCCAGTCGATGAGGGCCTGTAGACGAGCGGTGTCCATGAGCCGACTCTAGGCCGCGCCGCGGAAGCGGTAAAGGCGGGTCGATGCGGCCGCTATCCCACCTGGCCGCGATGGCGCAGCAGATGATCGGCCAGCACGCAGGCCATCATCGCCTCGCCCACCGGCACGGCGCGGATGCCGACGCAGGGGTCGTGGCGGCCCTTGGTCAGGATCTCCGTCTCATGGCCGGCGCGATCCACCGTCTGCCGCGGGGTCAGGATCGACGAGGTCGGCTTGACGGCGAAGCGCACCACGATCGGCTGTCCGGTGGCGATACCGCCGAGGATACCGCCGGCATTGTTGGAGAGGAAGCGCGTGCCGTCATTGGCCGAGCGCATCTCGTCGGCATTCTCCTCGCCCGTCAGTTCGGCCGCTGCGAAGCCGGCGCCGATCTCGACACCCTTCACCGCGTTGATGCTCATCATCGCGGCGGCGAGATCGGCATCGAGCTTGCCGTAGAGCGGCGCGCCGAGGCCGGCCGGCACGCCCTCGGCCGTGATCTCCAGCACCGCGCCGATCGAGGAGCCGGATTTGCGGATACCATCCAGATAGTCCGCGAAGAACGCCGCCTTGTCCTTGTCGGGGCAGAAGAACGGGTTGCGCGCGATCTCGTCCCAGTCCCACTTGTCGCGGTCGATCTTGTGCGGGCCCATCTGCACCAGCGCGCCGCGCACCTTCACCCCGGCGATGATCTTGCGCGCGACGGCGCCGGCGGCAACCCGCGTGGCGGTCTCGCGCGCCGAGGAGCGGCCGCCACCGCGATAGTCGCGCAGGCCGTATTTCGCCTCGTAGGTGAAGTCGGCATGGCCCGGGCGGAACTTGTCCTTGATCTCGGAATAGTCCTTCGAGCGCTGGTCGGTGTTCTCGATCAGGAGCGCGATCGGCGTGCCAGTGGTGACCTGCGCGCCGCTGTCGGGGTCGGCCATCACGCCCGAGAGGATCTTCACCTCGTCCGGCTCCTGGCGCTGGGTGGTGAAGCGCGACTGGCCGGGCCGGCGGCGGTCGAGATCGGTCTGGATCTCCGCCGCCTCGAGCGGAATCCGCGGCGGGCAACCATCGACCACGCAGCCGATGGCCACGCCATGGCTCTCGCCGAAGGTGGTGACACGGAACATGTGGCCAAAGGTGTTGAAGGACATGAGCTGCGGGCCGGGCTGGACTGTGAACGCCGATGTTGGTTG
>NZ_CAFJ01000012.1 GCF_000239795.1 Bradyrhizobium sp. STM 3809 | reverse complement strand
CGCGGCGATCGCACTTCCTGGTCGCGGCGCGACCGCTGCCCGGCGTGCAGCCGATGGCGGTGGATGCGATCGCGACGACGCTGAACAACATGCCGGACGTGCAGATCATCAAGCAGGTCAAGCCGAGCGGCTTCGGCGCGCTGTCGGCCGGCGGCGGGGGCGGCGGCATGCCGGAGATCGTGGTCGCCGAGATGGATCCGGCACGCGGCGCGGCGTTGCGCGCCAGCGCGCCGCCCAACGTCATCGTCGAACACGACGCCCTGCTGCGTCACGCCGACGATCTGTCGATGGCCTTCAACAACGCGATGACGATGCAGCCGGGCATCGGCGTCGACGTGCGGCTGCGCGTCGTCAGCACGTCGGGACAGCCGCTGTCGAAGGCGACGGTCTATGTCTATGGCATGGGCTTCCCCGGCCAGGGCGTGACCGACGACCGAGGCGAGGTCACCGTGACCGTGTTCGGCGGACCGCTGGAGACGATCCAGGCGATCTACGTCAAGCCGGTGGCGAACCACTGGGACCGCATGTTCGAACGTCCCGCCTTGTCCGACGGCGTCAATACGCTGCAGCTGCAGCCGTTCACGGCGACCTTCCAGGGCTTTCCGCAGGCGCCCTATGTCGGCTGGGGCCAGCAGCTGATGAAGCTCGATCAGATCGATGCTTCGCTCACCGGACAGGGTGTCAAGGTCGCGATCATCGACTCCGGCTGCGACAGCAGCCATCCGCAGCTGACCCACGTCACGCGCGGCATGGACTTCACCAACAACAAGGACGGCGCGAGCTGGACCCGGGATACGATGTCGCACGGCACGCATTGCGCCGGCATCATCACGGCGGCCACGTCCGGCCAGCTGAAGGCGGTGCGCGGCTTCGCGCCGGCGGCCGAGGTGCATGCGCTCAAGGTGTTCCCCGGCGGCCGCTTCAGCGACCTGATCGACGCGCTCGACCAGGCGATCGCGCGCGGCATCGACATCGTCAACATGAGCCTCGGCAGCAGCGAGCAGTCAGAGCTGGTTGCGCACAAGCTGATCGAGGCGCGGCAGAATGGCGTCGCCTGCATCGTCGCGGCCGGCAATGCCAGCGGGCCGGTGCAATTCCCCGGCAATCAGCCATCCGTTCTGACGGTGTCGGCGATCGGCAAGCTCGGCGAGTTCCCGGACGACAGCTATCATGCGCGCACGGTCGTGCCGAACATGATCGCGGGCGCGATGTTCTCGCCGCGCTTCACCTGCTTCGGGCCGCAGATCGCGGTGGCGGGGCCCGGCGTGGCGATCGTGTCGACCGTGCCCGGCGGCGGCTACGCGGCCTGGGACGGCACCTCGATGGCGACGCCGCACATCACCGGCATGGGCGCGCTGCTGCTCGCGCACCATCCGGTGTTCCGCGATGCCGCCAAGACCCGCAACGAACAGCGCGTGTCGCAGCTGTACCAGCTGCTCGCCAGCGCGGGCGTGCGCTATCTCGGCGATCCCACGCGCGAAGGCGTCGGCGTGCCGGACCTGCAGCGCGTCGCCGGCCTCACCGCGGCGGCCCAGAGCGGCAACATGGCGACCGCATCGACCGCGCCTTCGCTCGGCGGCACGCTCAGCTACGGCGTGCCATATCAGGGCTCGCCGTTCGCCAACGCCTATCTGCAGCCGCAGATGATCCATCCGGCGCTGCTGCAGAGCTTCCTGCAGATGCGCAGCGCGGGACTGGTCTGACGGTCGGCGTTACGCAAAACAACAATCCGCCGGCCGGCAACGCCGGCGGATTGCGTTCAGCCCTGATCAAGACGGCACAGCTTTCGCAAATGGCGATCGCACTTTTATTCTCGTCTCTCTCGAAGTCGTCATGGCCGGGCTTGTCCCGCCTGCGCGGCCGAAGCCGCTTCAGCGCGGCGAAGGCCCGGCCATCCACGTCGTTCGGCGTGCTGAGAACCACGTGGATGCCCGGGACAAGCCCGGGCATGACCGGGCAACTCATTTGTAGGATTGCTCGTCGCGACGGCCGTGCATCTCCCCATGCGACAGCTCTGATCACGACAGGCAGACTCGAACCGTGAGGCGGTCAATCGGGCGGGCAGCCGAATTGGCGCATTTTGAAGCTCAGCGCTGATGATGCGCCCGCAGCCGGTGGGCGGCCTGATTGCGGCGGCGTACGTTGAGCTTCTCGAGGATGTTGTGCACGTGGTTCTTGACCGTGCCCACTTCGATGCGGAGATTGCGCGCGATCTCCTTGTTGGACAATCCGACCTCGATCATCTGCAGGATCTCGCATTCGCGCGGCGTGAGCTCGCCGAAGCGCGGCTTGGCCGCAGGCATCGGCTGAGCAGCCGTCGGTTGAAGCAGTTCGGGCGGCTCGTCGAGTTCGGCGACGATCGAAATCTGCTCGCTCGGGATCGGCTCGCCGCGGCCGCCCGCCGTCAGCCGGTCGACCTGGGCGATGACATCGTCGATCGAGCCGTCGCGCGGCACGCATCCGGCGATGCCGCGGCCGATCGCCGCCAGCGCCGGCGCTGCGATCTCGGGCACGCCGATCGCGAGAATCTCCAGGTCGGGCTGCGCATGCAGCAGCGTCGTGGCGCGCTCCAGGCCGTGCCATTCGCCGACGTCGAGCAGCACCAGGTCCGGACGGCTCGACGTGACCAGGCCGAGCGCGCCGCGATGATCGACCGTGTCGATCACCTCGAGCCGGACATTCTGCCCGAGCCGCGCGCCGAGAGCCTCCCGGTAGAAGCGCGTTTCGCTGACGATGAGAATGCGGATCTTGCCGGCGACCATCCCGGGCATGTCGGCCGCGAGGGAGGGAACCGGTAGCATGCCGAACTCGACGGCGCGTCGCGACATTGGAAGCTCCCAATTGCAAAATGGCTGCAGCGGTCCTGCGGGGACGTGACTACGACGTGCCCTGGCAGAGACGGTGTGGATTGCAGATGAAATGATGCTGGGAATTGAACAACCTTTGGGCGAAATCTGCGCCCCGATCATGACAAGAACGTGTTCGGACCTGCCGGGCGCTTCGTCGCAGCGTCCGGCAAAAAACCGGTATGATGCTGCCTTGTCTGTACATCTGCGCGGTCTCCTCACCGAAAGAACATGGACTTGCAAATGCACCTACAGGGTGTGTCGCGACACAGCATGAAAACGTTCGACGATTTGTGAACGGAACCGGCGCACACTGGCCTGACCGCGCCCCCCCGAGAGGCCGCTTGCGCCGGCTGGCGCGATCATTAAATTAGGCGATCACCCCCACGACATGTTCGAGAACGAAACAGGCCCATGAGCTATATCGAAGCGACCGACACCGCTGCGCGCAAGAACGGCCAGATCAAGCTGCATGGCCCGAGCGGCTTCGCCGGCATGCGCAAGGCCGGCGCGCTGGTGTCGAGGTGCCTCGATGCGCTCACCGATATCGTCAAGCCGGGCGTGCCGACCTCCCGGATCGACGACGTCGTGCGCGAGTTCGCCTTCAGCCACGGCGCCTATCCGGCGACCTTGATGTATCGCGGCTACCGCTACTCGACCTGCACCTCGATCAACCACGTGGTCTGCCACGGCATGCCGAACGACCGGCCGCTGAAGGAAGGCGACATCATCAATGTCGACGTCACCTTCATCGTCGACGGCTGGTATGGCGATTCGAGCCGCATGTATGCGATCGGCCCGATCTCGCGCAAGGCCGAGCGGCTGATCGAGGTCACCTATGAATCGATGATGCGCGGCATCGCCGCGGTGAAGCCCGGCGCCACCACCGGCGACATCGGCCACGCCATCCAGAGCTTCGTCGAACCGCTGGGCATGAGCGTGGTGCGCGATTTCTGCGGCCACGGCCTCGGCCGGCTGTTCCATGACGAGCCGAACATCATCCATGTCGGCCGCCCCGGCGAGGGCGTGCTGCTCAAGCCCGGCATGTTCTTCACTATCGAGCCGATGATCAATCTCGGCAAGCCGCATGTGAAGATCCTGTCCGATGGCTGGACCGCGGTGACGCGCGACCGCTCGCTGTCGGCGCAGTTCGAGCATTCGGTCGGCGTCACCGATGACGGCGTCGAGATCTTCACGCTCTCCGAGCGCCATGGCGAGAAGCCGCTGACGCAGGTGTGAGCGGGGTCTGCGCCGCAGCGCCGCGCGGCGTCCGATTGTTGCCATGCGCGGCTGCTCGATTGCCTCCATCGTGCATGACCGCAGGAGGCTTCCGTGACGACTGCAACGCGCCGTGGCGTCCTCGGCCTGCTCTCGGCGAGCGCGGCGCTGCTGTCGCCGTCCGCACGCGCCGCCTCGGAAACGCCCGCTCCGGCCGCCGGCGCCGAAGACGCCTGCATCCTCACGCCGCAGTCCGAATCCGGTCCGTATTATTTCGATCCCAAGCTGGTGCGCACCGACATCACCGAGGGCCGGCCGGGCGTGCCGCTGGGGTTGCGGCTGCGCGTGATCGAGGCGGGCGCCTGCACGCCGATCCCTGGCGCGCGGGTCGACGTCTGGCAGTGCGACGCGCGCGGCATCTATTCCGGCTATCCGGGCCAGAGCGATACCCACAAGCTCGACCAGAGCGGCAAGACCTATCTGCGCGGCACGCAGATGGCGGATGCAGCAGGCTGGGCCGGCTTCAACACCATCTATCCCGGATGGTATGCCGGCCGCGCCACCCACATCCATTTCAGGGTGTTCGTCGACGAGGCCACGGTGCTGACCGGGCAGACCTTCTTTCCAGAGGCGCTGAACGAGTTCATCTACAGCAACGTCCCGGACTACACGGGGCGCCCGAAGCAGCGGCTGGTCATCAACGCCAACGACCGCGTCGCCACCGACGCCGATCCCGATCATCGCGCCTATTGCGCTGTGAAGGAGGAGCGCGACCGTTATCTCGCGACGCTGACGCTGGCCGTACGCCGCGAGGCGGCCAAGCCGGTCGAGATGCCCACGGGCCGGCTGCCGCCGGCGCCGTGGATCAAGGACCGGCTGGCAGCGCTGGTACCCGGGCTGAAGCGCAGCCCGTTCTGATCAGTCGCGTTCCGTGAACTGATAGGCCAGGGCGGCGAGCGGCAGCGCGGTGCCGAGCGCAGCGGCGAGCGTCCAGCCGCCATGCGCATAAACGTAGGCGCCGAGCCCGGAGCCAGCGGCGCCGGCGACGAAGAACGTCGTCATGTAGAGCCCGTTGAGCCGGCTGCGCTGATGAGCGCCGAGCACGAACAGCACGCGATAGCCGAGGATCAGGCTGAGCTGCGCGCCGCAATCGATCGCGATCGCCGCGATCACCAGCAGGGTCAGCGACCAGTTGGTTCCGGGCGGCGCCAGCAGCGTCGCCGCGAAGCCGGCCGCGCACAGCAGCATGGACGCGATCGTCGCCGGCCGCGTCCAGCCGCGATCCGCGATCCGGCCGGCGACGGGCGCCATGATCGCACCGGCGACACCGGCGAGCGCGAACAGCGCGATGCCGGTTTGCGACATGCGGAAGTCCGGCCCCGCGAGCAGCAGCGGCGAGGTGGTCCAGAACACGCTGAAGCAGCTGAACAGGGCCGCCTGGTACAGCGCGCGGCGGCGCAGTGCCGGCGTGTCGCGATAGAGCTGCACCATCGAGCCGAGCAATTGGCCGTAGCTCAGCCGCGCCTGCGGCTCGCGCGGCGGCAGCGCCACGCGCAGCACCACGGCGAGCGACAGCATGGCCACCGCCGAAGCCGCATAGATCACGTGCCAGGAGGCATGCGCCGCGACGAAGCTCGCCAGCGGCCGCGCCAGCATGATGCCGAGCATCAGCCCGGTCGTGACGTTGCCGACGGTGCGGCCGCGGATCGCCTCCGGCGCCATGTGCCCGGCGTAGGGGATCAGGATCTGCACCGCCACCGAGCCGAAGCCGATCAGCAGCGCCGAGAGCAGGAAGGTGGAGGGCTGCGTCGAAAGTGCCGCGCAGGCGAGCGCCGCGGCGCCGACGATGATGGTGGCGATGACGAGCTTGCGGTTCTCGATGAGGTCGCCGAGCGGCACGACCAGCAGCAGGCCGGCGCCGTAGCCGATCTGGCTCATCGTCACCAGCAGGCCGGCGAGCTGCGGCTTGAGACCGAGATCGGCGCTGATCGGCCCGATCAGCGGCTGCGCATAATAGATGTTGGCGACGATCAGCCCGCAGGAGAAGGCGAGCAGCAGGGTGATCCAGGCCGACAGCGTGTCGCCGGAATCCGACGTGATGGTGGTCAACGGAAAACGTCTCCAGGCGGGACAATCCATCAGTGCCGCAAGGCATCAAAGCCGTGAAGCCCCGATTTTGCATCGCAGCATTCAAGCCGGACATAGGTCCTGAAGGTCCACTTCACCAGTTCACGTCTGCGTGGGCAGGGCAGCGCGCAGGCTTCGGCCGATGCCTGCGCGTGTCCAGGCGCGGCGCGGCACCGACAGCTAGCGGATCCGCTGAGCTTCGACGTCGGCCGTCGAAGTTCCGCGGCGACCGATCAGCCGCGGCAGCAGCATCGGAACCCGTTGGCGGTAGCGCTCATAGGTCTCGCCGAAGACGGCGACCAGGTCGCGCTCCTCGAGCTGCAGGCCGATGAGGATGTAGCCGGAGCTGAGCGCCGCGAACAGCAGATGGCCCACGCTCATCTCAGGCGTGGCCCAGAAGGCGATCAGGAAGCCGAGCATGATCGGATGCCGGACGAGGCGATACAGCAGCGGCGTCTTGAACGGGTGCGCCGGCGCCTCCGCGCCGCGCAGCGCGAAGAGGCCCTGGCGCAGCCCGAACAGCTCGAAATGATCGATCATATAGGTCGAGCTCAGCACGATCAGCCAGCCGAGCCCGTGAAGGCCGGTCAGCAGGGTCGCGGCCAGTCCCTCGACATGCCACAGCGGCATCGGGATCGGCCGCCACTGCCAGAATAGCAGCAGCAGGGCCAGGCTGGAGAGCAGCACATAGGTGCTGCGCTCGGCCGCGGCCGGGATGAGGCTCGTCCACCAGCGCTTGAACGCCGGCCGCGCCATCACGCTGTGCTGGAGCGCGAACAGCGCGAGCAGCAGCCCGTCGACGATGACGGCCTCGGCGAGGCTCCCGGCCGCGCCGCTGTCGATGGTCTTGGCGCCGAACTGGTCATAATTGCCGACGAAGGCCAGCGCCCAGGCAAAGGACACGAGAGAAATGCCGTAGCTGGCAACGGCGTAGAACAGGATGAGGAGACGTGCGAACATGGATGCTCTCCGGTTGTGCGGCCGGCCGCGCCAAGGAGCGCCAAGGAGCGCCAAGCAGCGCCGAGGGATCGACCGATCCCCAGCGCGCGCCGCGATCGAGCCTGAGCGCTATCAGGCGACCGTCCCCTGAGCGTCCCCCGACGCCGCCAAAGCAGGTCTCGTCACGATGCCCCGGTTCAGCGTCCGCACCTTCGGCTTTCCGGAGATCCGCCGTGACGACGCGCCGTGCCCGTTGTCGCTGCGCAAGGGCCTGGCGCTGCTGGTGTACCTCGCCGAGGCGAGGACCGCCGTCGCACGCGACATCGTCGCCACGATGTTCTGGCCTGACAGTCCCGAGGATGTGGCGCGGGCGCGGCTGCGCCGCCTGCTGCACCGGATCCAGATCGTGCTCGGCGATGGCTGCCTGGCGGTGGACCGCACGACGATCCGCTGGGCGCCGACAGGCGAGCTGGAGGTCGACTGCCAGGCTTTCGAGGCGGCCTGCGATCGCGGCGAATTCGCCCGCGCGTGCAGCCTCTACAACGGTGACTTCCTCGACGGCTTCACGCCCGGCGACTGCCCGAACTTCGACGAATGGGCGTTCTTCCGCCGCGAGGCCTTGCGCGGGCGCGTGGTCCAGGCGCTGGAACGGGTGGTGCAGGATGCGAGCGCGGCAGCCGACCATGCCACTGCGATCAGCCACGCCCGGCGTCTCGTCGCGCTCGATCCGCTGAGCGAGGTCTATGGCCGCGCGCTGATCCGCAGCCTGGTGCTGTCGGGCGACCGCGCCGGCGCCGAGCGTCATCTCGCGGCGCTGACACAATCTCTGCGCGACGAGCTCGGCGTGGCGCCGGAAGCGGACACGCTGGCCCTGCTCGGACAGGGCGCGGCGATTCAGGAGGAGACCACGCCGCCGACGCGTTATGTCGGCAAGGACGGCATCCATCTCGCCTACCAGACCTATGGCCGTGGCCCGCTCGACATCCTGCTGCTGCCCGGCTTCGTCTCCCATGTCGAGCGCATCTGGGAGGAGCCGCGCTGCCGCGCGCTGCTGTCCTCGCTGGCATCGATGGGCCGCCTGATCCTGCTCGATCGCCGCGGCGTCGGGCTGTCCGACCGGGTCGGCTCGAGCCCCGATCTCGAAGCCACCGCGCAGGACATCGCCACCGTGCTCGACGCCGCGGGCAGCCGGCGCACCGTGCTGCTCGGCGCCTCCGAGGGCGGACCCGCCTGCATTGCGTTTGCCGCCGCGCATCCCCGGCGCGTCGCCGGGCTGATCCTGTTCGCCTCGCTGGCCAAGGGCAGCGCGACAGCGGACTATCCGCATGCGCTGCAGGCCAGCCAATATGGCCTCTGGCTGCAGCAGCTCGTCGCCGAATGGGGCGGCCCGGCCGGCATCGAGACGTTCGCGCCGAGCCTCGCCGGCGATCCGCAGGCGCGCGCCTGGTGGGCCGGCCTGCTGCGCGCCGCCTCGAGCCCGGGCGCGATCAAGGGCCTGCTCGAGGCGTTGCGGGACACCGACGTGCGGCATCTGCTCGCACAGGTGTCGGCGCCGACGCTGGTGCTGCACCGTCGCAAGGACCGCGCGGTGCTGATCGGTGCCGGCCGGCATCTCGCCAGCCACATCCCCGGCGCGACGTTCGTCGCGCTCGACGGCGCCGATCACTGGATCTTCGCCGGCGACCAGCAGCCGGTGCTCGCCGCCATCGCATCTTTCCTCGACCGCCTTCCGGGATCGGCGTGACGCCGAGCGCGTTGAGAACGACAGCGGCGGGAGCAGCAGGAGAACGTTGGTCATCATGAGCGAGGACGCCGCCTTTCGTCGCGAGCAGCGCCAGGTCGCCGCCGGCATGGCCGCTGCTGCGCTGACCGGCGTCGTCGCGATCGGCCTCGCGCTGTGGCACGGCGGCAGCGCCGCGCAGCCGGAAGCCGAGCGGCTGGCGATGGCGCTGCGGCTCGATCTGTGCGTGCTGGCCTGGCTGCTCGCCGCCATCGGCAACGTCGCCCGCCTGCGCTTCTTCTCCGCCCAGGACATCGCCGGCGCGGCGACGACGGTGGCCAGCGAGGCCGTCCGCCGCGGCAATGCGATCCTGCAGAATACGCTCGAGCAGGTCGTGCTCGCGATCGCCGTGCATCTCGGCCTGGCGGCGACGCTGCCCGATCCCGCAACGCTGCTGACCACGCTCGTGGTGCTGTTCGGCCTCGGCCGCCTGCTGTTCTGGCTGGGCTATGCACGCGGCGCCGCAGGCCGCGCCTTCGGCTTCGCGCTCACGTTCTACCCGACGGCGTTCGCGCTCATCATCGGCCTGGTCCTGGTGCTGAGCGGGCGTGCGGCCTGACGGAAGACGCGCAGGCGCCGACACTTCGAGGTTGCAAAAACGATTCTCCGCGGCATGCTGGCACCGATGCCGGACAACGCCCTTCCCCCCGACGACAAGCCCGAGACGCCGCATTATCACGGCCATCGGCAGCGGCTGCGCGAGCGCTTCCACAGCGCCGGCGCCGAGGCGCTCAGCGACTACGAGCTGCTGGAGATGGTGCTGTTCGCGGCGCTGCCGCGGCGCGACGTCAAGCCGCTGGCCAAGGCGCTGATCAAGACGTTCGGATCGTTCGCCGACGTCATCCATGCGCCTGAGCCCCGGCTGCGCGAGTTCAACGGCATCGGCGATGCCGCGATCACGCAGCTCAAGCTGATCGCGGCAGCCGCGCACCGGATCGCCAGGGGCGAGGTCCGGCAGAAGCACGCGCTGGCGTCGTGGCAGGAGGTCATCACCTATTGTCGGACCAGCATGGCGTTCGCCGACAAGGAGCAGTTCAGGCTGCTGTTCCTCGACAAGCGCAACCAGCTGATCGCCGACGAGGTGCAGCAGACCGGCACGGTGGACCACACCCCGGTCTATCCGCGCGAGGTGATCAAGCGCGCGCTGGAATTGTCGGCGACCGCGATCATCCTGGTGCACAACCACCCCTCCGGCGATCCGACGCCGTCGCAGGCCGACATCCGCATGACCCGGACCATCGTCGAGATCGCCAAGCCGCTCGGCATCACGGTGCACGACCACATCATCGTCGGCCGCAACGGGCACACCAGCCTGAAGAGCAACGGCCTGATGTGACCAGGCGAAGGGGCCGTTGAACCGGTTGCCCGCACCGGATCACCTACGTCTGGCAAAGCATGGCGGGGTCTCAATGCGCAAAAGCTGGATCGGCTTCATCTTCAGTCTGCTGACCGCAACGAGCGCCGCCGCCTACGACGCCAACGACCCGGCCAATTGCAACGGCATCGGCTGGGACGATGCGCGGCCGCTCGCGGTCGCCCGGGTCAGCGGGCAGCCGCGCGTCAATTTCGTGAAGAGCCCCTATGACGACGACTTCAAGGCCGCGAGCTGTCCGGCTGCGACGGACGCCTGCCGGAGGAAGGCCTATCTGGTCGGCGACGACCTGGTGCTGGTCGGCAGGACGCGCGGCGATTTCACCTGCGTCAGCTACCAGTCGCCGCATGCCCGGCAACAGACCTGGACCAGCGGCTGGCTGCCGCGCGCGGCGCTCGCGCCGGTCGCACCGATGGCAGCGCCGGCGGGCGCAGATTGGACCGGCCGCTGGGAGCATCCCGGCGGCGGGCTCACGATCACCGCCGCCGGCGGCGGCCGGCTGCGGATCGAAGGCGATCAGGTGCTGCCGACGGGACGCGACCTGCACAATGGCTCGATTGCCGCGACCGCCGAACCGAAGGACGGCCTGGTCGCCTTCGTCGACGACGGCAGCACGCCGTTCGAGCGGCCGAATGCCGGCGACGAATGCCGCGTGCGCCTGCAGCGCGTCGGCGCCTGGCTGCTGGTCGAGGACAACGGCGATTGCGGCGGCGCCGGCGTCAGCTTCACCGGCCTGTATCGCCGCAAATAGGTCCGCAGGCTCACGCCCAGCGGCGCGCCATTGCCACACAGAGCACGACGATCGCGGCCGCGCCGAGCATGGTAGCGGACACCGGCTCGTGCAGCAGCAGGCTCGCGAAGGCGAGGCCGAGGAATGGCTGCAGCAGTTGCAACTGCCCGACGCTGGCCGTGCCGCCGCGCGACAGGCCGCGATACCAGAAGGCGAAGCCGACGAACATGCTGAAGACCGAGACGTAGACGAGGCCCAGCCAGGCCGGCGTGCTGATCGGCTGCGTGGACGCCGGCCATGTCAGCAGCGCCAGCGGCAGCATGACAGGGACCGACAGCAGCAGCGCCCACGAGATCACCTGCCAGCCGCCGAGCCTGCGGGTCAGCAGGGCGCCCTCGGCATAGCCGAGGCCGCAGACGATGATCGCGGCGATCATCACGAGATCTCCGGTGAGCGAGGCGGCACCGCCCTGCGACAGCGCGAAGCCGGAGACCGCCGCCGCGCCGAGACCGGCGAACAGCCAGAACAGCGGCCGCGGCCGCTCGCCGCCGCGCAGCACTCCGAACGCGGCGGTCGACAGCGGCAGCAGTCCGATGAAGACGATCGCATGCGCCGAGGTGACGTGCTGGAGCGCCAGCGCGGTGAGCAGCGGAAAGCCGATCACGACGCCGAGCGCGACGATCACGAGCGACCACAGTTCACGCCGTCCCGGGATCGGCTGTCGCAGCGCTGCAAGGCACAGCGCGGCGAGACCGGCCGCGAGCGTCGCCCGCGCGCTGGTCAGGAACAGCGGGGCGAAGCCCTCCAGCGCCGCGCGCGTCGCCGGCAGCGAGCCGCTGAAGATCGTCATGCCGATGGCGCCGCTGCCCCAGCCGTCGATCGATCCCTTCATGGCCTGGTCCTCCTTCGAGGCCTCTCCTTAGCCTGCACGAGGTTGCCGGGGGAGCCACGGATCAGTACAATATCGCCGAACTGTACTGATGTGAGAGATGATACAATTGAGAACGGCGGCCTCCGACCCGCGCCCGCCCGGCGCCCGGACGATGGCGGTGGTCGA
>NZ_CAFJ01000013.1 GCF_000239795.1 Bradyrhizobium sp. STM 3809 | reverse complement strand
TGTTGTCGGGCTCGACCAGCGCCAGCCCGCCCGCGATCGTCGAACCATTCGTGACGAAGGGCTGCTGCCGAGCCGCGTCGAGCACGACGATTCCGGCCTTGAGCTGCGTTGCGGCGAGCTGGCGGATGTAGTCGCTGAGGCGCAGGCCTTCGGTCGGGATGTCGACCTCGCTGCCGATATTGGCGTCGACCGGCATGAAGTAGTTCTCTCCCGCGAGCTGCATGCCATAGCCGGCGAGATAGACCATCGCCACGGTGTTACCGTCGGACGACTGGGCCTTGTGAATGAAATCGCGAAAACTCTTGCGCAGCGTATCGGCGTCGAGATCGCGCGCGCCGACGACGTCGAAGCCGGCTGCCTGCAGGGTCTGAGCGATCAGGCCGGCGTCATTGGCCGCCGTGGCGAGCGCGCCCTTGGGATAAGCGCCATTGCCGATCACCAGCGCGATGCGCTTCTCCGGCGCGGGCTGCTGCGCTGCGGCAGGACGCGGCAAAGCAGCCAGCGCGAGCAGGCAGAGCACGACGCCGACGACGGTGCGAGAGTTGATCTTGGCCAAGCGCATGACGGTTCGAACCCTTATCGAGGCACCTGCCCCGGATACAGCACGCGGGTGGCTGAACCGCGGTTGAACGGAGGCATGCCGGAACAGCGGAGTTGCAGCTTTTTTGTTCCTTCGTCCCCGTGTTCCCCGCGCGGAACCGCCTGATCATGGCCGCCTCGTCGAAAAACCACCGCTGACGTCAGAGCTGCTGCACCTCGACCACGCCGGTCACGGCCTTGATGGCGCCTGCGATTTGTGGCGAAACCTTGAAGCGGCCGGGAAGCTTCATTTCCACTTCCGTCTCGAGGTCCAGCATCATCACCAGCAAGACCTCACCCTCGCCGGCTGCAGCCCGCGGCGGCGGCGCTGCGACGCCCTTGGCTGCCGCGCCATTGCCGTTGGCCGCGCCCTCTTCCGGCCCCTGCAGCCGCTTGACGATCGAATCGAGCGGCTTGGTATCGCGGAGGAAGATGCGCAGGCCGCGCTGCGTCTTGGCAGCGGCCTCGTCGAGCGGCTCGGCATGCAGCACGCGGGCGCGGACGTCCTCGCCTTGCAGCTCGGCGCCGAGCTGCAGCAGCACGGCGGCGCCGGGCTCGAGTACGTCGCGATATTGCGCCAGGCCCTCCGAGAACAGCACGGCCTCGAAATGACCGGTCGGGTCCGACAGACCCATGATGCCCATCTTGTTGCCGGTCTTGGTGCGCCGCTCCATGCGCGACACCACGGTGGCCGCGACCTTGCCGGCCGTGGCGCCGGTCTTCACCGCGCGCGAGAACTCCGCCCAGCTCTGCACCCGCAACCGCTTCAGCGCGGCCGCGTAGTCGTCGAGCGGATGGCCCGACAGGAAGAAGCCGATCGCGTCGTACTCGCGGCGGAGACGTTCGGCCGGCAACCAGTTCTCGATGTTCGGCAGGATGATCGCCGGCGCGTCGGCGGCGTTGCCGAACATGTCGTTCTGGCCGGAGGTCGCCGCCTCGTTGGCGCGCTGGCACGCGGCGACGATGGCGTCGGCGCCGGCGAACACCCGGGCGCGGTTCTTGTCGAGGCAGTCGAAGGCGCCGGCCGCCGCCAGCGTCTCGATGATGCGCTTGTTGATGGCGCGCGGACTGACGCGGCTGGCGAAGTCGGCGAGCGAGGTGAACGGCCCGCCCTTGTTGCGCGCTTCGACGATCATCTCGATCGCCTGCGGGCCGACGCCCTTGAGCGCGGCGAGCGCGTAGAAGATGGTGTTGCCGCTGACCTCGAAGGTCGGTCCCGAGCGGTTGATCGACGGCGGCTCGACCTTGATGCCGAGGCGCTGCGCCTCGGCGCGGAATTCCGACAGCTTGTCCGTGTTGTTCAGATCGAGCGTCATCGATGCCGCGATGAACTCGACCGGATAATGCGCCTTCATGTAGGCGGTGTGGTACGATACCAGCGCGTAGGCGGCGGCGTGCGACTTGTTGAAGCCGTAGTCGGCGAACTTGGCGAGCAGGTCGAAGATCGTGTCGGCCTGATCTTTCGGCACGCCGTTCTTGACGGCGCCCTCGACGAAGCGGACGCGCTGCTTGTCCATCTCCGCGCGGATCTTCTTGCCCATGGCACGGCGCAGCAGGTCGGCTTCGCCGAGCGAATAGCCCGACATCTGCTGCGCGACCTGCATCACCTGCTCCTGGTAGATGATGACGCCGAAGGTTTCTTTAAGGATCGGCTCCAGGATCGGATGCAGATATTCCGGCTCCTCCTCGCCGTGCTTGCGCGCGCAGTAGGTCGGGATGTTGGCCATCGGGCCCGGGCGATACAGCGCCACCAGCGCGATGATGTCCTCGAAGCGGTCCGGGCGCATGTCGATCAGCGCCCGCCGCATGCCCTGGCTTTCAACCTGGAACACGCCGACCACATCGCCCCGCGCCAGCATCTGGTAGCTCGGCGCGTCGTCTATCGGCAGGGTCGCGAGATCGACATGGATATCGCGCTGCTTCAAGAGCTTCACCGCGACGTCGAGCACCGTCAGCGTCTTCAGGCCGAGGAAGTCGAATTTCACGAGGCCGGCCGGCTCGACCCATTTCATGTTGAACTGGGTGACCGGCATGTCCGATTTGGGATCGCGATACATCGGCACCAGCTCGCTGAGCGGCCGGTCGCCGATGACGATGCCCGCGGCATGAGTCGAGGCGTGCCGCGTCAGGCCCTCCAGGCGCATCGCGATGTCGAAGGCGCGCGCCACCACCGGATCCTCGTCGCGAAACGCCTGCAGCTTCGGCTCGCCCTCGATGGCGGCGGCGAGCGTGACGGGTGCGGCCGGGTTCTGCGGCACCAGCTTGGTCAGCTTGTCGACCTGGCCATAGGGCATCTGCAGCACGCGGCCGACGTCGCGCAGCACGCCGCGCGCCTGCAGCGTCCCGAAGGTGATGATCTGCGCCACCTGGTCGCGGCCGTAGCGCTGCTGCACGTAGGAGATCACCTCGCCGCGGCGGTCCTGGCAGAAGTCGATGTCGAAGTCCGGCATCGACACGCGCTCGGGATTGAGGAAGCGCTCGAACAGCAGCGCGAACCGCATCGGGTCGAGGTCGGTGATGGTCAGCACCCACGCGACCAGCGAGCCGGCGCCGGAGCCGCGGCCCGGGCCGACCGGTATGCCGTGCGCCTTGGCCCATTTGATGAAGTCCGACACGATCAGGAAGTAGCCCGCGTACTTCATGCGCATGATGACGTCGAGCTCGAACGCCAGCCGCTTCTGGTAGTCCTCCTCCGTCATGCCCGGCGCCATGCCGTGCACCTTCAGCCGCCGCTCCAGGCCCTCCTCCGCCTGCCGCTTGAGCTCGGCCGCCTCGGCGCTGGCGGCGTCGACGGCATCGCCGGAGCCGGCGCCAACCGTGAAGAACGGCAGGATCGGCTTGCGCGTGCGCGGCCGGTACGAGCAGCGCTCGGCGATCTCCACCGTCGAGGCCAGCGCCTCCGGCAGGTCGGCGAACAGCACCGCCATCTCGGCGCGGGTCTTGAAGCGGTGGTCCGGCGTCAGCTGCACGCGGTCGGTGTCGGCGATGAGATGGCCGCCGGCGATGCACAACAGGGCGTCATGCGCCTCGTAGTCCTCGGAGCTGGCGAAATACGGCTCGTTGGTGGCGACCAGCGGCAGGCCCTTGTCATAGGCGATATCGATCAGCCCACCCTCGACGCGGCGCTCACGCTCCGCGCCGTGGCGCTGCAGTTCGATGTAGAGCCGATCGCCGAACAGGCCCGCCAGCCGCTCGCAGCGCTGTCCGGCCAGCGCCGCCATGTCGTGCTGGAGCGCGAGCGAGATCGGGCCGTCCGGTCCGCCCGTCAGCGCGATCAAACCGTCGACGCCCTCGGTCAGCCAGTCGAACTTGATGTGCGGCGCCTGATGCGTCGGCGTCTCCAGGAACGCCCGCGAGTTCAACCGCATCAGATGCCGGTAGCCCTCCTCCTTCGCCGCCAGCAGGACGATTCGCGAGGGCTGCGCGACCGCGCCCGCATTGCGCGCATTCGGATCCATGTCGCCGAAATCGATCGCGAGCTCGCAGCCGGCGATCGGCTGGATGCCATAGCCCGCCATCTTGTCGGAGAATTCGAGCGCACCGAACATGTTGTCGGTGTCGGTCAGCGCCAGCGCCGGCTGGCGGTCGGCCTTGGCGAGCTCGCCGAGCTTGGCGATCTTGATCGAGCCCTTCAGCAGCGAATAGGCGGAGTGG
>NZ_CAFJ01000014.1 GCF_000239795.1 Bradyrhizobium sp. STM 3809 | reverse complement strand
TGGCCGAGGCCGGCAAGCAGGCCGCGCTGATGGCGCCGACCGAGATCCTGGCGCGACAGCACGCCAAGACCATCGCGCCGCTGGCCGAGCGCGCCGGGATGAACGTCGCGATCCTCACCGGCCGCGAGAAGGGCAAGGAGCGCCGCGACATCCTCGCCCGGCTCGAGGCCGGCGAGATCGACCTGCTGGTCGGCACCCACGCGCTGATCCAGGACGACGTCTTCTTCAAATCGCTCGCGCTCGCCATCGTCGACGAGCAGCATCGCTTCGGCGTGCGCGAGCGGCTGGCGCTGACCTCGAAGGGCGAGGCCGTCGACGTGCTGGTGCTGTCGGCGACGCCGATCCCGCGCACGCTGGTTCTGACCTACTTCGGCGACATGGACATCTCCGAGCTGCGCGAGAAGCCGGCCGGCCGCCAGCCGATCGACACCCGCGCCGTGGCCGATACCCGCCGCGGCGAGGTCATCGACGCCGTCGGCCGCGCGCTCGACGCCGGCAAGCTGGTGTACTGGATCTGCCCGCTGGTCGAGGAATCCGAGGCCGAGGGCATCGATCATCTCACCAACGCGACCGAGCGCTACGAGAGCCTGCGCGAGCGCTTCGGCGATCGCGTCGGCCTCGTCCATGGCAAGATGAAGGGCAGCGAGAAGGACGACGTCATGGGCCGCTTCGCGGCGCATCAGCTGCGGCTGCTGGTGGCGACGACGGTGGTCGAGGTCGGCGTCGACGTGCCCGCCGCGACGATCATGGTGATCGAGAATGCCGAGCGCTTCGGCCTCGCCCAATTGCACCAGCTGCGCGGCCGCATCGGCCGCGGATCGGAGGCCTCGACCTGCATTTTGCTCTATCACGAGCCGCTCGGACAGATGTCGAAGGCGCGCCTCGCCGTCATCCGCGAGACCACCGACGGCTTCCGCATCGCCGAGGAAGACCTGAAGCTGCGCGGCGAAGGCGACGTGCTGGGCATCCGCCAGAGCGGCCTGCCCGGCTACCGCATCGCCCGTCCCGAGGTGCATGCCCAGCTGATCACGCAAGCGCGCGACGAGGCGCTGCGGATCCTGAAGGAGGATCCAAAGCTGAAGGGACCGCGCAGCGACGCGCTGCGCTGCCTGCTGTATCTGTACGAACGCGACGAGGCGATCCCGCTGCTGACGGCGGGGTAGTTGGCCAAAGGTGCCTCAACGAACTCCGCTGTCGTCCCGGCCTCCGAGCCGGGACCCATACCCCCAGGAAGCAGTTTGAGGCACGAGGGCCATTGGCTTTTTCGCGCCTCACAGCCGCCGCGGAGTATGGGTCCCGGATCTGCGCCCCGCCGCGCTCTCGCGCGTCTGGGCTTGTCCGGGACGACGACCGGTGGACTATTTGACCTTGCAGCTCTCCGCGAACGCCACCAGTTGCGCGGCCTCCGTTCCCTCGCCTTGCACGTCTGTCGCGATGTGCTCGAACAGCCGCGCAAAGCCTTCGTAGATCAGCGCTGCCGGATGATCCGGCCCAAGGAAGCCCGCGATCTCGCGCATCTCGGCGACCCAGCGATAGGCCTTGGGCAGCATGTCCGGCAGGGCGTTGGCGAGCCGCGCCTGGACGTGCGGCAGGCTCAGCGCGAGCTCGTCGCGCAGCGCATCGGCCGCGCCGGTGCGGGTGGCGGCCAGCACCATCGCTGCGCCGAGCCCGGTGAGGCCCTTGTTGATTCCGGCATAGGACATCTTCAGCGCCGAGGCGGCGCCGATCGGGCCCTCGATCGGGCGCAGGTCGAGCCCGAGCCGGCCAAGCACGACCAAATCGGCCGCGGCTTCGCCGCTGACATAGACCGCCGGTCCCCTCGTGCCGGGCTTCGGCGGCAGCCCGATGATCGCGGCATCGACCAGGCGCGCGCCCGACGACAGCACGATGTCCTCGATCGTCCGGATGGTCTCGACATTGACCGCGTTGCAGTCGACGATGACCGGCTTCTTGGCGCTGCGGTTGATCGCGGTCGCGAGCTGCTGTGCCAGCGCCACCGCCTCGCCGGGCGGTACGATCGACAGGATGATGTCGCAGGCCGCGATCTCCCCGTCGCTGGCGCTGGTCATCCCCGCGGCGGCCGCTCGCGCCTGCGTGGCGGCGCTGCGTCCGTCGAGCCGGGTCAGCACCTTGCAGCCGTGCTCGGCGAGGCGAGCGGCCACGGCGCTGCCCATGGCGCCGGGCGCGATGACGGCAATGCTGGGGGGCATGAGGAGGCTCCGATTCCAACGAGGGGTCCGGAGACTATGCGCAGCTCACGACAAAACTGAAGCCGCGAAAACGAAGGGCAGCCCTTCCGGGCTGCCCTCGCCTTGGCCGCAATGTCGGCGCCGCTCCCCCCAAAGAGCCCCCCAAACCAGCGCCGGTGGTCGCGGCTGACCTCAGAACGAGATCTTCAGCCCGCCGCTGCCGAAGAAGTCGTCGCCGCCGGTCCGGCCGATGGTCCGGGACACATTCGCCGTCAGTGCCACGTTGTTCCAGAACGGCGCCACGATGCCGGTGCTGATCCGGCCATAGACGTTGTGCGAGCTCGCGTTCGGAATGTTCCAGTTGTTGACGATCAGCGGCGCCGAGGTGGCGCTGTACTGGATCAGACGGCCATTGCCGATCAGATCGTCGTCCAGCGTCACGTTCAGGTAGGGATGCACGGTCGTGCCCTGCACCTGGAACGGCGTGCGCAGCTGCACGCCGATGCTGCCGACCAGGGTCTCGGCCGTCTGCGGCCCGACGGTGAGCGTCAGCGCGGGATCGCCGGCTTCGGTGAAGCCGTCGACGCGGGCACGGGCGTAGGTCAGGCCGCCGATCGGCCCGACCTTGGCGGTGCCGGCATCGAACAGATAGCCGGCCTTGCCGGCGGCGACGAACGTCGTGCCGCCCGGATTCGAGGTGATCGTGTCGACGACGCCCAGCCGCGTATTGCGATAGTCCTGCTTGCCGATGGTCGCGAGCCCCTCGGCGAACAAATTGCTGTTCGCCCACACGCCGTACAGGCCGAGCTGATAGGAGTTGGCATCGGTGGTGCCGGCGTTGTTGAACAGCTTGGCCTTCGGATTGGAATAATCGAATGCGGCGCCGATCATCGCGTTCGGCGACAGCCGATAGTCGAGCCCGATCGTGCCGCCGACGCTGTCGAGGTTGAAGCCGTTCGAGGCGGCGTTGCCCTGGCGGTTGCTGAGACCGCCATTGCCCTGCATGTAGAACGACCACGGGCTGACGGGTGCCAGCGGCGGCGCCTTGGCATACGGCGCCTTGGTGACGGCGGCGAACGAGTTCATGGTCGACGGCGCAAAGCCGGTGGTTTCGCGGAACATGTCGAGCTTGCCGATCAGCGTCGAGGCGAAACCCATGGCTGCGATCGACCCCACCTCGCCCTGCGGCGCAAAGGTCAAGGGCGCGTTGAGGCGGTTGACGATGTACTGGCCCAGCACGTCGAAGCCGTGCGAGGTCAGGTGCACGCCGTCGACATAGAAGAGGTACTGCTGCTGCAGCGCCGGGTTGCCGATGCAGGCGACCGGACAGGCGCCGACATTGCTGAAGCCATAGCGCTGCGGGTTGGCCTGGATCAGCGTGCCGATCAGCCCGGTGTCGACATATTCGACGCGGACGCCATTGCGCGCGACATTGGCAAGCGACGCCTGCATCAGCGCATTGTAGGTCGTGCTGTAGAGCTTGCCGGTCGGGGCATTGGCGTTGCCGACCGCCTCCGGCAAGGTGCTGACATCGCCGGCCGTGAACACGATGCTGCGCGCGCCGGCGCCGACCAGCGCATTGATGCCCGCCATGGCCTGCTGTGCGGTGACGGCCGCCGCGGTCGGCGCGCCGGCGAACGAGCCGCTCGCGCGGTAATAGGCCCGCGCGTCATTGCCGCCGATCGAGATCTCGACGAGGTCGGTCGAGGCGATGTTGCCGGAAAAACCGGTCAGTCCGCTCCACTCCTGGACGAAGCCGGGAATGCCGGGACCGGCGACGTTGGTGGTGCCGCTGGTCGCGCCGCCGATCGCGTAGTTGAGCTGGGGAATGCCGAGCAGCGCGGAGGTCGTGTCGACGAAATTGGTGCCGCCGCTGAAGCGTCCGGTGGGATAGAGCGGCAGCTTGCCCAGGCCGCCGGTGAAGGTCCAGAGATTGCCCGTATCGGCGTAGCTGTCACCAAAGGCCTGAATGCGGGTGTAGGTGGTTTGCGCCGACGCTGGCTGAACCAGCTGCAGTACGGCTCCCGACAACACGGCGACGCCCAACAACGCCCTGCCCACACGCATCATTCCACGCTCCCCATACTATCTCATTTTTGTTTTGCCCGATGTTTCCATCGTGACAGGCGGGAAAACTACCGCCTTATGGTTGTAGTGATCACAGCGCAGGCAGCTGTGCCTTTCACGCATCACCATGCAGCCTGAAATCACCGCCGAGCGGACATCGGCCCGCTCGGCGCACGCGGAACTCCTGCGGCATGGCAAAGGCGAGGTCGCGCCTTTGCCATGCTGCGGCCGAGGCCGACGCGGGAGCCGAACGCTGCTGACAGAATCTGGCACCGGGCACGGCTATTTCCGTGCGCAGGCGCCGCTGACGGCGCCGTCCCCCCGGAGAGCCAGACATGCCCGACTTCAGCTTCCTCATCCTCTATGTCGACAATCCGCCCGCGAGCGCGGCCTTCTATTCTGGCCTGCTCGGCCAGCCTGTGATCGAGCAGGCGCCGACCTTCGCGATGCTGCCGCTGCGCGATGGCGTCATGCTCGGGCTCTGGTCGCGGCACACGGTTGAGCCGGCGGCCAGCGGCGCATCGGGTTTCAGCGAGGTCGCCTTCACGGTCAGCGATGCCGCCGAGGTCGCGCGCATTCATGACGACTGGAAGGCCCGCGGTCTGACCATCATTCAAGCGCCGACGCGAATGGATTTCGGCACGACCTTCGTCGCGCTCGATCCCGACGGGCACCGCCTCCGCGTGTTCGTGCCGCAGGACGCCGCCTAGCTCCAATCGTCCTCGACCGGTCGATCAGCCGTGTTCAGTCGGCTTTGGCCGGCTCCGGCTCCAGCTGCGGCGACGGCTGCACCGGAGCATTGGCAATGCGGGCGGCGCTGGCCATGGTGGCGAGCGCTGCCGCCTTCTTCTGCGCGTCGGAGCCCGGCTGCACCACGCCGCAGGACATGATCAGGGTCGCCGCGTCCTCGGCGCTCATGTCGACCTCGATGATCTTGCTCTTCGGCAGATAAAAGAAGAAGCCGGTCGTCGGGTTCGGGGCGCATGGCAGGAACACCGAGATCTGCTCGTCATCGCCGGGCAGCCGGTTCGCGATCTCCAGGCTCGGCGGTTGCGAGATCAGCACGATCGACCACATGCCGGGTGAGGGAAACTCGACCAGCCCGACGCGGCGCAGGCTCGAGCCCTTGCCGGAGAACAGCGTCTCGAACACCTGCTTGAGGCCACGATAGATCGCGCGCACCGCGGGGATGCGGCCGAGCAGGCGCTCGCCGAGATCGACCAGGGTGCGGCCGATCAGATTGGCCGCGAGGAAGCCGACCAGGGTGAGACCGATCACGGCCACGATCAGCCCGGAACCCGGCACGCCGAACGGCAGGTACGTCTCAGGGCGATAGGCCAGCGGCACGAACGGCCGCACCAAGCCGTCGACCCAGGTCACGAACCACCACGTCAGGTACAGCGTGATCGCGACCGGACCGGCGACCACGAGGCCGGTGAGGAAGTAGTTGCGAAACCGGAACATCAACCCATGGTGGGGCGTCTCGGCCGGAGCGTCGGCCAAGGGATCGGTGTCAGGCGGCAGGTCGTCGCGGGAACTCATGCGGACTTCCGGATCGGATCAAATCTCAGCTAGGGTCTTAGCAGATTTTTGGAAGGGCAAGGCCCTCTTTCCGACACATCCGCGCTTTGCCGCCGGGCTGTCGCGGGCTGGCCCCGGGCCTCCCGCCCGGTCAGGATGCCCGAAAGCGATCGGTCAGGCGCCTCGCAGCGGCAAAGCGAGCCCAACGGCCACGAAGATGCCGCCGCAGACCTGGTTGAAGCGCCGCCCGGCCCGGGCGAGCCACGGGCGGACGCGGGCGGCGGCGCTGGCAATCGCGACCTCGGTGATGAACTCCGTGACGGTGTAGGTCATCGCCATGATCCCGAACTGCACGGCCAGGCTGCGTTCCGGGTCGATGAATTGCGGCAACAAGGCGCTGAAGAACAGCAGGCATTTCGGGTTGGTCGCCGCGGTCAGGAAGCCCTGGCGAAACAGCACATGCCCGCGCGCGGTGACCGGCGCACTGCCGACATCGACCGCCACCGGCGGCGAGCGCCACAACCTGATGCCGAGCCAGGCGAGGTAGAGCCCGCCGATCCACTTCAGCACCACCAGCCAGGTGATCGAGGACTGCACCAGCGCGCCGATGCCGAACATGCACAGCGCCATGATCAGGACGAAGCCGATGAGGCTGCCGGCAATCGTGAACAGCGTCTTCCGCCCGCCATGCAGCGCGCCATGGGTGAGGGCCAGCAGGCCGTTCGGCCCGGGCGTGAGCGAGATCCCGATGCTCGTGAGCAGGAACAGCAGCCAGGTGTCGAGCGCCATCGGGATCGCCATGTTGCAGCGGACCAGCCGATCGGGTGCCGGGGTCATCGCCTGACGCTGATGTCGGATTACGGATCAGATGGCAAGCGGGGGACATTCGCCTGCGATCGCATGAGGCGCGCTGCAGGACAAACAAACTCGGTCGTCGTCCCGGGCAAGCTGCGCCAACGCGCTAGCGTTGGCGTAGCGCCGACCCGGGATCCATACTCCCAGGAGGCGGTTTGGGCCCCGATGGAGCCGCCAGCGCTGCCAGCCATAAGGCGCGGTGGTTATGGATCCCGGCGTTCGCCGGGATGACCCTGAATGTGCCGAGGCGACTTCGCACCCACGCCTTGACGGCCTACTCCACCGTCACGGACTTCGCCAAGTTGCGCGGCTGGTCGACGTCGGTGCCCATCACGACCGCCGTATGATACGCCAACAGCTGCACCGGGATCGCGTAGACGATCGGCGTGAAGGTCGCGGCCATGTCGGGCATCGTGATCGTCACCAGCGACTCCACCGTCGCCTCCTCGGCGCCCTTGGCGTCGGTCATCAGGATGATGTTGCCGCCGCGCGCGGCGACCTCCTGCATGTTGGACACCGTCTTCTCGAACACCTTGTCATAGGGCGCGATGACGACGACCGGCATGGTCTCGTCGATCAGCGCGATCGGGCCGTGCTTGAGCTCGCCCGCGGCATAGCCTTCGGCGTGGATGTAGGAGATCTCCTTCAGCTTCAGCGCGCCTTCGAGCGCCAGCGGATAGGAGGTGCCGCGGCCGAGATACAGCACGTCCTTCGACTTGGCGATCTCGCGCGCCAGCTTCTCGATCTGCGGCTCGGTGGTCAGCGCCGCCGCGATCAGCCGCGGCACCTCGACGAGGCCATGCACCAGCTTGGTCTCGTCCGCCTCCGACAACTCCCCGCGGCCGCGGCCGGCGGCGATCGCCAGCGCCGCGAGCACCATCAACTGGCAGGTGAAGGCCTTGGTCGAGGCGACGCCGATCTCGGGACCGGCCAGCGTCGGCATCACGATCTCGCTCTCGCGCGCGATCGTCGAGGTCGGCACGTTCACGACCGAGAGCGTGTGGACGCCCTGCGATTTCGCGTAGCGCAGCGCCGCCAGGGTGTCGGCGGTCTCGCCGGACTGCGAGATGAAGATGGCGAGATCGCCCTTGCGCAGCGGCGCCTCGCGATAGCGGAACTCGGAGGCGACATCGAGCTCGACCGGCACGCGCGCGAAGCGCTCGAACCAGTACTTCGCGACGAAGCCGGCATAGCTCGCGGTGCCGCAGGCGGTGATCGAGATGCGCTGGATGTCCTTGAAGTCGAACGCCAGCCGCGCCGGCAGCATCACGCGCTCGGTGCCCATGTCGACATAGCGCGCCAGCGTGTGGCCGACGACCTCCGGCTGCTCGTGGATCTCCTTGGCCATGAAGTGGCGGTAGTTGGCCTTGTCGACCAGGAACGACGACGCGCCGGATTTCAGCACGTCACGCTTCACGACGGCGCCCGAGGCATCGTGGATGATGCCGGAGTCGCGGGTGATCTCGACCCAGTCGCCGTCGTCGAGATAGCTGATGGTGTCGGTGAACGGCGCCAGCGCGATCGCGTCCGAGCCGAGGAACATCTCGCCGTCGCCATACCCCAGCGCCAGCGGCGAGCCCTTGCGGGCGCCGATCAGCAGATTGCCGTGGCCCTTGAACAGGAAGGCCAGCGCGAACGCGCCCTTCAAATGCGGCAGCGATGCGGCGACAGCCTGCTGCGGCGTGTGGCCCTTCAGCAGATAGGAATTGACGAGATGGACGACGGTCTCGGTGTCGGTCTCGGATGAGAATTTCGCGCCCTGCTTCTCGAGCTCGGCGCGGAGCTCGCGGAAGTTCTCGATGATGCCGTTATGGACCACGGCGACGTTATCAGTTGCATGCGGATGGGCATTGCCCTCGGTCGGCTTGCCATGCGTCGCCCAGCGCGTGTGGCCGATGCCGGCGTGGCCCTTCAGCGGCTCCCGCTCCAGGCGCTTTTCGAGATTCTTCAGCTTGCCCTCGGCGCGCCGGCGATCGAGGTGATCGCCTTCGAGCGTCGCGACGCCCGCGGAGTCGTAGCCGCGATATTCGAGACGCTTGAGGGAATCGACGAGATGCTCGGCGACCGGCCCGCGTCCCAGGATCCCGATGATTCCGCACATCAGCGCTAGTCCCCAAATCGTCGAGAGAGATTCAAATGCGTGGCATTGTCTTAACGAAAACCGCGCGCTTTCAGGATTCAATAATTATTGCGGATTGCGACAGGGTTAAGTGGAAGCCTTAACCGCGCGGCCGCCGGCGCAACTCCGGTTCGATGCGGAGGCTGCCTTCATGGCTGCGTTAACGGCCGGTCAATGCTTTCGCACCGAAACTGCCGCGTCGGAGAGGACGCCATGACCTACACCCGCCGCCCCACTGATCCCAAAGGCACGAGCTCGCTGAGCCTGTCGCATCCCGCGTCCGGCAGCCATCTCGCGCACTGGCCACCGCCGACCATGGCCCATGAGCTCAAGCCGATGCCGGTCAAGCATCGCAGCAACGAGCCGATCAAGCACGCCACCCGCCGCGGCTGGCGCCTGACCCGCGAGATGTTCGCCGAGTTCCTCGACGAGAAGGACTGAGGCTCCGTCGGCCGAGCTCGAATCTCACTTCTTCTGACGCAGTTTCGCGCTTCTGAAGCGCGCCGCAGCACCTTCCTTCGTGGTCTGCGGGCTGCGCTCCAGCGCCAGCGCATCGTCAGGCACGTCGCGCGTGATCACCGAGCCCGAGCCGATATAGGCGCGCGCGCCGATGCTGATCGGCGCCACCAGCGAGGTGTTGGTGCCGATGAAGGCACCCTCGCCGATAACAGTCTTGTGCTTGTTGAAGCCGTCATAATTGCAGGTGATGGTGCCGGCGCCGATGTTGGAATGGGCACCGACATGGGCGTCGCCGATATAGGACAGGTGATTGACCTTGACGCCGGGCTCCAGCACGGCGGCCTTGGCCTCGACGAAATTGCCGATCTTGGCGCCGTCGCCGAGCGACGTGCCGGGCCGCAGTCGCGCGAACGGCCCGAGCAGCGTGTTGCTGCCGAGCTTCGACTGCACGATGTGCGAGAACGAATGCACCACGGCGCCGTCGCCGATCGACACGCCCGGTCCGATCACGACGAAGGGCTCGATCGTGACGTCCCGGCCGAACGTCGTGTCGGCCGCAAGATGAACGGTCTCCGGCGCGATCAGCGTCACGCCGGCGTCCATGGCGGCCTGCCGCAGCCGCGTCTGCATGACGGCCTCGGCCTGCGCGAGCTGCGCCTTGGTGTTGATGCCGCGCACCTCGTCCTCGGAGGTCTCGATCACCACGGCGTCGAGCCCCTGCTCGCGCGCGATCGCCACCGCATCGACGAGATAATATTCGCCCTTGCTGTTGGCATTGCCGATCTTGTCGAGAATGGCCAGCGCGCGCCGGCCGTCCATCGCCATCACCCCGGCATTGCACAGCGTGATCGCGCGCTCCGCCTCCGACGCATCGGCGTGCTCGCGGATCGCGACCAGCTTCGATCCGTCGAGCAGCAGCCGGCCGTAGCCGGTCGGATCGGCGGCGCGGAAGCCGAGCACCGCGAGCGCCGCGCCCTGCGACAGCGGCGCGCGCAGCCGTGCAAGTGTCTCCGCCGTGATCAGCGGCGTGTCGCCGAACACGACCAGCAGATCGTCGGCGCCGCGCGTGATCGCCTCGCGTGCGGCGAGGACCGCGTGGGCCGTGCCCAGCCGCTCGCGTTGCACGAAGATCGCAGCGTCCGAGCGCAGGCGCTTCGCCTCCTTCTCGACCGCGTCGTGCTGCGGTCCCACCACCACCGCGACGGCCGCGCCCTCGCCGCGCGGGGCCGCCGCCAGCACATGCGCCAGCAATGATTCGCCCGCGATGGAATGCAGCACCTTCGGCAGGCTCGAGCGCATCCGCGTGCCCTCGCCCGCCGCAAGCACGATGGTCAGACTGGTTCGAGCGGTCATCAAGCACCCTGGAGATATCGGAGTGACACAATTGCCGCTGTCATAGATCGTTTTCGGCGCGCGGCAAGCGGCGCCGGCTGAAACCGATACGGGTTTTCCTGATAATGTTCGCTTCGTGATTCGATTAAGGCAGGTTCATGGCTAGGGACTCCCACAAATCAGCCGGCGCGCATGGAGCTGAAAAGACGGGCGGAACGCTGTCCGGACTGTTTGCGGATGAAACCGAGCTCGATCGCGGGGGGCTGTGGCGCCTCGGCTGGTGGGGCGCAGGCGCCGTCGGCGCCGTCGGGCTGGCCATTTTCGTCAATCAGGCCGCGCAGGGATGGCGCAGGGACCGTATTTCGGCCGCCGACCTGTCGCGCCAGGCCCAGCTGCTGCAGTCGCTCGCCAAGGAGACCCAGAGCGAGGCGCGCCAGCTCGGCTCGGCCATCGAGACGCTGAACACCGATCGCGACCAGCTGTACCGGCGCGTGACGATCCTCGAGCAGAACGTCGAATTGGTCACCGGCGCGCTCGCCAAGCAGAGCGCCCAGACCACCTCACAGGCGAGCGCGGCGCCGGTTTCCGCCAGCAAGCCGACGCCGGCGCCGCAGATCGCTGCCGTCGAGTCGCAGCCGACGGTGGTTGCCGCTCCGGGCTCGACGGCGCCCGGTCCGCTGCCTGCCTTCGGCAATCTGTCGCCGTTCATGCCCGTCCCCAACGCGGCGGCGGGTGCCAATCCCGCTCAGCCCGGTGCGACGGCCGCGGCGCCGCCGGCTGCCAGCACCAACGCCGACAAGCCGAAACCGGAACCGTCGAAGGGACTGTCGGTCGCGATCTCCGGGCCCCCCGGGCCGACGGCCGGGTCATCGCCAGGGCCTGCTTCGGCCGCGGCTGCCGCTGGTTCCAGGCTGGCGCCGGACACGCCCACCAAGCCGGCCGACGCCGACCGGCTGGCCAAGGCGGACGCCGCAGACGCCGCCACCCCGGGCAAGGGGACCGATACGGCCGACGCGGTCACGGCGATCCAGAAGACCGAATTCGCGGTCGACCTCGGCGGCGCCAATACCATCAGCGGCCTGCGCAACCTGTGGCGCGGTCTGGCGAAGAGCAATCCCGATCTTGCCGCGCTGAAGCCGA
>NZ_CAFJ01000015.1 GCF_000239795.1 Bradyrhizobium sp. STM 3809 | reverse complement strand
CCCCGGTGCCCGGCTTGTTGGCCACCGTCGACGGCGGGATCATCATCACCCGCCGGCTTGGCATCGGCTTCGGGATGCCAGGACCACGCGACTTCGCGTCCGCAAACCGTCGTTCGTCCGCGCGCCATGAGAGCGCGCTGCGACGAGCTTGCGGCCACCGCATCCCGCGCTCCACGGTCCGTGACGATCGCGAAGCGCCCCTCCTGTCGAGCACGGGACCAAATCAACATAGCAGACGATTCCGAAAAAGCGAACATAAAATTCGGGATCAGCGAATTTATTTCAAGCCCGCGCGGGCGGCGCCGCGGGGCTGGCTGCACGAGATCCGAGCGTCTAAGCTTGGCTCATCGAGCCCATCACCGCCGTCCGGAACGCCGCATGACCCTCGAGATCATCTCCCTCCGCGATCGCCCTGAGCTCATCCCGCGCGTGTTCTCGCCCGAGCTCGACGCCGTCTGGCCCGAGTTCATACGGCACGACCGCACGGCGATGTTGTACTATGGCGAGGCGGCGCTCGATCATTACGCGGACTGCGCCCTTGCGGCGCTCGACGGCAACGAGGTGGTGGGGCGCGCGTTCGCCGTTCCTTTCGCCTTCGGCCTGGACGGACGTACGGAGCTTCCGGATGGCGGCTGGGACGAGGTGATCCGATGGGGTCACGAGGACCGCATGCTGGGACGGCAGCCGACGACGATGAGCGCGCTCGAGATCGCACTGCTGCCCACGGCGCGCGTGCCGGGTCGCTCGCGCGCGATGCTCGACGCGCTCAAGGGCTGCGCGCGTGCCAAGGGCTTTGCCGAGTTGTATGCACCGGTGCGGCCCAACCAGAAGCATCTCGCGCCCCGGATTCCCATGCGCGCCTATCTCGACGTTCGGCGGGCCGATGGGCAGCTGTCCGATTCCTGGCTCCGCACGCATCTCGGCATCGGCGGCGAGATCGTCAAGATCGCGCCGTGCTCGATGACCATCGTCGGCACGCTCGCGGAGTGGTCGCGATGGACGGGCGCGGCCTTCGACCGTTCCGGTGAGATCGAGATTCCGGGCGCGCTGGTGCCCCTCCTCGTCGCGCACGACAACGACTTTGCCGTGTATGTCGAGCCCAACGTGTGGATTCGCCATCCGGTCTGACGACGTTGCGGCTGGCAGCCGGCTGAGCTCGACGCGACACGCTGCGAGCAGCGCGCCGCGCGGAATCGCCACGTCGGACGGAGCCGCACTCCGGCATTCGCTCGTGACATCACGAGAGACCGACATGGTCGCAACGATCGAGTGCTGGATCGACGCGATGGTCACGTCCGAGCGCATGCGGAGGCAAGGCATCGCAACGTCGCTTCTGATCGCCGCGTCGGCGACAGCCCCCGGGGAGGCGCTGCTGTCGCTCAACGTGTCGAGCCGAAATGAACCCGCCATCCATCTGTACAAGGCGCTTGGATTCAGCGAATTTCGGCGGCAGCGGCGCCTCGTCCTTTTCGGGAAGGTCTGACCACGGTCGCAATCCCGGGCCGCGCACAGGCTCTCCGCATGGTCGCAACATCGGACTATATCGACTTCCTGCGCGAGCAGTTCGCGCCGCTCGGCCCGATTGCGACGCGGCGGATGTTCGGCAAGACGGGCGTGTTCATCGATGGAGCCATGCTGGGCATGGTCGCGGAAAACACGCTCTACTTTCGCGTCGATGCAGACAATCGATCGGCGTTCGCCGAGGCGAAATCCCACCCCCCGCTCAGCTACGTCAAACGGGGGGTCTCGATCGATCTGGCGTTCTGGCGCGCGCCGGACCGGCTGTTCGACGATCCCGAGGAATTCGCCGGTTGGGCGCGCCTCGCGCTGGCTGCAGCCCAGCGGGTGGCGACGAGGAGGAACAGAATGCCCCGGGGCGGCTACGCCAAGGATATCGCCTGACCGACGCATCGCATGGGCGGCCTGCGGACTATGCGTCACCTTGCGTGACCAGCTCCGCGGGCTCGCTTCCGACGCCGCGCTTGCGACCATGGCGGCCCCAGCGCAGGATCGCGTCGTAGAGACGTTCGGGCTGGATCGGCTTGGTGAGGAAATCGTCCATGCCGGCCGCGATGCAGACCGCGCGCTGGCTGGGCAGCGCGTTCGCTGTCAATGCGACCACCGGCACGTCGGCTGCCGAGCCGTCGAGATCGCGGATCACCCGCGTGGCGGTGACGCCATCCATCTCCGGCATCTGCATATCCATCAGCACCAGATCGTAGCGCTTGCGCTTGACGGCCGCGACCGCGTCCTGCCCGTTGCCGACCATGTCGGCGCGGTAGCCCCGCCTGGCAAGCAGCCTTGCGATCAGGTTCTGGTTGATGTCGTTATCCTCGGCGACGAGGATCTCGAGCGCCTCATCGTCGCAAGGCAAACCGGGCGCGAGTGGCGCTGCGTCCGGCGTTTCCTGCGATGCCGGGCCGCAGCACACGGTGAAGCAGAACCGGCTTCCCCGCCCTTCGACGCTGTCGAAGCCGATCGTGCCGCCCATGATCTCGCACAGCCGCTTGCAGATCGCCAGTCCGAGACCGCTGCCGCCGTAGCGGCGCGACACCGACGTGTCGGCCTGGCTGAACGGCTCGAACAGCAGCTTCTGCGCATCACGCGCGATGCCGATGCCCGTGTCGGTGACCGCGAAACTGAGCTGGATCCGATCATCGGAGATTTGCACGTGGGCGGCCGTGATCTCGACCGTTCCGCGCTCGGTGAACTTCAGCGCGTTGCCGACCAGATTGAGCAGGATCTGGGAGATCCGGTGCGGATCGCCGCGAAGCCGGCGCGGCATCTCCTCGGCGAGCGAGCCCTTCAGCCCGAGCCCGCGTTCTCTCGCCCTTGGCTCCATCAGGGCCAGGACGCTGCCGACGACGTCCTCGACGTTGAAATCGATCGCTTCCGGGGTCAGTTGCCCGGCTTCGAGCTTCGAGAAATCCAGGATATCGTTGACGACGGTCAGCAGATTGCGGGCCGAGAGCCGGGCGATGTCCGTGAGATCCTTCTGCTCCTGATCGAGCCTGGTGTCGGCCAGCAGCCCGATCATGCCGATCATGCCGGTCATCGGCGTCCGGATCTCATGGCTCATGATCGCGAGGAAGTCAGACTTGGCGCGGCTGGCTGCCTCGGCCGCATCCTTGGCGGCGGAGAGCGCCTCGCCTGTCGCGATCAACTCGTTGCGCTGCTCTTCGAGGCGATTTCGCGTCTGTGTCAGCTCCGCGAGCCGTTCGTCGAGGATCTCTGCCGCGCGGACGCGCTCGGTGATGTCCTCGTGGACCGAGACCCATCCACCATCGGGCGTTGCGGCGCGCTTCACGGCGACGGACCGCCCTCCTCTGAGCCGCACCGTATCGGTGCTGGAGCTCAAATCGAACTCGATGCCGCGCTCGGTGGAAAGCTCGGTAAATCGGCTCAGCGGTGTGCCGGGACCAAAGCTCTCGCGGTCGAAGTCATAGAGTTCAGCCAACCTGCGGTTCGAAAGGATCAGTCTGTTGTCGGCGCCGAAGACGCTGAGTCCATCCGGCAGCGCATCGATCGCCACCGCGAAGCGGTCGTTGGCTTCGCGAAGCGCGGTTGCCTGATCGGCAAGCTTGCGTGTGTTGCGCCAGATGAGGGCGCCCAGCAGCGCCATGATGGTGACGATCGTCCCCGCCTCGGCAACGCGGCGAAGCGTCGACGCCCGCCACGGAGCCAGCATCTCGTCCACATCGTGGGCGACGGCGACGACGATCGGATAGGTGGGGCCCTGCTCGTAGCTGTTGAAGCGCCGCACCCCGTCGGTCGACGAGGTGATCTCGAGGCTCCCGACGGGCGCGCGCTTGAGCTCACGGAAAATGCCGCTGTTGCTCATGTCGCGGCCGACATTGCTGTCGGCGAAGGGACGGCGCACCAGCAGCGGGCCGTTCAGCGACGCCAACAGGATTGCGCCATTCGGGCCGATGTCCAGACGCTGGTAGAAATCCTGGAAGTACTGCGTGCCGACGGCCGCGACGACCACGCCGCCGAAGCTGCCATCCGGCCGGTTGAAGCGTCGCGACAGCGGGATCACCCATTGGTTGCTGGTTCGTCCGCGCACCGGCGCGCTGAGGTGCACGTCACGGTCGTCGTGATCACGGTGATAGATGAAGAATTCGCGGTCCGCGTAGTTCGCCGCGCCCTCCTCCGCCGCCGAGCTGACGAGCAGCCTCCCCGTCTCGTCCATGATGACCAGGCTGACGAGCTGCGGCATGCGCTGCAATTCGTCGAGGAACCAGGCCTTGAACCGTTTGCGGCCGTCGCGATCGGGCACGCGATATTCGAGGGCGGATACGGCCGCGACCAGCAGCGTGTCAGCCGTTCGGAACGTCGACTCCGCGTGCTGCAGCAGCGAGCTCGTCAGATTGACAGTGTTCCTCTGGCCTTCGGCGAAGATTTCCGCGCGCCGGTTCATTGCACGCGACACTTCCAGGACGGCGAAGGAGATACACGCCAGTACAATCAATGTGGCAGTGATCAGCGGAGTCGACGCCCGGCTGAGTCGAACTCGATCAAAGAATCGCGGCATTCCCAAACAATTCCAAATTCTCAAATCTCGGATGTAGTTGAGATGGGAAGGTCGTTGAAATTCGTTCTCAAAGCTTGAAGAGGTGAACAAGGCGGGGCTGTCCCCGTAGCAATGCGGCTTCTGCACGGAGCACGGAGGCGTAGATTGGCGTCGAGCGGGCGGCGGAACCGCCGAGAGGAACAGGAAGAGCTGGCGCCAGCTCCTCCCAGAGTTCCTTCCAAGGTTTCCCTCCCTCGTTCATTCCAAGGTTCCCTTCAAAGTCCCTCCAAGTTTGCCTGAGGGTTCCCGGAGGGCCGCTTGGTCCTTGGCCGGGCGGTGCGCGTTGGTTAGAACGCATGCGTTCGAGTCGTCACCGTCCGAAGGAACCCCGATGGCCTTGATGCCGGTCTCCGATGCGTTGTCCGCGGTGCTCGCCGGCGCCGAGCCGCTGGCGGCGGAAATGGTGACGCTGGACGACGCGTTTCACCGGATTCTGGCGCGCGATCTCGCGGCGCTGCGCACGCAGCCGCCGGAGGCGATGTCGGCGATGGACGGCTACGCGCTGCGCGCCGCCGACGCGGCCGAGGCGAAGGCGCGGCTGAAGGTGATCGGCGAGGTCGCGGCGGGGCGGCCGTTCGATCGCGTCATCGGTCCCGGCGAGGCGGCGCGCATCTTCACCGGCGGCGTCGTGCCCGCGGGCGCCGACGCGGTCGTGATCCAGGAGGACACGATTGCGGACGGCGGTGACGTCGTGATCAACGAGCCGGCAATCAAGGGGCGCCACATCCGGCCCGCCGGCGTCGACTTCCACGAGGGGATGGTGCTGCTGAAGGCCGGCCGCCGGCTCAGCGACCGCGACCTGTCGCTCGCCGCCAGCATGAACCATCCGGCGCTGCCGGTGCGGCGCCGGCCCAAGGTGGCGTTGCTCGCGACCGGTGACGAGCTGGTGATGCCGGGCGCGACGCCCGGCCCTGGCCAGATCGTCTATTCCAACGGCTACGGCCTGCGCGCGCTGATGCGCAGCGAGGGCGCCGAGCCGGTCGATCTCGGCATCGCCGCCGATACGCTCGCGGCGACCGTCGCCGGCATCCGCCGGGCGCGCGAGGCCAACGCGGATATCCTGGTCACGACCGGCGGCGCGTCGGTCGGCGATCACGACCTGGTCAAGCAGGCGCTGGAGGCCGAGGACGTCGAGATGGCGTTCTGGAAGATCGCGATGCGCCCGGGCAAGCCGATGATGTATGGCCGGCTCGGCGGCATGCGCGTGATCGGCCTGCCGGGCAATCCGGTGTCGTCCTATGTCTGCGCGATGCTGTTCCTGGTGCCGCTGATTCGCAGCCTGCTCGGCCGCGAGGCGCGGCTGCCGCGCGAGATCGCCCTGCTCGGCCGCGATCTCGGGGCCAACGATTCGCGCGAGGACTATCTGCGCGCGCAGCTCGAAACGCGCGCGGACGGCGCGCTGATCGCAACGCCCGTGACGCAACAGGATTCGTCGCTGCTCGGCAATCTCGCGCTGTCGCAGGCGCTGGTCATTCGTCCGGCCTTTGCGCCGAAGGCTGCGGCTGGCAGTGCGTGCGAGATCCTGCGCCTGCCGCTCTGAGCGGATTTCCCAGGGCAAATCCTGGTCTGTTCACCATATTTTTAGGATTGCGGAACACACATCGAACATATAGTGTCCGTTCATGATTTGTTTTTAATATGTTGCGGGACGAATGCGATCGTCCGACTCCCGTGCGCTCTCCGACCGGTCTGGCACCTCTTGCACCTGGTCTCGTGAGCAACGCGCGGGACTCGGGCGACATCAAACCGGGGACAAGGTCGAGATGCTGACGCGCAAACAGTACGAACTTCTGCGGTTCATCAACGAACGGCTCAAGGAAGCCGGCGTGCCGCCGTCCTTCGACGAGATGAAGGATGCGCTCGACCTGCGCTCGAAGTCCGGCATCCACCGCCTGATCACGGCGCTGGAGGAGCGCGGCTTCATCCGCCGGCTGCCGAACCGCGCGCGCGCCATCGAGGTGATCAAGCTGCCCGAACTGTCGCAGGCCGCCGGCAACCGCCGCGGCTTCACGCCGTCGGTGATCGAAGGCAATCTCGGCAAGGTCCGCACCTCGACGCCGGCGCTGGAGGATGGCGAGCGCCCGGTGGCGGTGCCGGTGATGGGCCGCATCGCCGCGGGTACGCCGATCGAGGCGCTGCAGACCCGCAGCCACACCATCAGCGTGCCGGCCGACATGCTCGGCAATGGTGATCACTACGCCCTCGAGGTGCGCGGCGATTCGATGGTCGATGCCGGCATCCTCGACGGCGACATGGCGCTGATCCAGCGCAACGAGACCGCCGACACCGGCGACATCGTGGTGGCGCTGATCGACGACGAGGAAGCGACCTTGAAGCGCTTCCGCCGCCGCGGCGCCTCGATCGCGCTGGAGCCGGCCAACACCGCCTATGAGGTGCGCATCCTGCCGCCCAACCGGGTGAAGATTCAGGGCAAGCTGGTCGGACTCTATCGCAAGTACTGATCGCGCTCGCCTGCTCCGACGTCGCGGTGATGCAAGTCCCGGTGATGCACGTCGCGGTGAAGCCCTGCGACTCGCATGGCCAGCTGCACAATCGATCGGCGGCGCGCGTCCGAGCGCGACGCGCCGCTCAAAAATGAGTCAGGCGCGGGCGCATCCCATGATGTGCAGCGCGGCATGCTCAAACGCTTGTGATCGTCGGCGGCTGCACGCAACGAAGATCAGCGCAGAAATGCCGCGAAGCGCGCGCTAACATTCTCCTCGATGTCCACTCTGATAGAGGCCTGCGCCTGTCCGGGGGGAGCGTGGGTCGGCTATCTCTCAACGAGGAGCGATCCGATGTGTGACTACAGCCTCCATGCCGTTGCGTCCCGTCCCGCCAAAGTCGGCGAGACGCTGATCTCGACGACGTTCCGCGGCACTGCGACCCGCGGCTTCGCGCTGGAAAGCGAGCCGACCGTCGCCGTGTGCATGCTCCCCGGCACCGAGCTCGCCTTCGCCGCTGATGTCCGCTACGACAGCCGCTGGCTGTGGACCCGGACCATCCGCGAGCGCGTCGCCAAGTTCAATACCATCGAGAAGCACATTCCCGACCGCCATCACGACGCCATCGAGTTCGCCGACGGCCGCCACGTGCTGATCACCCAGCTGTGCGAAGGCCAGCGCGTCACCGTGCTGCAATTGCCGGTCAGCAAGCAGCCGGGCGAGCGCCGCCCTGAGATCGCGACGGACATCCCGGCGCAGCAGCCGACACCGATCCGCCGCATCAGCATCACCTGAGACGCGGATTTTCGTCGTCGCTTCGGATCGCACCCTGACGCTGCCACCCTGGACCGGCCTTTGGCCGAGCCGGGGTTGGCAGGGTCAGCGGGGCGCGAGCCGTGTCACAGCGGCTGACGCTTTTCGATTTGGCTTATTCCGGGGCCTCTCTCCACAAGGCGGCATTCGGCCGACGAGCGCGGACTGATTAGTCCTCCCCGCTCTGCTCCGCCTCCGGCGGCGTCGCGTCCTGGGCGCGCGGCGCCGGCGCGCGCGGCGTCAACGTGGCGTCGAACTCGGCGGCGTCGACAGGCGCGGGCCACCAGGGACGGTCGGTGCCGCCGGCGCGCGCCG
>NZ_CAFJ01000016.1 GCF_000239795.1 Bradyrhizobium sp. STM 3809 | reverse complement strand
CGCAACAGCTGGTGCGATCCCGGATGTCGCTGCGCTCATCCGGGCTACAACACGACTTACCCTACCCCTCGAACGCAAACAGCTCGATCGGGTCGCTGAAGCCGCGCACCGGAAACTCGCCGACGCGCTCCAGCGCGAACGGCCCCTCGACCAGTTCGGCGAAAGCGCGCGACATCAGCACGGGGCGGCCGACCTGCTTGGTCAGCGCCTCCATGCGCGAGGCCATGTTGACCGCCGGCCCGATCACCGTGAAATCGAGCCGCGAGCGCGAGCCGATATTGCCGTACATCACGTCGCCGACATGGATGCCGATGCCGTAGCGGAGCGGCGCGCGGCCGCTCTCGGCATGCCGCGCGTTCAGTTCCTCCATCGCCCGCCTGGCGTCGGTCACGGCATACAGCAGCTTCTCGCAGGCGCCCGGCTGGCTGAGCGGGAAGATCGCGAGCAGGCCGTCGCCGATGAACTTCAGGATCTCGCCGCCATGCTGCGTGATCGGCTCGACCATCGCATCGAAATAGCCGTTGAGCAGATCGATGACGTCGTCCCGCGGCCAGTTGTCGGAGATCTTGGTGAAGTCGCGGAGATCGCAGATCATGATTGCCGCGCGCACGGTCTCGCCGCTGCCGCGCCGGGTCGCGCCGGCCAGGATCATCTCGCCGGCATGCGGCCCGACATAGGTCTCGAGCAGGGTCCGTGCCAGCCGGTTCTTGATGCGAATCTCGCTGACCAGCGCCAGCACCGGGATGAGCCGGCGCAGCGCATCGACATGGGCATGCTCGAAGCCGCCGCGGCGGTCGGTCGCGAAGGTCACGATATGACGCTTGCCCAGCGTGTGATAGATCGGCCAGGCGACATAGTCGGTCAGCCCCATCGCGCGCATGTCGTCATACACCGCATGCTGGCGGCCGAGCTTCGGATCGCGTGCGAGATTCTCCCGAATCTCCTCGGCGCCGTCGACGATCTCGCTGGCGGGGCTGCCGATATATTCCGATCGCTCGCGCACGTCGTAGTCGACCCGCGCGATCTCCGCGCCCTCCATTCCGTCGCTCCACAGGATGCGGGCGCCGAGCCATTGCGGATGGTTGATCTGGACGTGGAGCGAGGCCCGCATCACCGGAATGCCGGCGCGCTGCAGCCGGACACACATCTGGCCGAAGATGTTGTCGATGAAGCGCTCGTCGCTCGTGCCGTTGGTGAGCCAGTCCACGACCTCGTCACCCAGGCGCTGGCCGGAGGCGGAATGGACGTCGGATGCGGTCATGGCGATCTCCTGGGCGCGTCGTCGCGGTCAACCCCGGGAGATGTCGTGTCGCAGTGCGGAAGAGTCAATCGACATCCTCGTCGCCGCGCCCTGCCCTGCCGGGCAGGACTGGCAGGCGGCAAGTGGGCCGAGGGATCGCCGCCGGATGACGGGCGGATGACATGCATCCGCCCGTTTCGGTCCATCCTCAGAAGTGGACCACCGTGCGCAGGCCGAGAACCACGGCATTGCCGGTCTTGACGCCGGCGGCGTTGAAGCCGCGGCCGCCCGGATTGATCACATACTGGGCGTCGAACTTCAGGTTCATCCAGCCGGTGGCCTGCCAGCCGTACCAGGCCTCGATCGGCACCTCGTTGCCGCCGGCATTCGGCGTCAGCGCGGACGAGTTGACGTGGGTGGTGCCGACCGCGAAGCCGACCTCGTCCTCGGGCCGGAACGAGAAGGTTCCGGTGTGCTTGACGCCCCAGGACACCTGGTAGTCCTGATAGGCGGTGCGGTGGTCGGCGACGCTGGTGTTGAGGAAGGTGTACCAGCCCTGCGCCTTCGGCCCCTCATTGGTCAGGCGCTGCAGGATCGATTCGTAGATGCCGTAGCGGCCGCGCGTGCTGCTGAGGTTCTGATCGCCGACGCCGGGACCGCCGGCGACGACGCCGATGATGCCGGGCAGGCCGCCGTCGATGGTCGAGGCGCTGTCATACCAGCCGCCGAAGCGCCAGGTGCCGTTGAGCGGGCCGCTCGGCTCCCACACCACTTCCACCGGCACCAGCACGCCCGAGGCCGCGCTGGAGCGCGGAATGCCCGGCGCCAGATAGACGCCGGCATCCGACGTGGTCAGGTAGTTCGGGTTCGCATCGTAGACGCCGACCGACAGCTTCCACTCCTTGGTGAAGTTGTAGTGCGCGACGCCGCCCCACTGGCTGACCGGCCAGTTGTAGATGTAGCCGCCCTGGATGTTGCCGGGCTGGCCGCCGCAGAAGGTCAGGTTGATGAACTCGCACTGGCCGAAGAAGAAGTCGGAGCCGACCGGCAGCCGGCCGCCCTTGAACACCAGGCGGTCGTCGAGCAGCTTCTGCTGATAGTAGAACTCGGTGAGGCGCAGGATGTTGCCGCGGCCGAACACCTCGTTGGTCAGCATCAGCGCGGGAATGCCGGCTTCGCTGTTGAGATTCTTGCCGAAGCGGTCGACCAGCGTGATGCCGATCAGGCCGCCCTGGATGCCGGCGAGCTTGGCGAGGTCGAATTTCGCCTCGAACCACAATTGTCCGGCATTCGCCGAGGTCTTGCGCGATCCACCGGAGAGATTGTTGACCGCTTCGTCGCCCAGCGTGAGCGCGAGCGAGATGCCCTGCTCCTTCAGCTTGGTCCGGCCGAGATCGCCGAACAGATACGGCCGCGTCCAGAAATCATCGGTATAGGCAACCGGCGGCGCCTTGGTCGGCAGATCCGCCGCGACAGCCCCACTCCCCATCAAACAAGACAAAGCGACCCCTGCGCCGCACATGCGCGCGGTCGTCACAAACCCACTCATTTTTCTGCTCCTCGCAGCGCCCCAGGCTCTGGCTGTTATCTGTCGCGTCCGGCCCAGAGCCTCCTGCCGGCACGCGCTTCCCCACGGCTCAACCCCAGCTGCCGCCCATTTCTTGGGCGAATTTGTCAACCTGAGATTGGACCGTCAGCCTAGCAAGCGCTGGGGTGCCTTTGAATAGTCATATTATATTTTGGAGTCGGTATAAGAGTAACTGTGACATGCGTGTCACATACTGCGTTGCGGAAAAAGCTGATCGGGGTCACGCCTCTCGCGTAATCACAGGCGACGCGGCGAAATCATGAGTTGGAGAGGCGAACCGCGATCTGATCCAACCGGTGGCCCCTGGCGCAACGGCAGCAGCATCCGGGATGCGGGCGCTGATTCGAGGGCTATCGGCGACCTCGTCGGATTGGCCATCCGTCCGGAGGCCCCGCCCTTCGGCGCAGTCCAGTCTGGACCGCCGTCCAGACTGAACTCCTTCCCTTTGTCTTCAACTCACACGGGACTATTCGTCCCGGTCGAACTCGGGCGGTGCGAAGTATCCGGCCGGAACGTGCAACTGGAAGCGACCAATCGAGCGATAGTCACCAAGGTTATTGCTCGGCTGCGGCGTGTTGTAGCCAGCAAAGACGATCGTGACTGTGCGCTCATTCGTATAGACGGCTTGGGGATCGTACACCCGACCGCTGAAGAAGTTGGTGGTGTACGTCGTTCCGCCGATCGTGTTCGGACGCGGGAACGGTGCGACCTCTTCGGCCGACAGCAGATCTGCTCCGGCGACGCTCACGAGCGGCGCGTTGAGAGGATAGGCGCGAGGTCCGGCCGGATCGACGACGGTGTCCGTCGAGATGATCGGGTTGTCGAACCCGCGCACCACATGCCAGCTCAGGAGATCGCTGGGCTGCCGGACTGGGTTGATTGTTTCGGCATAGCCGATGAAGTGAAATCCATCCGAATCGTTGTCCAGACAACTTCCGGCGCCGAAGAACAGGCCGTAGCGGCCATCCGCGATGCGCAACAGACTGCCGCTGCCGAGCCAGCGGATGCCGTTCAGGGAGACCGTGGTCGGATCATTGAGACCGGTTGCGACACCGGCATCGGTGAAATTGACTCCGTCTGATGTGGTCGCCACCCGGATCGAGATCACGTCATCATTGGTCTTGCGAGGCTTGCCGTTGACGAGATTCGTCAGCGCGAAGGCCGGCGTCTTGGGACAGATCTGGCTGGCTGGGAAGCTCTTGTCCGCATTCAGAACCTTGGAGACGTAGACGGCCGCCGTCTTGTCCCGTCCCATCCGGATTGCGCCGAGGATCGCATCGGGGGCGATCAGTCCGCTCGTCGCCGTCGCGGTCGGCTCGAGCGCCGGATAACCGCCAGAGGCCAGCGGACTGACATAGCCGAGCTGAGGCAGGCCCAAGAGTGGCTCGTCGCCATCGTGATGCAGTTTGTGAAGCACGAGCTGGTCATTGTCGATATGGCCGCTGGCGCGGTTGAGGAGATACAGCCGCTTGACACCGTGGATGCTGAGCACTGTCGGATGGCCGAGCCCGTTGTCACCCGCGTTTGCAGCGTCCGACCCGTAAGCCGTCGTCGTTCCATTCACGTCGATCGTCAGGTTGTCGGGATCCGTCACGTCCGAGGGACAATACGGATTGAGCGCGAGCGCCTTGCCGGTGAAGACCCAGCTTGCGCCCCAGTCGGTCGAAATC
>NZ_CAFJ01000017.1 GCF_000239795.1 Bradyrhizobium sp. STM 3809 | reverse complement strand
AGTCGCGCCGGAAGACGATCGACGCCATCCACCCCGTCATCAGCGCCATCGCCGTCGTGACGAGGCCATAGACGAGCCCGTTCTGGCGCGCCGAGCTCGCCACGAACTGCTCGAAGCCCACCTTGACGATCTCGAAGGCGGTCTCGGTCTTGGTAACGAAGGCGCCGTCGGCGAGCAGCTTGATCTCGACCTCATAGGTGCCGATCGGCACCGCCGCGGGCAGCGGAATGCCGGTGCGGAACAGGGTGGGGGTGAGGAACGTCACCGCCGACGTATCCTCGCGATACAGCCCGTGCTGCGACTGCAGCCGCACGAAGGCGCTGCGAAAGACGTCGTTCGGCACCACGTCGGCATAATCCGGTCCGACGCGCTGGGTGAGCAGCACGTTGTTGAGGCCGAGCTGCTGCCGCCGCTGCACCTCGGCCGCGGCCATCGCATCGAACGGCCGGTTGGCGAACAGCGCGAGATAGCCGGGGACTTTGAGGAACTGGCGCGAATCGGTGTTGATCCAGATGCCGAACTTGCGCTCCTTGCGCCGCGTCACCATGTCGGCGCGCGGTCCGCGCACGGTGACGACGAGATCATAGGAGGCGCGCGTCGCCGGGGTCTGCGCGTCCTTCTCCACCGAGCCGAACAGCACCAGCTCCTCGCCGGCATAGTTCGGCGTCACCGTGACGCGGTGGTTGGAGACCGAAACGATCAGCCGCTCGGCGCAGGCCGGCGCCGCGCCGGCGATCAGCACACACAAGACGGGAGCAATCAAGCGAACCATCGTCATCGGCCCAGCTCGGTTTCGCGGATCGTGAACAGGTCCTCGGGCCGGATCACCAGCTCGATCGCGAAGCGGATGCCGACGGCGAGGATCAGGAGGCCGAGCAGCAGCCGCAGCTGTTCGCCGCGGATCATCTGGCCGGCGCGGGCGCCGAACTGCGCGCCCGTGACGCCGCCGATCATCAGGATCAGCGCCAGCACGGCATCGACCAGGTGATTGCTCATCGCGTGCAGCATGGTCGCGATCATCATGGTGGCGAGCGTCAGCACCATCGAGGTTCCGATCACAGTCGAGGTCGGCACGCGCAGCAGGTAGATCAGCAGCGGCACCAGGATGAAGCCGCCGCCGATCCCCATCACGGCGCCGAGAAAGCCGATGAGGAGGCCGATGCCGATGACGGGGATCACCGAGACGTAGATCTTGGAACGCTTGAAGCGCATCTTCAGCGGCAGGCCGTGGACCCAGACATGGCTGCCGGGGCGCCGCACGGTCGCGACCGCGCCGCCGCGCGCCCGCATGATGGCGCGCAGCCCTTCCGAGACCATGATGCCGCCGACGCTCGACAGCAGCGCGACGTAGGACAGCGCGATCATCAGGTCGAGTTGGCCAAGCGAGCGCAGCAAGGTGAAGGTGGAGACGCCGAGCGCGGTGCCCAACGCGCCGCCGATCATCAGCACCGAGGCCAGCGCGGGATCGATCGCCCGCCGTCGCCAATACGACAGCGCGCCGGAGAACGACGAGGCGGCGATATGACTGGAGACCGAGGCGACCGCGACCGCCGGCGTGATGCCGACGAAGATCAGGAGCGGCGTCATCAGGAAGCCGCCGCCGATGCCGAACATGCCGGACACGAAGCCGACCGCCGCGCCCATCGCCAGCAGCAGGAAGATGTTGACCGGGAGGTCGGCGATCGGGAGATAGATCTGCATCCGCGTGGCCCTGCGCGCGTTCAACCCGAGCATCCCGCGGCATGCGAAGCAGGTGCTTCGCTCCTGCATAACCGAAAACCGCGGCCGAAGGGATCGGAGATTCCCGCCGCGCGGTGCGATCTGCCGGCCAGACCGATCAGAGCGGCTTGAGCTGCGCCGTGACCAGCCTCATCGCCTCGGCCTCCCTGGGCTCCAGCCAACGGATGTTGCGGGTCTCGGACATGGCTTCGATGACCTGCGACGAGACGCCCATGCGGGTGACGTAGCCGAGGATCGCGCCGGTGACGCGCTGGGTGTCGGCCACCGCGTCCTCGCCCTCGGCCCTGGAGGTGAAGCGGTGGACGCCGAGTGCCGAGCCGTCGAAGCCGTAGCGGGTCTGCCCGCCCGCGAAAGTGAACACGCAAGCGCTGGCGCAGAAGCCGGGACGGACGCGGCCGCCGGCGTCGACCACGCCGACGGCGGTGGCGAGGCCGCGGGCACGGATGATCTCGCCCATCAGGACGCCCTGCTCGAGATTGCCGCCGGGCGAGGACAACAGAACCACGTCGCCTGGCTTCAGGCGGGCCTCTTCGATTCGGTCACGCAGCCAGACGGCGGCGGCAGGACCGATCTGGCCGCTCACCGCCAGCACCGTCCGATCCGCGCCGAGCCCGTCGATCGCGGCATTGGTCGCCAGGGTCGAGGACAGGCTCGGCGAGACGTACTGATCCTTCCAGAACGACCAGGCATCCGGACGCGACAGGTCGCGATAGGCGCGGATGCCGGCACTCGCCAGGATTGCAACGATGAAGATCACCGAGGCCAGCCGGCGCCAGCGGAAATCGGTCGGAAAGCCGTCGGTGACATGCCGCACGGGAGCGGCAGGTGCAGCGCTGAAATCGGGCTTTGGTCGCGGCGCGATGCGGGGGCCGGTGGGCGATTGGCGGAAGGCCCCGCCATTCCCGCCGTTCCCGCCCTTCTCTTGGCCTCGATCGGTCACGTCCCCGCACCCCCGTCACGCGACAGGCCGGTGCGCGCCGCCCGCCGATCGCCTGCTCCTATTGAGGCAGGAGACTATGGCGCGCAAGTGCTCGCAACCGAGAGCCGTCGTGAAGATGTCGCGGCGTTCGGCCCGTCTGTCTCCACGCCGTCATGGCCGGGCGTGTCCCGGGCATCCACGTTGTTCAGCGCACTCGGAACGACGTGGATGCCCGGGACAAGCCCGGGCATGACGGAGAACAGATTGGCAGGTGCTGTTGCCGCACATCGGCTGATGAGCCTTTGTTGCGACGAGGTCGTGGTCGGGATCAGCGCGGAGCTGTCGCCGCCGCTCGTTTGGCCAGAGCGGCCTTCGCCGCGGCGGCCTTGGCGATCGCCTGGTTGCCGTCCCAGCCGCCGGCGGGGGCCGGCACGTTGATGGCGTCATCCGGCTGCGGCTCGACCGTGAAGGTCTGGATCGCGAGCTTGGCCGCGGCCAGCGACTGCGCATCGAGCCGCTTGGCGACGTCGTCACGCTTGCGTCCGGCGTCGGCATCGCCCTGTGCTGCGGCCAAGGTGAACCACTTGTAGGACTCGGCGAGGTTCTGCTCGACGCCGATGCCGCGGGCATAGAGGATGCCGAGGTTGAACTGGCTGTCGGCGACGCCGCGCTCGGCGGCCTTGCGGAACCATTGCGACGCGCTCTTGTAGTTCGCGCCCTTGCCGCCGCCGTCGGCGTCGAGCACGGCGAGATTATGCATCGCCTTGGCGTTGCCGCGCTCGGCGGCGACGACATAATAGCGGCGCGCGATGTCGGCGTCCTTCTTCACGCCGAGGCCCTTCTCGTAGAAGGTGCCGAGCCGGAACACGGCCGGGATCAGCCCGGCCTGGGCCGCGCGGTCATACCATTTCGCGGCTTCCTCGTAGTTCGGCGCGACGCCCTTGCCTTCGGCGAGACGAACGCCGACCTCGTAGGCCGCGGTCGGGTCGCCCTTGAGGGCCGCGTTGCGCAACGCCGGCCCGCCGATGGCGTCGGGCAGCTTCTCGGAGGCGGGCACCTGGACCAGCCCGAGCCGCTGGCCGTTGGCCGCCGTCGGGATCGTGCCGGTGATATCCCCGCCGGCTGCGGCGGCCTGCCGCTCCGTGTCCTGCGGGATCGCGAGCATGGCGATCGTCTCCGCCTCGCTCGGCATCGCCCTGTTGTAGGACTGACGATCGAGCGGGGTGGGCGAGGTCAGCGAGGGTCCGCTCTGGTCCGGCGTCGCCGGACGGGGCGACGTGCTCGGCGAGGCCGATGGCATCTGCGCGCGCGGGGGCTCGCTTTGGCTTTCCATCGAGCTGACGGGTGGCGGCGTGCTGCCGGTGTCGAGCAGCGACATCGCGAACTTGAAGGTGCCGAGCACGATCACGACGACGCTGGCACCGACCAGCAGCGAACGGATCTTCGAGCCGATGGTCGAGACCTCCTCATCGCCCTCCGCGGTGAGCGCAACAGTCGGCTTCTCCTTGGCCTTCGCCTTGGGCGGCTCCTTGGGGGCCTCCTTCGGCGGCTCCTTCGCCTTCTCCTTCGGCTTGTCCTTCTTCGCCTTCTTGGCATCGACCGGCTGGGCGGCCGCGGCGGCCTGCGCCGCGCGCCGGGCGGCGGCGATGAAGCTCGACGTCGAGACGGGCTCGCGCTTGCCGGCCGGAAGCTCGCTCAGCGCCTCCTCCGAAGCTGCGATGCGTTCGGCGGGAGATGCAGTCCGGCCCGGCGGGCGCGTGCCCGGCTCGAGCGGATGATCGGGCGGCAGCTCGGGAACGATGGCCGCGGGGCGCGCCTGGGCGGCGTGCGGCTCCAGGATCTCGGCGATCGCCTTCGGCGGGATCGGCGGAATCGGCGGCGGCGCGGAGGGGACCGCCGCGGCCGGAGCGGTGGCGGCGTGGAAGTCGCGCGGGGCTGCGGCAAAGGCCGAGGGGTGCGTCGCCGGGCTGGCCGCGGGGGCGGCCGGCTGCATGGCTGCGGGGTTGGGCAGCTCCGGCCGGTAAGCGGGCTCGGTCCTGACCGGCTCGGCATAGGCCTGCGGTGCGGGCGCGCGTGCGGCCGGCATCGGCGGCTCGACCGGCGTCGCCAGCGGCGGCAGGACGGCGGGCTGGCTGGTCGTCGCGCGCACGTTGCGCAGATCGCCTTCGATCATCGCGAGGCGGTCGACGACATGTCCGAGCGTATTGTGAACCGCTTCCAGCGAGTCCTGGGTGTTGCGGTCGGTCTCGGTCTGGCTGAAGCGGATGTCGGACAGCTCGCGCTTGACCATGTCGACGAGGCCCGCGTCATGCGACGCCTCGCGCTGCGACCGGCTCTCCGATAGCGCGGCGAATGTCGCCTGCTGGCGCTCGAGATAACGCAGGATGTCCTGCAGGCCGTCCTCGACCCGGGACATGTTGCCGCTGCGCGGATCATTGGAGGCTTCCAGCCGCTCCAACAGGTAGCTGATGCGCTGCTCGAGATGAGCGATGGCGGACGACCCGTCATTGCCGACCTGGAGGCGGTCGATGCGGTCGGACAGGCCGCGCAGCGCGTCCTCGATCTGGGCGGTGTTGTCGGGCGCGGGAGCCGGCGGCTCGCGGCTTTCCAGCGTCGAGGTCAGCGCCGCGATGCGCTGCTCGAGCGCGGCGAAGGAATCGTGGAAGGAGTCGTGCGTGTCACGAACCTGCGTGACCTGGTCGACCTTCGACGACAGCTGGCGCAGATCGTCCGACAGCCGCACCAAGGCATCGTTGGAGGCGACGTTGGACACGATCGCGCGCAGCGCCGTGATGGCGCTTTCCAATTGCTGGACCGTGCCGGGGTCGTCATTGGCGCGCAGGATCAGGTCCAGCTTGGCGCCGAGATTGCGGATCGCCTCGTCGTAGACGGCGAGCTGCTCGGCCGGCTTCAGCGAGCCGACGACCTCGCGGATGTCGGTGAGCGCGCGTTCGATGCCGGCGAGCGCCTGGCCATCGACGCCGCTCTGGCGGTTCTCGTCGATGCGGCGCGACAGCGAGTGGATCTCGTTCTCGAGCGACTCGATCGCACGCCGCGGCATCGCCTCGGTGATGGTGAGGCGGATCTCGGCGAGCTCGGTGCGGAAGCCGGCGATCGACTGTTCGAGGCCGTCGTCGGGACGATGCAGTGCCTCGATCTGGCTGGTGATCTTGAGGAGGTGCCGTTCGAGCTGCGAAAAGTCCGGCCCGGGCGGATGCGCCGGGGGCGGTGTCATCAACGGCGCCGCGGCGTGGGCCATCGCGGGCGCGGTCGGCGGCGCCTGATGCGGCGGCAGCGGCCGGGCGTTGTCGAGCTCGCTCTGCCGGGCGCTGATCTCGGCGACGGCCACGTCGAACGAGCCGGCGCTGAGCGGCTGCGCCGGACGATAGAGCTGCGCGGCGGCGCGCTCGACGCCGTCGGGACCGCGATAGCGTTCCTCGGGCGCGGCCTTGCGCAGCGGCGTGGAAATCTGTGACAGGCGGGCGTCGAGCCGCGAGATGGCGTCGTTGAGCTGGCGCGCCACGCCCTGCTCGTCGCGCGGCGCGTCCTTGCGTGCACCGGGACGCGACATGTGCTCGATCTGGCGGGCGATGGAATCGAGCCGCTGATGGATGTCGGCGACCTCGCGGGCGTCGCGATGCACCGGCGGCGTGCTGCGCGGCGGCGGAGCGCTGCCGCGGAAATCCGGCGGCGCGGACGCGCCGAGCGTGGAATTGATCCAGTCGTTCAGCGTCATGCCGGCGCGCTGCGCCGCGGCCTCGGCCCTCTCGCGGACGGACGGGTCGATGCCTTCATTACTCCACGGTACGCGCGAATTCATGTCTCGTCCGGTTCCGCTTCCAGCGCTCCACCAAGCGCCTCCAGCCTCCCCACGCGTCCCGGACCTGAACATGGACGGAACCGCGCAGATCGTCTGCTCCAGGTCCCGACTTTTGACTTTTACGGTAAATAACGGGTTAAGTTTACCGCCGGCGCGGTCAGAAGTTTTGCGCGTAGCGAACGAAGCGCCTCAGCCGGCGTTTTCACGCGAGGACGCGTCCATTGGCCTTACGCTGCCGGTGGAGGAAAGCGCCGACAACGCGGTGATCGCCTCCTCGCACCATTCGGCGACCATGCGCTCATGGCGCAGGCCAAGCCGCAGATTGAGCAGCTTGCCCATGTCGGCCGGTGCGACGCTGCCGTCAGCGTAATGCTTCTTGAGAATGCGGTCGTAGCGCTCGGCGCGGTCGCGATGATGCTCCAGCCGCGCCATCAGGTCGGCCCGGATCGGCGCGATGTCGGCGGCCCCCAGCGCGTAGAGCCGGACGAGAAGGTCGTCCTTGGTGGACGCCGGCGTGCTCGGCCGTGCCGCCCAGCTGCGGAAGGCGGCCCGGCCCTCCGGCGTGAGCGTGTAGACGAGCTTGTTTGGCTTGCCGGTCTGCACCACCTCGCGGCCCTGGATGTAGCCGCGGTCGCGCAGGCGCGAGAGCTCGCGGTAGATCTGCTGATGGTCCGTCTTCCAGAAGAAGCCGATCGAGGAGTCGAACGTCTTGGCGAGCTCGTAGCCCGTCATCGGATGTTCAGTGAGGCAGGCGAGGATGGCGTCGCCGAGGGCCATGGCCGGACACTGCTCCCGTTTTTCTGAGTCTGATCTGCCCCGCTCCACGCTTGACATTATGCACATTGGCGCATATGCGTCAATGTGCATATGGGGTGGTTGTGGTGCTGGCCTGTTCCGCCCCGAGGAGACGCCCAATGACAATGACCGGCCTCGATGCATGGTACGGCTATATGAGGTCTCACGATCTCGGCGCTTTGCGGGAGCTGCTGCATCCCGACGCCGTGTTCGAAAGTCCCGTCGTGCATACGCCGCAGCGCGGCCGCGACATCACCTTCAAATATCTCGCGAGTGCTGAGAAAGTCCTGGGCGGTCCCGGTTTCAAGTATGTCGGGGAGTGGCGTAACGCCACGGGCGCCGTGCTCGAATTCGAGAACGAGATCGAAGGCATCAAGCTCAACGGCGTCGACATCATCACCTTCGACGAGGCCGGCCTGATCACTCACTTCAAGGTGATGGTGCGTCCGCTCAAGGCGATCAACCTGCTGCACCGCCTGATGGGCGAGCAGCTGGCCGCCATGAGCAAACCCTCGTGACGCCGCCGACAGCCGCAAAACAACGGCTGCCGCAAGTCGCACGAAATCGCTACAGTCCGCGGCCTGCATTGCCTGCCGCGTCCGCAAATTCCGTCTGAACCTTCAGCCTTCCTGCCGGAGACGCCGATGCCGATCTACAAAGCCCCCGTGGAAGATGTGACCTTCCTGCTCAACGACGTGTTCCAGATCGACCGCTACGACAATCTTCCGGGCTTCTCCGATGCCTCGGCCGATGTCCGCGAGGCGATCCTCGGCGAAGCCGCCAAGCTCGCCGAAGAGGTGCTGCATCCGCTGAACCGCGTCGGCGATCTCGAAGGCTGCAAGCGCCATGACGACGGCAGCGTGACGACGCCGAAGGGCTTCAAAGAAGCCTACAAGCAGATCAAGGAGGGCGGCTGGCTTGGCCTGTCGGCGCCGACCGAATATGGCGGCCAGGGCCTGCCGGTGACGCTCAGCCAGACCGTCAACGAGTTTCAGTGCTCCGCCAACATGGCGTTCTCGATGTATGGCGGCCTCACCATGGGCGCGACCGCCGCGCTGATCGTGCATGGCAGCGAGGAGCAGAAGAAGACCTACGTGCCGAAGATGGTGGCCGGCGAGTGGACCGGCACCATGAACCTGACCGAGCCGCATTGCGGCACCGATCTCGGGCTCTTGCGCACCAAGGCGGTGCGCCAGGCCGACGGCAGCTTCAAGATCTCCGGCACCAAGATCTTCATCTCGGCCGGCGAGCATGATCTGGCCGACAACATCATCCACCTCGTGCTCGCCCGCATCGAGGGCGCGCCGGCCGGCATCAAGGGCATCTCGCTGTTCGTGGTGCCGAAGTTCATGGTCAACGCCGACGGCTCGCTCGGCGCCCGCAACGGCGTCATGTGCGGCTCGATCGAGCACAAGATGGGCATCCACGGCAACTCGACCTGTGTGATGAACTACGACAACGCCACCGGCTGGCTGATCGGCGAAGAGAACAAGGGCATGCAGGGCATGTTCGTGATGATGAACGAGGCCCGGCTCGGTGTCGCTGTGCAGGGCCTCGCGCAGTCCGAGGTCGCCTATCAGAACGCTGTCGCCTATGCGCGCGAGCGCATCCAGGGCCGCTCGCTGACCGGCCCCAAGGCGCCGGACAAGGCCGCCGATCCGATCATCGTGCATCCCGACGTGCGCCGCACCCTGTTGTCGATCCGCGCCTTCAACGAGGCCGCGCGCGCGATGGTGGTGTGGACCTCGCTGAAGAGCGACGTCGCGCACCGCTCGCAGGACCCGAAGGACCGGCAAGCAGCCGACGACCACATGGGCCTGATGACCCCGGTGATGAAGGGCTACATGACCGACATGGGCTTCGCCAATGCCGTCCAGGCGCAGCAGATGTATGGCGGCCACGGCTACATCGCCGAGTGGGGCATGGAGCAGTTCGTGCGCGATGCCCGTATTGCGATGATTTATGAAGGCGCCAACGGCATCCAGGCGCTGGATCTCGTCGGCCGCAAGCTGCCGCGCGACGGCGGCCGCGCCGTCATGGCGTTCTTCGCCGAGGTCGGCTCGTTCGCCAAGGAGCACGGCGGCAGTGACGCGATGAAGCCGTTCATCACGCCGTTGTCGACGGCGCTCGGCCATCTGCAGCAGGCCACGACCTGGCTGATGCAGAACGCGATGACCAAGCCGGACAATGCCGGCGCCGCCGCGACCGACTACATGCATCTCTTCGCGCTGGTCACCTTCGGCTACATGTGGGCGAAGATGGCCAAGGTCGCGCAGGACAAGATCGCGGCCGGCGACAGCTCGACCTATCTCACCACCAAGCTGGTGACGGGCCGCTTCTTCATGGAGCGCGTGCTGCCCGAGACGGCGGCGCATCTCGCCCGCCTGCAGGCCGGCTGCGCGACCGTGATGGAACTGCCGGCGGAAGCCTTCTGATTTCGGAGCGAAGGCCGGTGCATACCACGTGCCGGCCTTCGTCCTGTGCTGACAACGACAAATTGGACCAGATGAGGAGGGCGTGATGCCTGAGGCCTTTATCTACGACCACGTGCGTACTCCCCGCGGCCGCGGCAAGTCCGACGGCGCCCTGCACGAGGTGACCGCGCTCGCGCTCGCCACCGTGCCGCTGAAGGCGCTCAAGGACCGCAACAACCTGCCGGAAGACTCCGTCGATGACGTCGTGCTCGGCGTCGTCGATCCGGTCGGCGAGGCCGGCTCGGACATCGCGCGCTTCGCCGCGCTCAACGCCGGCCTCGGCGAGGCCGTGCCGGGCGTGCAGATCAGCCGCTTCTGCGCATCCGGCCTCGATGCCGTGAACTTCGCTGCCGCGCAGATCATGAGCGGCCAGCATGAGCTCGTCATCGGCGGCGGCGCGGAATCGATGAGCCGCGTCGGCATCGGCGCCTCCGGTGGCGCCTGGCCGATGGACCCGTCGATGGCCGTGCCGTCCTACTTCATGCCGCAGGGCATCTCGGCCGACCTGATCGCCACCAAATACGGCTTCTCGCGCGACGACGTCGACGCCTATGCGGTGCAGAGCCAGCAGCGCGCGGCCAAGTCCTGGGAAGAGGGGCGCTTCAACAAGTCGGTGGTGCCGGTCAAGGACGTCAACGGCCTGACCATCCTCGCCAAGGACGAGCACATGCGCCCGTCGACGACGATGCAGTCGCTGGCGCAGCTGCAGCCGTCGTTCGCGGCGATGGCGCAGATGGGTGGCTTCGACGCGGTGGCGATCCAGTCGCATCCGGAGCTCGAGCGCGTCAACTACGTGCATCACGCCGGCAACTCCTCGGGGATCGTCGACGGCGCCGGCGCGGTGCTGCTCGGCAGCAAGGAAGCCGGTGAGAAGCATGGCCTGAAGCCGCGGGCCAAGATCCGCGCCTTCGCCAATATCGGCTCGGAGCCGGCGATGATGCTGACCGGCCCGGTCGACGTCACCGAAAAACTGTTCGCGCGCTCCGGCATGAAGAAGTCGGACATCGACCTGTTCGAGCTCAACGAGGCGTTCGCCTCGGTCGTGCTGCGCTACATGCAGGCGTTCGAGATCGACAAGGACAAGATCAACGTCAATGGCGGCGCCATCGCGCTGGGTCATCCGCTCGGCGCCACCGGCGCGATGATCCTCGGCACCGTGCTCGACGAGCTCGAGCGCACCGGCAAGGCGACCGCGCTCGTCACGCTGTGCATCGGCGGCGGCATGGGCACCGCGACCATCATCGAGCGGGTGTGATTGGCGCCCGTCATTCCGGGGCGATGAGAAGCATCGAACCCGGAATCTCGAGATGAGGAAATGAGCAAGCCAATGTCGAGATTCCGGGTTCAAGGCCTGCGGCCTTGCCCCGGAATGACGGCAGAAACGTAGGGTGGGCAAAGCGAAGCGTGCCCACCGTCTTTCGTCATCGACACCGTCGGTGGGCACGGCGCAACGGCGCCTTTGCCCACCCTACGATTACGGACAACGCCGCGCCGGACCGGCTGCTGGCACGAGGGAGCATCATATGGCTTACAAGAACTTCAAACTGGAAACCGATGCCGACGGCATTGCGCTGATCACCTGGGACATTCCGGGCCGTTCGATGAACGTGCTCGACGAGACCTCGACCAACGAGCTCGAGGCCCTCGTCAAGGAGACGACCGCCGACGCCGCCATCAAGGGTGTCGTCATCACCTCGGCCAAGGAGGCATTTTGCGCCGGCGCCGATCTGTCCATGCTCGAGGGCATGAACCGCATCTATGCGGATATGCTGAAGAGCAAGGGCGAGGAAGCCGCCAACCAGATGCTGTTCGACACCAGCCGCCGCTTCTCGCTGATCAACCGGGCGATGGAGACGTCGGGCAAGCCTTGGGTCGCCGCGATCAACGGTCTGGCGCTCGGCGGAGGCTTCGAGATCACGCTCTCCTGCCATTACCGCGTCGCGGCCGAGAACCCGAAGACCCGGCTCGGCCTGCCCGAGATCAAGGTCGGCCTGTTCCCCGGCGCCGGCGGCACCCAGCGCGTGCCGCGCATCGTGCAGCCGCAGGATGCGATGAACCTGCTCTTGAAGGGCGAGGCGCTGACGCTCGACAAGGCCAAGGCGCTGAAGCTGGTCGACGCGATCGTGCCGGCGGCGGATCTCATCAAGGCCGCCAAGGACTGGATCAAGGGCGGCGGCAAGGCCGTGCAGCCGTGGGACGAGAAGGGCTTCAAGCTGCCCGGCGGCCCGGTGTTCTCCAAGAACGGCATGATGATGTTCCCGGCGGGCAACGCCATCTATCGCCGCGAGACCTACGACAACTATCCGGCCGCGCGCGCCATCATGAGCTGCGTGTATGAAGGCCTGCAGTTGCCGATCGACGCCGCGCTGCGCGTCGAATCGCGCTACTTCACCAAGATCCTGCGCTCGAAGGAAGCGGCGGCGATGATCCGCAGCCTGTTCCTGTCGATGCAGGAGCTGAACAAGGGTGCGCGCCGCCCGGCCGACGTGCCGGCCACCAAGATCAAGAAGATCGCCGTGATCGGCGCCGGCTTCATGGGCGCCAGCGTCGGCTATGTGTCCGCGCGCGGCGGCCTTGAGGTCGTGCTGATCGACCGCGACCAGGAGAGCGCCGACAAGGGCCGCGCCCATGCGCAGAGCGTGATCGACGGTCTCGTGAAGAAGGGCCGCGCCAAGCCGGGCGAGGCCGAGGCGATCATGGGCCGCATCACCGCGACCGCCGACTATGCCGCCTTGAAGGATTGCGACCTCGTCATCGAGGCGGTGTTCGAGGACCGCAAGGTCAAGGCCGAGACCTACGCCAAGGCGCAGGCCTATCTGAAGGATGGCGCGATCTTCGCCTCGAACACCTCGACCCTGCCGATCACCTCGCTGGCCGAGGAGTTCAAGGACCAGGGCCGCTTCATCGGCATCCACTTCTTCTCGCCGGTCGAGAAGATGATGCTGGTCGAGATCATCATGGGCAAGAACACCGGGGACCTCGCGCTGGCGACCGCGCTGGACTATGTCCGGACCATCGGCAAGACGCCGATCGTGGTCAACGATTCCCGCGGCTTCTTCGCCAATCGCTGCGTGATGCGCTACATCGCCGAGGGCAACGAGATGTTCCTCGAAGGCGTGCCGCCGGCGCTGATCGAGAATGCCGCCAAGATGGCCGGCATGCCGGTCGGCCCGCTGTCGCTGTCGGACGAGGTCGCGCTCGACCTCGGTCTCAAGATCATGAAGGCGACCGAGCACGATCTCGGCCCCAACGCCATCAACCAGGACCACAAGAAGCTGATGGTCGAGCTGGTCGAGAAGCAGGGCCGCTTCGGCCGCAAGAACGGCAAGGGTTTTTATGACTATCCCGAGAAGGGCAAGGGTCAGAAGAGCCTGTGGCCGGATCTGGCGAAGCTGCAGCCGAAGCACCTCGACCCCGATACGCTCGATGTCGAGGAGCTGAAGCAGCGCTTCCTGGTGGTGCAGGCGGTGGAAGCCGCGCGCACCGTCGAGGACCACGTCATCACCGATGTGCGCGAGGCCGATGTCGGCTCGATCCTCGGCTTCGGCTTCGCCCCGTTCACCGGCGGCACGCTGTCCTACATCGACTTCATGGGGACGAAGACCTTCGTCGAGCTGTGCCACAAGTACACGGCAAAGTACGGCTCCCGCTTCGCCCCGCCGAAGCTCTTGGAGGAGATGGCCGCCAAGGGCGAAACCTTCTACGGCCGCTTCCCGCCGAAGAAGGCCGCGGCTTAATTCACTGTCGTCCCGGACAAGCTCGGCAACGCGCCAGCGTTGCGGAGCGCCGATCCGGGACCCATACGCCGCAGCAGATGTTTGGCGCGACGCTAGAGGTCACCAGCATCTCGCGTCACAACTGCTCCCTGTGGTTATGGATCCCGGCGTTCGCCGGGATGACACCTGTTGTGTTGAGGCTGCGAACCTCACATTCCGAGGATCAGCGGGTAGCCGCTCATCCCGCCTTCATCAGCCCTTCCTTGGTCAGCGCCTCCTGCACCTTCGGGCGGGCCGCGACGCGGTTCTTGTAGGCCACCAGATTCGGCATGCCCGACAGATCGAACTTCATCCGGTCCGCCCAGGTCAGCACCGTGAACAGGTAGCCGTCGGCGACGGTGAACTCCTTGCCCATCAGATAGTCCCGGCCGGCGAGCTGGCTGTCGATGTACTTGAACTTGCCCATCACGCGGTCCTTGAAGAACGCCTTGGCGTCGTCGGCCAGCGCCGGCGAGAACATCGGGCCGAAATTCTTGTGCAGCTCGGACGTGATGAAGTTCAGCCACTCCAGGAGCTTGTAGCGGTCGCCGCTGTCGCGCGCCGGGGCGAGCTTCTTGTCGGCGGCCTGGTCGGCGATCATCTGGACGATGACCGGACCCTCGGTCACGATCTCGCCGCTCGGCAGCCCCAGGGCCGGCACCTGGCCCTTCGGATTGACCTTGAGGTAGTCGTCGCCATTCTCGAGGGTCTTGGCGCGCAGGTCGACCTTGACCAGATCATAGGGCAGGCCGGCTTCGAGCAGGGCGATATGGGGCGACAGCGAGCAGGCGCCGGGTGAATAATAAAGCTTCATCCTGTATTCCCTCCTTGAGACCGTCGTTTTGGAACCGACTTGGGCAACACATCCCGCCCTTACATGCAATTGCATGGAATCGTCAAGATTGATGCAGCTGCATCGAATGCGCTAGAACGAGGATCCTGAGGATACGAGCCGGCCCATGAAACGCAAACCATCGACCGAGGCGACCGCCGCCTGGATCCGCCTGATGCGGGTCCAGAGCCGGGTGCTGGACTGCGTCGAGCAGGAGCTGAAGAAGGCCGGTTTCCCGCCGCTCGCATGGTATGATGCTCTGCTGGAGCTGTCCCGGGCGCCCTCGGGCGAGCTGCGCCCGGTCGAGCTCGAGCGGCAGATGCTGATCCCGCAATACTCCACCTCGCGCCTGATCGACCGTCTGGTCGACGAAGGTCTGGTGATCAGGCGCGAATGCAAGATGGACAAGCGCGGCCAGTTCGTGGAGATCACCGAGGCCGGCCGCGAGCTGCAGAAGCGGATGTGGTCGGCCTATTCGGCTGCGATCGAGAAGCATGTCGGCTCGAAGCTGTCGGATGCCGACGCCGCCAAGCTGTGTACGCTGCTCGACCGGCTCGGCTGCTCCTGCGGCCAGGCCGCGCAACTCTCTGCCGCAGAAGGCGCGTCGCCCCGATGAGCTTCCCGATGTCATTCACATCCGCGGTCCCCTCGGGGCCGCGGCCGTTCCTGTCACCCTGCGCGATCCTCGACGCGCCCTTTTCCCGAGACTCCCATGGCGCGTGACCAGATCGATATGACCCCGCTGCAGTCGCGCGACGAGCTCGTGGCGTGGCTGGAGGCCGGCGTGAAGCCGCCCTCGGCGTTCCGCATCGGCACCGAACACGAGAAGACGCCGTTCACGCTCGAGGGGCACCGGCCGGTGCCGTACGAGGGCGCGCGCGGCATCGGCGCACTGCTCGAAGGCATGAAGCTCCTGCTCGGCTGGGAGCCGATCATGGAGCGCGGCAACATCATCGGGCTTTATGACGTCACCGGCGGCGGCGCCATCTCGCTGGAGCCGGGCGGCCAGTTCGAACTGTCCGGCGCCCCGGTCGAGACCGTCCATCAGACGCAGAGCGAGCTGATGGCGCACCTGGCGCAGGTTCGCGAGGTCGCGACCCCGCTCGGCATCGGCTTCCTCGGCTTGGGCATGACGCCGTCCTGGTCGCGCGACGAAATCCCGGTGATGCCGAAGGGCCGCTACAAGATCATGCGGGGCTACATGCCGAAGGTCGGCCGCTACGGCCTCGACATGATGTTCCGGACCTGCACGGTGCAGACCAATCTCGACTTCTCCTCGGAAGCCGACATGATCAAGAAGCTGCGCGTGTCCGTCGCGCTGCAGCCGATCGCCACCGCCCTGTTCGCCAATTCGCCGTTCACGGAAGGCAAGCCGAACGGCTATCTCTCGTTCCGCTCCGAGATCTGGCGCGACACCGACAATCAGCGCGCAGGCATGATCCCCTGGGCGTTCGAGGACGGCATGGGCTTCGAGCGCTGGGTCGACTATGCGCTCGATGTGCCGATGTATTTCGTCAAGCGCGAGGAAGACTACATCGACGTTTCCGGCACATCGTTCCGCGATTTCTTCGAGGGCAAGAACCCGGCCATGCCCGGCGAGCGTCCGACCCTGTCGGACTGGGCCAATCATCTCTCGACGGCATTCCCCGAGGTGCGGCTCAAGCGCTATCTGGAAATGCGCGGCGCCGACGGCGTGCCCTGGGGCCGGCTGCCGGCGCTGCCCGCGTTCTGGGTCGGGCTGCTCTATGACGACACCAGCCTCGACGCCGCCTGGGACCTGGTCAAGGACTGGACCGCGTTCGAGCGCCAGAATCTGCGCGATGACGTTCCGCGACTCGGCTTCAAGGCGCGCATCCGCAATCGCTATGTGTTCGAGGTCGCCAAGGACTGCCTGACGCTGGCGCATCACGGCCTGCGCCGCCGCAACCGCGTCGATCATCTCGGCCGCGACGAGAGCCGCTACCTCGAGCCGCTCGACCAGATCATCGATTGCGGCCGCTCGCCGGCCGACGAGATGCTGGAGAAGTTCAACGGTCCCTGGCACGGTTCGGTCGAGCCGGCCTACGATGAATACGCGTTCTGATCGTCCGCGACTGAGCTAGGCATCTCCACCAACGCGCGTTGCCCGGTTGATCGCGGGCGTCGCGCCGGAGTCGCCGCGCCGTCAGCATGGCGTTGATCGCTATTTGTTTCGTGATGTGTCTCGCGTCCGTTTTGACGGTCCTGTCCGTTGTCTTGGCTCCGGCCCTTCCGGTCTGTGGGATCTGTTCATCGGCCATACAGGTTCGTGGCCATCAAATGACGGTCCAAGAACACGCCAGAAAAACGCGAACGTTAACAATGGGTCCAATGGTTCAGCGGCGGCGCGCGGGGCGCCTGATCGGGGCATGGCTGCGCGTCGGCGTGGGCCTGATTGCCGCTGCCTGCCTAACGTCCGCGTCGGCCCAGACCTATTCCGACCGCCCCGGCGGCGACTACATGAGCGCGCCGATCGAGTCGGGCGACCCGGCCGATTGTGCCCTGCTGTGTGAGCACGACCGGCGCTGCCGCGCGTGGAGCTTCAACTATCCGACGGTCATGGAAGCCGGGGCCGTGTGCTGGCTGAAGAACACCGTGCCGGCCCGGGTTCCCGACAATTGCTGCGTCTCCGGCGTACGCGGCGCGGGCGTGGTCGAGATCCGCAACGACGCCGTCGAAACCTCGATCGATCGCCCGGGCGGCGACTATCGCAGCTTCGACATCAAGACCACCGATCTCAAGGCCAACGACAAGATCGAGAAGCCTGCTGAAAAGGCCGCCGACAAGGCTGGCGACACCAAGGCGCCGGACAAGAAGGACGAGAAGGCCGCCGATGCCGAGGAGATCTGCAAGGCCGCTTGCACGGGCGACAACAAATGCCGCGCCTGGACGTTTGCGCGGCCCGGCTATGCCGGCAAGGAGGCGCACTGCTTCCTGAAGAAGGAGATCAAGCCGCCCCGCCGCCGCGCCGGGTTCACGTCAGGCGTGGTTCGCTAGGACCGGTCTTCACGGAAAATTTCCTGCGTCGGCGCGTAACGTGGCCGCGGCCCCGCCCGTAACGAGTTGCGGCGGCTTGGCTGCACTTGCCATCGGCTGCCTGTCGCAACGCAGGGATCGGGGTTCATCATGATGATTTCGCGCAGGTTCTTTGCCACTGCAGCGGTGGCTGCGGCTTTCATTGCCAGCGGGCTCGGGACGGCCTCGGCCGTCGAGACCACCCCCTATACGGACGCGGCCTTCAAGGCGGCGCAGAGCGCCGGCCAGCCGATCCT
>NZ_CAFJ01000018.1 GCF_000239795.1 Bradyrhizobium sp. STM 3809 | reverse complement strand
TGCCCGGCTGCGATCGCTGCCGATCACCGCGGAGGCGGTGAAGGCGGCGATGAAGGCCTGACCCGCCCACCTGACAAAGACCAGTTCGGAACCGCCGGAGAGATCCTCTCCGGCGGTTTTCGTTTGTCCGGGAGTGAGCCGCCGGCATCACACAATTTGAGCGATTGTCTTAACCCTTCGCTCACCCGAAAGCAGACAGCTTGAGTGATCGGATTAAGCCGCGTCGAACCCGTATCCAAGTAGCTTGCAGGGGCAGCAAACCGACAGGGGCGAGCACGTATGAGCGCGACAGCCAAGCAGACCGTGACCCAGACCGCGACCAGGCGCCATCTCCTGCTCGCGTCCGATCGCGGCGACCAGAGCAGCGAGCTGGCGCGCATCCTGCGCTCCGTCGGCGACGTCGACCTGATGCCGACCACCGACATTCCCGAAAATCCCGGCAACCGCTTTTCCGGCGTCATCGTCGATATCAACCTGCGCTCGCCCGAGAGCGTGCAGCGGGTGCGCAAGAAGCTGTCCTCGCGCGCCTATAGCGACGTGCCGCGCCTGTTCGTGCTGGCCGAGGCGCTGCATCATGCCACGATGCAGGCCTGGGCGCTGGGCGCGACCGACACCATCGCGCGTCCCTTCAGCGCCGCAGACGTGCTGCAGCGGGTCCGCTCGGCGTTGCCGGCCGATGACGGCTACGACGAGTCCGATCGCGGCAAGCTGCTCAACCGCGGCGTCGAAGCGGCGCAGGCGGTGATGGCCAAGATCTTCGAGAAGCTGCCGGCCGGCATCCCGCTGACGATGGAGGACATCGTCGCGGCCGAGAACAAGATCCTCAAGGCGATCAAGCATTCGTCGCTGCGCGAGTGGATGACCGTGGTCGGCTGCCATCACAACGACACGTATCGGCATTGTCTGTTCGTGACCGGGCTTGCGGTCGGTTTTTCGATTCATCTCGGCATGCGCGAGGACGATCAGCGCCGGCTGGTGCGCGCGGCGCTGCTGCACGATGTCGGCAAGGCGTTCATCCCGGTCGCGATCCTGGACAAGCAGGGCAAGCTCACGGCCGAGGAGATCGCGCTGTTGCGCCAGCATCCGCGCCGCGGCTACGAGGCTCTGTTGCGGCAGGGCTGCTTCCCGCCGGAGATGCTCGACGTGATCCTGCATCACCACGAATTCCTCGACGGCTCCGGCTATCCGGACGCGCTGCACAGCGAGCAGATCAGCGACATCGTGCGCCTGACCACGATCGTCGACATCTATGCGGCGCTGATCGAGAACCGCGCCTACCGGCCGGCCTTCACCCATGCGCGCGCGTTCCAGATCATGGAGAACATGGGTCCGAAGCTCGACCAGCAGCTCCTGCAGGCGTTCCGTCCGGTCGCGATGGGCGCGCATTGAGACTTTCGCGCTAATCTGTCGCTAGCAGCTGGACGCAAGTGCCTGGTTGCAGCTGCGCACTATCCTACCCGCCATCGAGGAAGCAGGCGGGGGGATCGGCATGAGCGCGGCATTGGCTGACGAGGTCATTCCGGCCGACATCGCGGCCACCCTGGTCGATCCCGCGTGCTACGCCGACCACCGCATCCATGACGCCTATCGCTGGCTGCGCGCCAACAATCCGCTCGGCCGGGCCGAGCTCGAGACCTTCGACCCGTTCTGGGTGGTGACGCGGCACGCCGACATTCTCAACATCAGCCGGCAGAACGACCTGTTCCACAACGCCGACCGGGCCACGACCCTGACTAACAAGGCGGTGCTGGAGCGCGTCCACAAGATCACCGGCCAGCCCAATCTGGTGCGCTCGCTGGTGCAGATGGACGCACCGGATCATCCGAAATATCGCGCGCTGACGCAGGGCTGGTTCATGCCGGCCAACATCGCCAAATTCGAGCCGCGCATCCGCGAGATCGCCCGGGCGACCGTCGATCGCATGGCCGCGAAGGCCGCGGCCAATGGCGGCGCCTGCGATTTCGTCGCCGATGTCGCCCTCGGCTATCCCCTGCACGTGATCATGGAGATCCTCGGCGTGCCCGAGGCCGACGAGCCGCGCATGCTCAAGCTGACGCAGGAGCTGTTCGGCCCGCAGGATCCCGACACGGCGCGGGTGCGCGAGGCGCTGTCGGCCGAGGTGTTCGCCGCCATGCTGCAGGCTGTGGTCGCCGATTTCGCCGCCTATTTCGAGCGCATCACCGCGGACCGCCGGGCCCATCCGCGCGACGACCTCGCCACCGTCATCGCCAATGCCAGGATCAATGGCGAGGAGATGCCGCTGCATGACCGCACCAGCTACTACATGATCGTCGCGACCGCCGGCCACGACACGACGTCGTCTTCGACGGCCGGGGCGATCTGGGCGCTGGCCGAGGATCCCGATCAGTTCGCGCGCGTGAAGGCCGATCCGGAGCTGATCCCGGGGCTCGTCGACGAGGCGATCCGCTGGATGACGCCGGTCAAGCATTTCATGCGCAGCGCGACCGCCGACACCGAGCTCGGCGGCCGCCGGATCGCGAAGGGCGACTGGCTGATGCTGTGCTATGCCTCGGGCAATCGCGACGAGGCCGTGTTCGACGATCCCGACGCGTTCCGCAGCGACCGCAAGCCGAACCGACACGTCGCGTTCGGCTATGGCGCGCATCTGTGCCTCGGCCAGCATCTCGCCAAGCTCGAGATGCGCATCCTGTTCGAGGAGCTGCTGCCGCGCCTGACCTCGCTGTCGCTCGACGGCCCGGTCAAGATGACGCAGGCGACCTTCGTGAACGGACCGAAGACGCTGCCGGTGCGCGTGACGATGCGCTGAGCCCCGCGGCGCGCTCCTCAGTCGAGCAGCTTGCGCAATTCGGCCTTGGCGACCTTCTCGAGCGTCGAGCGCGGCATCTCGTCGACTAGCTTCACCTCGCGCGGCACCTTGAAGTCGGCGAGCCCGGCACGGCAGGCGGCCAGCACCTTGTCGGCCAGCTCCTCGCGCGCGACGCCGGCCTGCGGGATCACGAAGGCCACCGGCACCTCGTCGAGCATCGGGTGCTTCTTGGCGACGACCGCGGTCTCGCGCACACCGGGCACGGTGATGATCACCTGCTCGATCTCGGACGCCGCGACGTTCTCGCCGCCGACCTTCAGCATGTCCTTGGTGCGATCGCCGAACTTGATGAAGCCGTTGTCAAGCCGCGTGACACGGTCGCCAGTAAGGAAGAAGCCGTCGGCATCGAAGCTCGTCCGGGTCGCTTCCGCGTTGTAGAGATACTCTGAAAACAGCGACAGGCCGGGCACGCCCTTGATGGCGAGATTGCCGGTGTCGCCGACCGCGGTCGGCCTGCCGTCATCATCGGTGATGCGGATGGTGTATTCCGGCGCGGCGCGGCCGATCGACATCGGCGTGTTGGGCTGGTCGACGTCGCCGACGATGCCGTGGGTGATGGTCTCGGTCATGCCCCACCAGCCGATGATCTTGATGCCGAATTTCGCGAACGCCGTCGGCTCCGAGACCGCAGTGCCCCACAGCCGGAATCTGTGGTCGTTCGGCACCTCCTGGTCGAGCAGCGCCTTCATGCAGAACGGGATCGTCGAGGTCCAGGTGCAGCCATGCTCGCGCGCGACGCTCCAGAACCGGCTCGCCGAGAAGCGCGGCTGGATCACGCATGTGGCGCCGACCCACAGCGTGGCCAGCATCGAATAGGCCAGCGCATTGGTGTGGAACAGCGGCAGATAGGTCTGGTGCACGTCGCCCCGGTGCAGGTCCTCGTGCACGGCATTGACCTTGGCGCCCCACAGCGCATTGGCGTGCGTCCACAGCACCGCCTTCGGCCGCGACGTCGTCCCCGACGTGTACTGCACGCTGCACGGCGCCAGCGGATCGGTGGCGCGCCGCGGCCGGTCGGCGCTGTCGGCAAACAGCGTCTCGAACCGGTCGCCCACGCCGACCGCCGTTGCGTCCGGCTGCCCCGGATCATGCGAGATCACGGCGAGCCAGCGGATGCCGCGGCAATGCGCCGAGATCATCTCGGCATAGGCCGGCTGGGTGATCGCGGCGACCGCGCGGCAGTGATCGGCGAAGTAGCTCATCTCGGCGGCGGCGGAGCGGGTGTTGGTGGTGACCGCGAGTGCGCCGAGCTCGACGCAGGCGAACCAGGCCAGCATCGCCTCGACGCAATTGTCGAGATGGATCAGCACCGCGTCGCCCGGCTTGATGCCGCGCTTGACGAGGCCCGCGGCGAGCGCGCCGACGCGGTCGTGAAACTCGCCATAGCTCCATCGCCGCGCCGGCGCGTCGAACGGCGCCCAGATCAGGAACGGATGGTCACGCCTGACCTCGCTGCGCAGCTTCAGCAGCCACGGCACGTCCATGCCGTCGAACGGCGTCACCGTGCCCGGCGCGATCGTCAATCCGTTCATGTTCGCTCCCATTGTTCTTGTCCGCAGCCCGTCCCGGCCGCTTCGCCTGTCGTTCATTCACCTTTTGCCGCCCGGCGCCGCCGCGAGCAAATCAGGATTGAACCGGTTGCCGACTGGCGGCGACGAATGGCGCGGCAAGACACGCCCGGAGGTTCGCATGCAGGCCCTGGCCCGACCATGGCGGCTGCCCGATGCCCGCTATTTCCAGATCGCGGCATTGGCCACGCTGCTGGCGATCAATTTCGCCATGATCGATTTCGGCGCGCGGCCGGCAGCGAGCGTCATCGCGGTCACGACCGCCCTGGTCACGCAGGTGATCGGCTGCCGCCTCAGCGGAACGCCGCTCGATCTCAGGTCGCCGCTCATCACCGGCCTGTCGCTCAGCCTGCTGCTGCGGGCGGACGCGCTCTGGCTGCATGCGGCGGCCGCCGCCATCGCGATCGCCGCGAAATTCGTGCTGCGCATCGACGGCAAGCACGTCTTCAATCCCGCCGGCTTTGCGATCGTAGTGCTGCTGTTCACATCGCATGGCGTATGGATCTCGCCCGGTCAATGGG
>NZ_CAFJ01000019.1 GCF_000239795.1 Bradyrhizobium sp. STM 3809 | reverse complement strand
GTGGACAGTCATGGCGCAATCCTCCTCAGTTTTGCGTGGCTCGGGTCAGAACACGACGACGGAACGGATCGACTTGCCCTCATGCATCAGGTCGAAGCCCTTGTTGATGTCTTCGAGCTTGAGCGTGTGGGTGATCATCGGGTCGATTTCGATCTTCCCGTTCATGTACCAGTCGACGATCTTGGGGACGTCGGTGCGCCCGCGCGCGCCGCCGAACGCGGTGCCCTTCCAGACTCGCCCGGTGACGAGCTGGAACGGACGAGTCGCGATCTCCTTGCCGGCCTCGGCGACGCCGATGATGATCGATTCGCCCCAGCCGCGATGGCAGGCTTCGAGCGCCTGGCGCATCACGGTGGTGTTGCCGGTGCAGTCGAAGGTGTAGTCGGCGCCGCCATCGGTGAGCGCGACAAGGTGCTGGACGATGTCGCCGGTGACCTTCTTCGGATTGACGAAATGGGTCATGCCGAAGCGACGGCCCCATTCCTCCTTGCTGTCGTTGATGTCGACGCCGATGATCTTGTCGGCACCCGCCATCCGGGCACCCTGGATCACATTGAGGCCGATGCCGCCGAGGCCAAAGATCACGACATTCGAGCCCGGCGTGACCTTCGCCGTGTTGACGACCGCGCCGACGCCGGTCGTGACGCCGCAACCGATGTAGCAGCTCTTGTCGAACGGGGCGTCCTCGCGGATCTTGGCGACTGCGATCTCCGGCAGCACGGTGTGGTTGGCAAAGGTCGAGCAGCCCATGTAGTGATAGATGGTCTGGCCCTTGTAGCTGAAGCGCGAGGTGCCGTCGGGCATCAGGCCCTTGCCCTGCGTCGCGCGAATCGCGGTGCAGAGATTGGTCTTGCGGCTGAGGCAGCTCTTGCACTGGCGGCATTCCGGCGTGTAGAGCGGAATGACGTGGTCGCCGGGCTTGACCGAGGTCACGCCGGGTCCGACCTCGCGCACGATGCCGGCGCCCTCATGGCCGAGGATCGAGGGGAAGATGCCCTCGCTGTCGAAACCGTCGAGCGTGTAGGCATCGGTGTGGCAGATGCCGGTCGCCTTGATCTCGACCAGCACCTCGCCGGCCTTCGGTCCCTCGAGGTCGACCTCGACGATCTCCAGCGGTTTCTTGGCTTCGAAAGCGACCGCGGCGCGCGTCTTCATGTCTCAAACTCCTGTTTCAGTCTCTCAAGGCCGCGACCCTGCCCAGAGCGCGGCCTTCGTCGGTCATTTCTTGCCCATGCAGGAGTTCTCCGCTTCCGTATAGGCTGGCGGCTTGTCCTCGTGCTTGGCCGGGCGAACGCGTCCCACGGCATCATTGCTGCGGGCGCGAAGATAGATATACAGGTCATCCATGTAGCAGGCCACATTCGGATTATCGCCGAACGCGGGCATGACGTTCTCCTGGGACGTGCTGACGTTCTTGCGTCCGCTCGCGACGACGCCGAGGAAGTCCCCGTAGCTCATGTTCTTGACCGAGTCCTTCAGCGCAGGCGCGTAGGTCGATCCCATGCCGTCCGGGCCGTGACACACATGGCACTCCGAGTGATAGCGGCGGTATCCGGAGTAGGTGTACCAATCGACCGTTCCGTCGGCGGCCACCTTGTAGGTCGGATTGCCGTCCTTATCGAAGTACTTTCCGTCTTCGGATTTCACGGCCGTTGGATCTCCGGGGCCTTCAGCCCAGGCATTTCCGGCGACAGTCATCCCGCCGGTTGCCAGGCTCAGCGCCGTGGCGACCGCAAACCAGATTCTACGCAAGGGCGTTTTCCCTTAATTTTTTGGTGTAGGCGAACCGGCGCATGGAGGAGATCCATGCGCCGGAGCAGGAGACCAAGCTTACTGCGGGAGCGAGAACACGGTGAGCGCGCCGCCGAGAGCGGTGTAGTTGCTCAGTGCCGCATAGCCGCCGACCGCGCCGAGACCTGCCGTCGGATCGGTCAAGCCTGCCGCGAGACCGATGCCGGCCCAGCCACCGACGCCCGAGAGCACCGCGACGTACTGCTTGCCGCCGGCCTCATAGGTCGTGACGTTGCCGATGATGCCGGACGGAGTCTTGAACTTGTAGAGCTCCTTGCCCGTCTTGGCATCGACCGCCTTGAGGTAGCCTTCCAGCGTGCCGTAGAACACCACGCCGCCGGCCGTTGCGAGGGCGCCCGACCACACCGAGAACGGCTCCTTGTTCGACCAAGCGATCTTGCCGGTCTTGCCGTCCCAGGCGATGAAGTTGCCCATGTTGGTCTCACCCTGGGGCGGATACATCGACAGGGTCGCGCCGACATAGGGCTGACCTGCGGTGTAGCTCACCTTGAAGGGCTCGTAGTCCATGCAGACATGGTTGGTGGGGACGTAGAACAGCTGCGTGTCCGGCGAGTAGGCCGCCGGCTGCTCGTCCTTGGTGCCGAGCGCGGCCGGGCAGATGCCCTTGGTGTTGACGTCCTCGCCCTGCTTGTCGGTCGAGTATTGATCGACGACCTTCGGACGGCCATAGGTCGCCGAGTTCTTGTCCATGTCGACGCCGGTGGTCCAGTTGACCTTCGGATCGTACTTCTCGGCGACCAGCAGCTCGCCGCTGGCGCGGTCGAGTGTATAACCGAGACCGTTACGATCGAAGTGCGTCAGCAGCTTGCGCGGCTGGCCGTTGATCGCCTGGTCCGACAGGATCATCTCGTTGACGCCGTCATAGTCCCACTCGTCGTGGGGCGTCATCTGATAGACCCACTTCGCGACGCCGGTGTCGGCATTGCGCGCGAAGATCGTCATCGACCACTTGTTGTCGCCCGGACGCTGCTTGGGATTCCAGGTCGAGGGATTGCCCGAGCCGTAATACACCATGTCGAGCTGCGGGTCGTAGGAGACCCAGCCCCAGGTGCAGCCGCCGCCGGTCTTCCACTGATCGCCCTGCCAGGTCTTCAGGCTGGAGTCCTTGCCGACCGGCTTGCCGAGCGAGGTGGTGTTCGCGTCAAACAGGATCTGATCGTCCGGACCTTCCGAATAGGCCTTCCAGACCTGCTTGCCGCTCTTGATGTCGTAAGCGGTCATGCTGCACTGGACACCGAACTCGCCACCGGACGTGCCGACCAGGACCTTGTCCTTGACGACGAGCGGAGCCGAGGTGCCGGTCTGGCCCTTGCTCGGATCGCCGTTGACCGCGGTCCAGACGTGCTGGCCGGTCTTGGCGTCGATCGCGACGAGCTTGTCGTCGGCCTGATGCAGGAAGATCTTGCCGTCACCATAGGCGACGCCGCGATTCACCGTGTCGCAGCACATCACCGGAATGACGTTCGGATCCTGCTTCGGCTCGTACTTCCAGACGATCTTGTTGTCGTTGGCCAGATCGAGCGCATACACCTTGTTCGGGAACGGCGTGTGCACATACATCATGTTGCCGACGATGAGCGGTCCGCCCTCGTGGCCGCGCAGCACGCCGGTGGAGAAGGTCCACGCGACCTGCAGCTTGCCGACGTTCTGGGCGTTGATCTGGTTGAGCTTGGAGTAGCGCGTGTTGGCGTAGTCGCCAGCCGGCATCACCCAGTCCTTCGGGTTGGCCGACATCTTGACCAGCTCTTCGCTGGCAAATGCGCCACCCGCGGCGAGCGCCGCGACTGACGTCAGACATGTTGCGAGTAGCACTCTTCGCATCGTCTTTCCTCCCGGGTTCAACTGAGGTTCCGCATCACGCGGCCCAGTATTCGTTTTCGGCATCATTGATTATCCACTTCCGGATCGGGAAACTTGCCCAAAAGAGAAAAGCGCTTGCTCAAGAGTGAAGCGACGAGAAGTTTTTGAAGGAGAATCTGCTTTGCTGGTCCGCAACATGAGGCTCATTCTTGCTGCGTAGCATCAATTTTCAGAAGGGCGTTCCACCGAAGGTTGATGTTTTCCTTGACCTTACAAGAATGAAGGCGGAGGATCATTGGGGGCGTTTTATGGAACTGATGTGTCGCGAGGGATACCGCGGCCTTAAAATCGGAGTAATCTGGCAGCACTCTCATCCGCCGTCCTGCGGCGGACCCGTTGCGTCTCGATCTTGAATCGGTGGATGAAGATGTCCGATACGATCCGCTCGCTTACTACCTCGGGGTTCTCACCCAAGAGTCAGATCCAGCGTTGGTCAGATGCACTGACCGATCTCTGCGGACGTTTCGATGTCGATCCGCTGGAGGGCGCCTCATTCGAGGGGCGCATCAACTTCACCACGGTTTCCCGCTTGAAGCTGTGCCAGATTGAAGCAAGCCAGCACCGCATCGCGCATACCTATGCGCGCGCGCAGAAAGTGGCGCACCCGTACATCAAGATTCTGTTCCAGACTTATGGAATCTCCTATTTCGAACAGGAAGGCCGCCAGATCGAGATCGGTCCCGGCGATTGCCTCGCTTACGATGTGTCCACGCCGCACACGATCATCAGCCCGGCGCTGACGCGTCATGACGTGGTGATCGTTCCCAAGGAGCTGTTGCAGGAGCGCGGCTTCCGGTCCGAGAAGATGCCGGCCTACAAGCTGTCGGCGCGGAGCGGGACCGGTCGCATTGCGCACGACGTGACGCATTCGGCCTTCGACGAGGCGACCCGGCTCACCCCGAACTCGGCCGTCGGCGTCGCCGAATCGCTGATCGATCTGTTGCTGCTACCGCTGCGGGAAGCGGACAACATGCTCGACCGGGGAGGACCCGAAGCCGTCTATGTGCGCGCGCAGGCCTTTATCCGCGAGCACCTTCGCGATCCCGACCTCTGCATCGACCAGATCTCGGCCGCCCTGGGCTGCACCAAGCGGTATCTCCACATGGTGTTCAGCGATCGTGGCATGACGGTCAGCGACTATATCTGGCGAGCGCGGCTGCAACACTGCCGCCAGGAGCTGGAGACCCAGAGCGGCAAGACGATCACTGACGTCGCGTTCTCCTGGGGCTTTTCCAGCTCATCACACTTCAGCCGCGTGTTCCGAAAGTATTTCGGCGTCGTGCCGTCGTCGGTCCACAAGATCGCGGCCCGCGCCGATTGAGCCTTCAGATTGAGCCTTCAGCGGCGGAGCCCGCAGCGGCGCTAGCGCGCGCCGCTGCGAATGATTTTCTGGAACGCGTCGCCCAGGATCGCCGGCTCGCGCGGCGGCAGATAGGTCAGGCCGGCGGAGCGGGCCAGATCAGCCAGAGTGCCGGACGCAATGAGATCGTTCAACGACTTATCGACGGCGGCCAGCAACTCGGCTGAACTCGACAGCCCGACATAGCCGCGGTTGACGCCGATCGGATAGCTGTAGCCGGAGGGCGCGAGCTTGCTCTCCGGATGAGCCGCCCGATACGCATCGAAGCGTCGGCTGTCGAGCAGCGTCGCGTCGAACTTTCCCTGTTCGAGCGCGCCCAGCAGATCATCACGCGTCGGAATCAGATGGGTGATGTCGTCGATCAGGCGGCCCTTGTCGAAGGTCATGAGGATCGCGTCGGCCAGCGTGCCGCTCTCGATCGCGAGCCTGAGACCGGCGAGATCGCCGATATCGCGGATCTGGCGCTGTTTCGCGGCGGGCCCGAGAACGACCGTCAGCGTCGAGAACATGTAGGGCTTGCTCGGCGTCAGCGTACCCAGCGGAATGCGCTGCCGGCGGTCGTCACGTGTGGCACCATCGAAGTCGGGCAGCTTCGCCGTTTTGACTCCGGGCGCGACCAGCCCATCCTGTGTGAAAGCGTAGCTGGCCAGCAGCGAGCACCGGCCATCGGAGAGCAGGGCGTTCGCCTCGAGGGCCGGGCTCGAATCCTCGTCGAGCTTGCTCTCGAACCATTGAATTTCGAGCTTCTTGCCAAGGCGATCAGCGATCGCCTGGCCGAGCAGCACGTCAAATCCGTTGCCGGGCTTGCCACGTTGGTGGAGCGAGAACGGCGGGAGATTCTCGTCCAGACAAATGCGCAGCACGTCACCAGCGGCCTGCGCCGCTGATGACGCTGTCGAAATCAACAAGGCGACCGTCCAACATGCAAGACGGCGCATCATTGCGTTCTCCGGCTCGAGACATAGGCCCAGAGCGCGGTAATCTCGTCGTCGCTGAGAATGTCACCCCAGGGCGGCATACGGCCGTTCTTGCCTTGCTTCACCGTCGTGACGAAACGCGGCTGATCGTCCGGAAACCTGCGAAGGTCCGGCGTGACGGTGCCGGAATTCACCATGTTGGGACCATGGCAATGCGAGCACTTCTGGGCAAAGGTCGTCTTGCCGAGATCGATTGCGCTGTGTGCAGCGCTGTCGTCCTGCTGCTGAGCGATGGCGGCCGCGGAGAGCACGGCCGACATCGCGACGACGGCGGCGAACGTCGCCGCCGTCCTCATGAACATGTGTTGGGTCACGCGCAATCCGTACTTAGTTCTTGACCGCGAAGACCCACAGCGAGCCGCCTGCCGGAACGTTGGCGAGGCGCTCGTCACCGGAGAACAGCGAGTAGACGCCGCCGTAGCCGGACGTCACGGCCACGTATTGCACGCCGTCCTGCTGCCAGGTCACGGGCTGGCCTTCGATGCCGGAGCCGGTCTGGAACTGCCAGAGCTTCTTGCCGCTGTCGGCGTCGAAGGCTTCGAACTCGCCGGTCAGCTTGCCCGAGAATACCACGCCGCCCGCCGTCGACAGCACGCCGGAGAAGCGCGGAATGTCGCTCGGCTGCTCCCACTTGGTCTTGCCGGTCATCGGGTCGATAGCCTTCAGCTGACCGCGCGGGCCCTCCGGCCAATCCCAGAGGTCGGTCAGGTCCATGCCGAGGTACCACTCGCCGGCCTTGTAGGTCGCGGGCTCGGTCTTGTAGTGGCCGCCGAACACGAGGGTGTTGGCATAGGCGAGGCCTGTCTGCGGATTGAACGACATCGGCTCCCAGTTCTTGCCGCCGAGGATCGACGGATAGACCGTGACCTTCTTGCCCTCGCGTGCGTCGCGCGTGACATCGGTCTCGACCGGCTTGCCGGTCTTGAGATCGATGCTGGAGGCCCAGTTCACCTTGACGTAGGGGTTGGCCGCCAGCAGCTTACCGTTGGTGCGATCGAGCACATAGAAGAAGCCGTTGCGATTGGCGTTCATCAGCACCTTGGTCGGCTTGCCCTCGACGTTCATGTCGGCAAGCACCATCTCCGCGACCGCGTCATAGTCGAACGGATTGTTCGGCGAGAACTGGAAGTGCCACTTCATCTTGCCGGTCTTCGGATCGAGCGCGAGCACCGAGCAGGTGTAGAGGTTGTCGCCCGGGCGCACCGCTGCGTTGAACGGGCCGGGATTGCCGACGCCCCAGAACACGGTGTTCTGCTCGGGATCGTAGGAGCCGGTGATCCAGGTCGAGCCACCGCCCAGCTTCCAGGTGTCGCCCTTCCAGGTGTCGCCGCCGGGTTCATCCGGGGTCGGGACGGTGTGCGTGCGCCACAGATGCTTGCCGGTCGCCGGATCCCAGCCGTCGATGAAGCCGCGGGTGCCGAACTCCGCGCCGGAGATTCCGGTCAGCACGACGCCGTCGGCGACGAGCGGCGCGACCGTCATCGAGTAGCCTTCCTTGATGTCGGCCGCCTTCTGGCGCCACAGCTCCTTGCCGGTCTTGGCATCGAGCGCGATCACATTGGCATCGAGCGTGGTGCGGAAAACCTTGCCGTCATACAGCGCGGCACCGCGGTTGATGATGCCGCAGCAGACAACACGCGGGGTCTCCGCGGGATATTCGATCTTGCTCTTCCAGATCTGCTTGCCGGTCTTGGCATCGACCGCCATCGTCGCGTTGTGCGTCGTGACGTAGAGGACACCCTGGTATACCAGCGGCTGAGACTCTTCGCTGCGGTCGTCGGCGAAGCTGTAGTTCCAGACCGGAACGAGGTTCTTGGCGTTGTCCTTGTTGATCTGCGTCAGCGGGCTGAACCTCTGCAGATTATAGCCCATGCCGTAGTTGAGAACATTCCCCGTATCAGTTGCACCCTTGACCAACTGATCGGCGCTCTGCGCGCTCGCACCGTGTGATGCAAGAATAGCGAGGCCCGCGGCCAGCGCGATCCGCTTCATTCATTTCCTCCAAGATTTTTATGCGCGCCTATTCTGACGCTGCGGGAACAACACTCCGCTCGAAATCGGGAAGCGTCAATACGAAAAGGTGGG
>NZ_CAFJ01000020.1 GCF_000239795.1 Bradyrhizobium sp. STM 3809 | reverse complement strand
GAGCAGGGCCGCGCGGACGAAAGCGCAGAAATGCGCGGCAGCCGCGTCAAAATATGAGGCGGCGTTCTCGCACTGTCAGGGACATGCGAAGCAATGTCAATAGTTCTCAGAAAATAAAGTCAAATGTTCTTGGAAAATATCAAACCTGCGACGGCCCGTATTTTCGCTTGAGATCACGCATTACAGATCGCGTGATTTTCAGCTTCTCCCGGTCGCTCGGGTCTTTGATGGCCCGCATGCGAGCCTCTGCGCCGGTTGGCACGTCGAGCCATTGAGGCAGTCCCTCAGGCGTCTTGCTGATTTTGACGTTAAGAGCGGAATAGAGACCGGGATCAGCCTTCGCGATTACATCGCGCGATAGACCTCGGTTCACCCATCTCCGATAGGTGATGTGCAGAAACTTGAAAGCGTTGGTGTGGTACGGCCAACCTCGCTTGTGGCGCTTGCTCCACGGATTCTTTTTGCCGTGCGCGATCACTTCCTTGATCTCATCGGGAGACAGGAGAGTGAAGGGCTTTTCGTCGATCAGGCGCGCGCTCGTGAGCTGAGCGGTCTCGCGGGCTAGCTCGCGAAATTCGTTTTCTGTTATGGCGGTCTCTGGCACGTCGTAATCGTCGCTAGGGGCGTCCTCATAGTTCGGAAAACCATAATATCGAAGGACATGCAGCTCGACAATACTTTCCTCAAAGTCGGGTGTCGGCGTATATCCGTCGTCCTTTTCGTCGCTGGTGACCGCCGTCTGTGGTTGCAATATCCAGTTGTTGAGAAGGTCTATCGCTAGTAGGCCAGCCGCTCGGGCCCGGAAATATAGGTCGCGATGGTCGTGGTTGTTGGGTTGAAGGCTTATTCGGTAACTGACGAGACGGGTTCTTGACGATCCTATGTCAGCGACGATTTCAAACTGACCACTTTCGTTTGTTATTATCCCCCAACTGAGGTTGGACAGTACGTTTCTTGAGTCAGTCGGGTTCCAATCGCGGTATTTGAGTTGGATGTCGTCTAGGGTCGAGGCGGCGTCGGCGTCGGTGAGTCTCTCCTCGAAACATCTCCTCAAGAGATATACGGCGGCATCGCGAGCGGTCTTGTTGCGCTCGGCCTTCTCACTCTGAAAGCGCTTAGTTAATTGACTGACGCGTGGAGCGCGCTCAGTGGAACGAGTGCGGCGGATCGGCGGTTCCGGCTCTTTGTTGTCGTCTATTCGTCGAGGACCAGTCACACCGTCGCCTGTCTGATTGGGATTATGGTCTGAGATTCCGCTCGATGCCGATCGGGTCAAGGTGCAGCAAGATGGTGCAAAATTTGATCTTTTTGCACTATTCAGTAAGTACTTGAATACGTTTGCGCTTGAAAGTGCAGAATCCTACGTGCAAAATAAAGCATGATTTTTGGCTATGCACGGGTATCGACGACCGGCCAGAGCCTCGATGCGCAAGTCGAGCAGTTGAAGGCGGCCGGGGCGGAACGGATTTTCAGCGAGACGGCGAGCGGAGCCATTGGCTCGCGCGACCAGTTGCGGCGGGTGATTGCCAAGCTCGACGCCGGAGACGTGCTTATCGTCACCAGGCTCGATCGCCTGGCGCGATCGACCCGGGACCTTCTCAACACCCTTGCCACCATCAGCAGCCGGAATGCCGCCTTTCGATCACTTGCGGAGACTTGGGCCGACACCACTACGCCGCACGGCCGTCTCATGGTCACGCTGTTGGCCGGTATCGCCGAGTTTGAGCGCGAGTTGATCCTAGAGCGCACGCGGGAGGGCACCAGGCGCGCGAAGGAAGCCGGTGTCCAGCTCGGTCGGAAACCGAAGCTCACCCACCATCAGCGCCGCGAAATTCTGGCGCGCGTCAGAGCGGGCGAGGAAAGTGATCAAGACATCGCGCGGTCCTACAACGTGAGCCGTTGGACGATCATGCGCCTTGCTCAAGAGGTCCGGCGCGAGCAACTCGACGCGCAGCAGCTTGCGGCTAAGATTGTTTAGGCGATGACAAAAGACAAACCAGTATGGATATCGACGCGCGAAACGCTGCGCTTTTTAAAGCCTATCCATAACAGCGACTATCTCACGCAACGGTTCATTTGCAAACGCGCGTATGCTGGCTTGCTTCGTGCGCGAGCCGAGTGCTTTTTGGTGGACGAAAAGAAAGAGTCGCGAGATGAGGAAATTCCCAAGGAGTTCTGGTGGGCCGAAGGTGAGGCCGCTTTGACGCAGGACTGGGCGACTGGCGATTTTGAGACCTACATAAAACAAGGCTTTGTGCGCCTGCAGGCCTTCGGCGTTTCATTCGCTTGGGAAGATTTCGAGCCCTGGATTCCCAATAGCGTTCCGATCGCCGATGAGGTCGGCGCGTCACTTCCTAAAGGAGGGCGGCCCCCGGCCGATTGGTGGGACGATTTATGGATTGAAATGTGCCGTCAGCTCTACGGCGGTCATTTGATTCCCGACAGGCAGGGCGACATCGAGAAAGCGATGCTGAGTTGGCTCGCGACCCGCGGTGAAAACCCCTCGACGAGCACCATTCGCGAGCGCGCCCGCAAGCTGTGGCATGCAATCAAGCCGGGCGAAAAATAGCTTTTCGCCCTTTTCCGTCTGTTCTCGGCCGACGCGGAGTGCTCCCACTACTATCCTCTCCACATGAGGTGCGTTGAGGTCAGTCCTAATGTGATCACATTAGGCGGCTTCGCACAGTGGAGGTCCTATGACGGGTCACTTGTCAATTGAGGTTCTGGGGATTCTACGGGGGGCGGCCGACGGTCCTTTGGCGATTGGCGTCCTGACGCTTCTCGCCTTGGCCGTCACTAAGCGACTGTGGTGGTGGTCCAGCCGCCGTTGACCCTAGAGGATCAACGGCTCATAGCACTCTCCTATCCTTGCAAAAGCCGGATAGCGAGGTCCCATATTCTGGTTCCGAAGTTCAAAGCAATGCGATCTGCCAGCAGCCCCACTGTAATCGCGGCTAGGATATAGTTTAAGGTGCGGCTGAACCTGAGGACGCGGCGGTTTTTCAGTCGGTAGCCTGCCCTCGTCGAGCTCAGATCGGTTTCGGCCTTCATCAATTTCTTATTCAGATCACTTTCTATTTCCGTCAACTTCTTCTGAAGGCGCTGATTCTCCTCCTCAAGCTCGGAGTTTTCCTCCAGCATGGTTTCGTAGAAGCCAGCGATTTCTCGCTCCGCTTGCTGGAAGACCTTTGCGTCGCGGATCGCCTGGTCCAACCGGATGGCGTCCCTCACCTTCGAGAAAGCTTCCGGTTCAACGACGTTGTGATTCCCGACAGAAGCTTCATCCGTAGCCAGCCTCTCGGGATTTTCAGCTTCCGGCGTGTCAGAACTTCCCTTTCTGGAATTGTCGGACATTTGCGGATGATCCTTCTGATCATGACGACTACGATGAAAGTGCAGCTTCTAGGATGACGTTCTCGAGGCCTTTTTGAATGTCATCTGCTGAGGCATTTCTTTTCACTCGTGAGACAAGTCGGGCGGCAAGCTTAGAGAGTTGGTCTGGCTTGGGCTTAATACCTTTATCTCGGAAGTAGCGCGCCACCGCTTCGGTACATTCTTCGTGGAAGCGATCGTCAGTTTCGGCGATGCCTTCGTCCAAGTTAGCGAAAGAGTGAGCAATTTGTTTTGGGAGTTGCTTCAGAATTTCTTCTTCTAAGTTGACGTTACAAAACTCGCAGAAGATTAGGATGTAGTTGGCCGTCCACGGGTGTGTGTCGTCTGTCTTCAGGAGCTTGCTGACAGCGCTTTGACTCGTAGAGAGGGCGGCGGCTAGCTGCGCTTGAGTAAGGCCCTTAGTCGCTTTTACTCTCTCCCAAATGCGGCTCATCTCTAGTTTGACGAGTTTTATTATCCGCGGGCTGTACAGGGTCTCTGGTGCGTCTAGGTCCATCCTTTTCCTTTGAAGAGGTGGCGGTTTTACAGCCTGTGACATGCTTATTCCTTTCTGATGCTGGGAATACGAGATATTTCGCTGCGCTATTTGCGCCATAGAATCCTATATTTGATTGGCAGACCTTAGTATGCCAGGAATAAAAACTATTCACAGCGAAATTTTGGTTGACACGGTAGGTGTCTGCACCTATGTGTATTCCCGGAATAAAAACTATGCCTTAAACAGATGGGAATATAGGAGTAAGCTGATGCACAAGACCTTCCTTGTCAGTGTTGCCCTGATCGCCTCGCTGAGCGGTCCCGCTTTTGCCGATTACAGGGCACCGGCTGGTACGTTGATCGATTCCTCGAGGCTCGGTCACTCATTGCCGCCGCCGCCGGTTTATACCCCCCCGCCGCGGCCCGCTTCCCCGCCGCCCGCTCCGCATGTCGATCTTCGTCCGCTGCCGCCCCCTCCGCCGCCGCCAGCTTACGCTCGTCCGCTGCCGCCCCCGCCGCCGCCGCCCGCGCCGGCGCGAGTGGAGCCCACTGTGCAGCTGGCGCCGCCCAGCCAGGTCACCGTGGGGGCGGATATCCGCGCGAGCGACAAGGTGACGATCAGCCCTTCGGTGACGGGCACGCCGCCGCTGCCGAACGGCACCCCGAGCCTTGATGGCGGTGGCATTAGCGTTCGCGTGGGGCCGAAGCCTTCTGGCGGCCTGGATGGCACCACTCCGCAGGTTACGGACGAAAATCATCGATAAGAGTTCGACTGGAACAACGGAATCACCCCCGGAGGAGGTCTTCTCCGGGGGTAATCCGTCGCTGAGGAGGCTGATCCCGAGGCCGCTCAGGCGGGGCTTACCTTTCAAGCGCCGCGCCCGGGATGAATAGAGGACTCGCCACAAATGGATTATTAGGCACGGCGGCAGGACTTGAACCTGCATCTCCCCGCCCCTATCCTCCCGAGTGCTTACTCTACAGGGGGATAGTAGAAAGGCGGGCGCTCTCTCCAGTTGAGCTACGCCGCGAAGCTGCTAGGCGGCGGTGGAGGCGGCTTCGGCCTTCTCCACCCGCTTATCCTTGAATTTCTTGGCAGCCGTCATGGCGGGCTCGATCTCCTTGAGCTTCGCCGTCAGACCGTTCAGCTTATAAGCGCTAGTCGTCTGCGCCTTCTTTCCTCGATATCGAGCCTCCCTCTCAACGAGACCCGCCTCCTCCAACTCATCGAAGTAGCGGAACAAGGAGCGAGGGCTTTTATTCATCCGCTGCGCGATACGCTTGATGGAGGGGTGCGGAGGCTCGTTCGCATCCCACCAATGCAACAGCAGCTGCATAAGCACGTTAAACGCAGTCGGGCTGATCTTAAGGTGCGCCTGACCTTGCAGCATCAGGTTGGGCACAAGTGTGTATCCGTGCGCCATGACGGCTTTGCCGTACTTGGCCTCGGCGCGCCGCTTGTCTTTCGCAGAGAGCGAAGGAAGCGGAAGGGCGACAACCTCGCCTGTGGTTTTGCTGGTGTCCGTCATGCGCACAACTATGGCGCTGCGCCGGTTCTCCAACAAGGGTTGGGGGCCATAAACCCCCTGTCAAATCTGGCACCGACCCCTGCGTATGCTGCGTAATGCACGATACGATGGGTACTATGGGACAATGTATTTCTTCGTGCGAAGGTTCTGACACCCTCCCCATGCCAATTCTGGCACCGGACCCCCCTGTCAAATCTGACAGGCCTAAAATTTCCGTAGGCGCTCGGAGGCTCAATCTTGCTCAATACGATGCTACGGGCAAGCTGCCCTTGCATTTAGTTCGCCGCGATTTCGGCCCCTGTCGTGATCGAGTGCGTTGCTCAGAACTCCGGTTTTCTATCGATCAAGACGAGCAGGCGCAGCTTGATCGGCGGTGCGTTGCGGCGCGCTCTCATGTGGAGACATTTCGCAACCAGAGGCCGGGACGATCCCGGCTGACGCCGAATGCGAACGGAGAATCGACGTGTCCAATCGATCTGATCTGTACGACCGCGTTTTGAGTGCCGTCAAAGTGCTGATCGAGTTGTTTGGGGTCTTGGTGAGCGCCGCGCTCGCAGGCCGGGCGCTCGGCTGGTGGTAGTAGAGCCGCACGCCCGGTTAGGCGTGTACGGAATTCGATCGTCCGTTGAAGGCATCTTCCCATCGTAGGAGCGTCTCGGCTTCGTCGAGTTGCTCCACGGTGTAGCCTTCGAGCTCGTCGGCGGGCGGTCCGAACAGTTGCTCACACTTCAGCATGACGCGCATAGCTTGCGTGTAGGTCGCCGATTTCGGCTTGCTTTCTCTGACGAGCTTTCCGTGTCGGACCTTGTAGGACATGCGCGGATGTTGATCCGATTTGCGGAGTCGGCTCAAGGGGTTGTGCTTGTTCTGTCCGCGGAACGGTAATTCGCTTCACGAATCAGGGCCAAGTCTGGCAGGATTCAAAGTTAACGCGCGTCATGGTGACGAGCGTGTTTCAACCTTCGGAGATCGAAGCGCGAAAATGAAAAACCCGCCACAGAGGGCGGGTCTTTAAAATCGGCCGCGATTTGGGAGATCACGCGGAAAATTTAGTAGCCTGGCAGCACTGAATTTCCCCCAAATCGCTGGCATCCGTCAAGTGGAAACTGACCGTTTCTGCTGATGGAGGCGTTTGTGCCGATTTCATGGGCCTTTCCTGCGGCGGGTCGAACCCTCGACCAAGGAAGACCCATGCTCTCATTGACAGTTCCCGCCTCTAATCGGGCGAATCAGACACGGCCGCGCCGCGAAAAGTGTTTCGGTGATGGCCGACCGCAGCCGCTCGATCGCAACGGCAAGGTGCGCGTCATGACCCGCGCGCGCGCGCTGATGCGCCGTGCCGAGACCGGCAAGCACTATGGGGCGATCACTGCGAAGGCGTTCGCCGTTCTCGAGGTTTTGGTGTGGGGTTTCCACAACGCCCGCAGCGGGGTCTGTATCCCCTCTTATGAGACCATTGCCGAGCGCGCGGGGTGCGCTCGCTCGACCGTCGCCGAGGCGATCAGGATGCTTGAGGACGCCGGGCTGGTGTCTTGGGTTCATCGCGTGGTGCGCGTTCGGGATTGGGGTCCTGACCTGTTTGGCCGGGCTATGAACCGATTGCGCGTCATCCGCACGAGCAACAGCTACTTTTTCCGTGATCCCGGAGTTGCTGTTTGCCGCCCCGATATTGGGAAATCTTCTAAGTCCGAAATTCCGTTAGGAACCTCGATTCAAGATTCTATTTCTAAGCCGCGCATGGTGGATGTGAGCAGTTTAGACCCCGATTTCCTCATCGCGCTCGGAAAACTTGGCAAGGCAGTGAGAGAAAGCGGAGCGCGCTAAAGCGCGCACTCTATTTTTTTGACGATGCGGCGGCGCCGGATTCCGGCCCGATACATGGTCATGCGCGGAAAGACCGGCAGGCTTAGCGATGAAAGAGACCGGGGCGAAGTCTGCCCGTGATCTTAGACGCCTGTGGGCTTGGATATGGTGGCGCTGGGCGCGTTATTCGGGACCGGCTGCGATCGTCGGTCATCCACAATCTAGGCCGCTGTACGGGCTTCCCGGGGGGATCGTTGCGGGGGCCTTTCCCTTGCTTCGAGACAATCACGGTGCTCGAAGCCGTCAAGAGGTGGGTCCTCGCCATGCTCGCTGCGCTGCGCGTGGCTCCGGTCCCGCCGCGGTGCGTCGCTCGTGACCGCTTCTGTGCGCCGTGATAACCGGAAAGCGTCGGGACGAAGGGCGTCAGAGTGTTGCGCCTTGGCGGCGCAATCGCCCCGCCTCCGGCGGGTCGAACAAAGGGCTGTACGAAGCAGACTAGGCAGATCAGCGAGTCAGAGGATGGCCTCGATACCCTTGCGCTGAATGACGTTGAGCAGCACCAGCGTCGGACCTTTCGGAGGGACCGCGCCTGTTTCGAGCTTCGAGACATGCCCGACTGTCAGGTGCAGATAATCGGCAAAGACCGCCTGACTGAGCTTTGCCTTTTCGCGAATGGCGCGGATTTGTTTCCCGGTCAGCGGCTTTGCGATCTCGCGGGCCGTGTCGCCGAGATGCCGCTTGGTGATTTTGTCATAGTCGGCTTTGGGCATGATGCCGCTGTCATGCATCCCCTTTGCCATTTCGAGCAATTCAGCCGTTAGCCGCTCATTCCCCTTAGTTGTCCTTGCCATTTCGCACCTCGATTAAAAGTCCGTTTCTGATTGCCGCCGCGATCTGCTGCGGGGTTGCCTGTAGCCACATGACCGAGGCTTCCCGCAGGGTCTTCAGTTGCTTCGAGTCAATGTTGTCGCGCTCGTTCTTTGCAAATCCAAACAGGAAAACCGATCGATCGCCCGATCGAAAAGCGATCAGCATCCGATAGCCGCCACTCTTACCTTCGCCGGGTCGGGCTACCCGGAGCTTGATGAGGCCGGAGCCGAGCTCGGCATCGACAAGGCCGCGTTGCGCTTGGTCGATAGCTTTGACGAGCGTTTCGTCGCTGATGCGCTCACTCTTTGTGAATTGCGCGACCTTTTCGAGCTTGTAGATTTTCACGTTTCCCCCTGCATATAAACTATAGTTTTTAAGAGGGGATTGCAAGCAAAATCGTACCTGCGAGCCGGAGGCCGGGCCGGACTTTACGCGGCTGAGGCTGATCGCGCCGGTGTGGAGCCAGCAAAGCGGCGACGTTTCGCGTCATATCCGGCGGCGTCGCGAGCGGATCGGTTGAGCGAGGGGCTGACCCCTGCCCGCTTGCCCCAAAATTCACCTTGGTCGCCGTGCTGGTCGTGCAGCGCTGTCAGGTGGAAATGCTCGATGAAAGCCGGATCACAGCCTTTGCAGATGTAGTTTGCGAGCGACTTGTAGGGTCCGCCTGGCTCGATCAGCTGCACGTTGAGATCATGCGGCCGTGACTGCTGCGTCTTGCCGATCCACTTGGGCAGCTTTTGCAGGAACTCGGCGCGTAGTGACGGCGGCACCCGCAGGACCCAATTGACGTGCGGGTTGCCGGGAGCCTCGAAGGTGAAGGCGTACATTGGCGGCAGCTTCACGCCGAGCTTGCGCGCCCTGTAGTTCAGCCAATCGCGGTATTTGTGGCGGATTGCCTCGAAGATAGTCGCGGCAGCGTGGGCGTCCGTCTCGATGAGGTTGATGACTGCATAGACGTTGAACGGAATCCCGCGTGCGCGGGCGTAGTCGAAGGCGCGCATGATGTTCTGCACCATCTTGCGGCTGATGTGCTCTGTCCCTCTCAACATTTTGGGTATGTCGCGGCCACTTATACTAAATCAGGTGTTGCGCTCGAATCGGCTCGATGTCCGGTGCGAGAACAAAGGGGCAACCTTGATCGGTTGTAAAGGGGACACGGCTCGCCCAGCCGACTTTTCCCCCTTAACCGGGGGACGGGTCAGTCGGAGCGGTAGTGCTATAGCGCTATAGTGCTACGATTTGGCTTTCTTGTACTCGGCTAGGCTTGGAAAGCCGTATTTTTTCAGGACCATATCGACGCCCTGCATGATCACGTCGTGCGGCTTACGGTCCTCGGTGTTGGCGATCTCGCGGATTTTCCGGTAGGCGACTTTCGGGATGTAAATGCTCGTGTGCTGGACGTCGGAGCGCTTTTTGGCGCGGCTGGAGCTGCGTGGCGGTGCAGCCGGTGCGTGGACGACGGCCGGGGCCGGTTGCGCGGGGATCGAGGGCGGAGCCGCCGGAGGAGTGTGGGCGGCGGGTTCGTTGAGGGGAACGACGTTCGAGGTCGCCGCGTCGTTCGCAGGCGCAGCCGCATCGTCGAGAAACAGGGTATCAATAACCGACGGCCGCTTGCGTGACATGCATTCCTCTCAGTTGTTTTTCGATCCAGGTCCAAAGGGCGACGGTTTCTGATGCCGCCTTCCCTTCGGGCGCATATTCCGTGACGCCCAGGCCCGCTGCAATCGCGTCCTGAAAATCGGCCCGCGTTGTCATCATCGGGTCCGCCAGGACGCCGAGCATTTTGAGGCCCTGTGCGGCTTCGAGCGCGCGCGTGCTCTTGGGTGTCGGCGGGCATTGGTTGAGGACGAAAGAGACCTTCTTACCCATCCGCATGACGGCGCGGAAGGTTGCGCCGGTCGCCTCGATGTCGAGCCGCGACGGGCGGGCGGGCATGAGGCACATGTCGGCGCACTGCATGGCGATGCGAGCCGTGGCGTTATCGACGCCCGCCGTGTCGAGGATTGCCACGGTGAAACCCTTGCGGCCGAGCGCCTCGATGATGGCCGGGAGTTCCTTCAGCCGGTTTTCTGGGAACCGCTCGACTGTCAGATTGTCGAAGCTTGGGCCGGTGCCGGAGCGCCGCTCGCCCCAGGAACCGAGTGAGCCTTGAGGGTCGAGATCGAAGGCGATCACCTTCTCGCCAGCCGCCGCCGCTGCGACGGCCGTGCATGCCGCGATGGTGGTTTTACCCGCCCCGCCCTTTTGCGTGACGAACGCGATGGAAAGCATCGGGAGGTCTCCGAAAGAATCAGTAGCACTATAATGCTACCACACCATAGCGCTGCAACACCATAGCATTGTAAAGCTACAGCGTTGTGATGTCGTAACGCTATGACACTAAAGTGCTACAACGCTATAGCGCTGTAGCTTTACGATTGTCGTTTCGGAGCGCATAAACGAATCGGCTCAATCACAAGTCTAGGATTTTGTTAGCGAAACTTAAATACTGAGTTGGTAGTGTAATAATACCTGCAACTTTTTGAGGTTTTAAGATCATGAGCAAGCCAAAATACTTCGCGTACAATGTTCGAAATTATCAAGGCAAGGAAGAGAAGGATCAGGCGTCTTGGACAAAGGTCGGCGTGGCGTTCGAGCACAAGGACGGCAAGGGTTTTGATGTTGTGCTTGAAGCTTTCCCGGTCGAAGGACGCATCACGATCCGCGAGCCGCGCGAGAAGAAGTGAGCCAGCTTTTCCGGGAGACGGGTGTGGGTCGCTGGCTGCTGGAGGTGGTGGACGAGGCGGGTGACAGGGTCCTGTCGAGTTCGCAGCACGAGAGTTTCCGGGCAGCGGTGCGGGCGATCCTTGCCGCGGAATTGTGGTCGGCGGATATGGTCTTGCCGTTCGAGTTCCTCGCCGATCCGCGCGCCGACAGCGACGCGGCGGCAACGAGCAAGGCGCATTTTCGCAGCGCGCGGGCGGTCTATCGGGTGGACTTGATGCCGCCGGATCGAGACGAGGCCCCGCCGCATCCGCTGCTCTTCTAGCCTCTCGAGCGGAATTCCATTAAGTTGCTGATTTTTCACAAATTTTTGCTAAGCGATATTTCTATCGGCTATCCCTTACTTGTTTTTTCAGCCCTTTTGTTCGACGCAGGCCGCAGGCCAAGGCGAAGATTCTGCGGAGACGCCCTTCCGTCCCGACGCCTTCCGAACGTCACGGCGCGCAGAAGCGGTCAAAAGCGCCGCAGGCGGGACCGGAGCCACGCGCAGCGCAGCGAGCATGGCGAGGACCCACCTTTTGACGGGTTCGAGCACCGTGATTGGCTGGCGGCAAAGGGATGGAGGCCGCATGGGGAACGGGACTGCCGGGCGGGGTCGGGCTCGCGGCCGGTTTCATGGCCGAGGGCGGCTGGTGGCCGCTTGCTGGCCGGGCAGGGCTGGCCGATGGCCGCGCGGCCGTTTTGGTGGCCATGGAAGCGGCTGGCGAGGATTTCTCGGGTGTTCCGGGGGGTGGTCGCGGCCTGGCGAGTGGCCGGGGCTATGGCCGCTTCACGAAGAGGGGCTCAGGTGGCCGGTCAGACGCGCCGAGGGCGGCCGGTGGCCGCTGGGCGGCTGTGGCCGCATCCTGGCGCTTGCGGCGGGCCGGGGCGCGGTAGTCGCGGCGCTGGGCGCGCACCAGGCGCTCGACGGCGATTTGGTCGCGGATGGCCTCATGCAGGAAGCGGCGGCTTTGGGCCTGCTCTGGCGGCAGGGTTTTGAGGTAGTCGAGGTCAGCGCCCCGGCTCACGGCCATGCGGCAGCGGTCCGAGCAGGTTTCCCGGTCAAAGCGGGTGCTCGGCTTCATCCAGTTGCGGCGACCACAGCGCCGACAAGGCCGCGTCAGGTCTTTCATAAATCATTGAAATATCATGCTTGTTACGGAAGGCACAAGGTTTCACGGCGTGACGCATTGATCTGCAAGGCTTTTTGCCACGCGCGCTCTACAGCCGAATGTCTGTCTCCGAGCGCAGACGAGCCGATCACGCATGCAGATCAATGGGATAGCGAGAATGTGGATCAGTGACCCACACCTATCCGTGAAACATTCCAGGCCGTGAAACATCGATCAGCAATCGGCTAGCCGACCCTATTTTTTCATAGCTTTTTTCTGTCACCAGCTTCCCTGCAGGACCATCTGACCAAGCCTTCTTAACCAGTTCTTCAGTCAAGTTTTAGAAAATAAGCAAGATAGTTTATTCCCTTGGAATAAGGTCTATCTTGCGCTACCCTGAAAGGGTGGCGAGCGAGAGAAACCCGGGAGCGCAGACGCCGATGGCGAGGCTCAGGAAGGATCATCAGGGCGAGCGACGCACCGCGAGCATCACGGTGCAGTTGACGCCTCAGGAGCGCGCCCGCGTCACCGAGCGCGCGGGCAAACGTGGCGGCCTGTCGGAGTATGTCCGGCGGCGGCTGCTATCCCGCGAGAGCGCTGCCGAGCTCGAGTCGCAGACGGAAGCGGCGGCATTCGATCGCAAAGAGGTGCGCGCGTTGGTCGTGCAGCTTCAGCGCATCGGGACCAATCTTAACCAGCTCGCGGCGCACGCCAACGAGGCCCGGCTCGCCGGAAAGCCGTTGCCGTCGCATGGCCAGATTGAGGAATGCTTGGGCGATGTCAAAGTCGCGCTGGCGAGGGCAATCGCCCTTTGACGGAGGAGACGACAATAGGAGGGAAGGCGGTGAACGATGTATCGAAAATGACCATGGAGCGGGTCCGGTATCACAGCATCATCGATGCGTTTTTTGAGACGATCATCGATCTCGAAACGGACGACTATGGGCGCGAGGAAATCTTGCGTGCGGCGACCGACTTTTTTGCGCTCTACACGCATTTCGATGGCGGCCAATACATCGCGATCGAGAAGCTTCAGAAGCGGGCGGAGGAGTACAAAAACAAGACCTTCCCGACCAATCGCGAAGAGGGCTGGAAATATCGCTGGTATAACGATCTTCATTTGCCGGATCGCGAGTACTGAGGGGCGCGCGGATGGCCCCGAGATCGCATAGGGAGGCCGTTGAGGCGTTCTTGCGCGAGCGGCACATTCCGACGCGCCGCCAGGCGAAACGCCTGTACGTGGCTGGCGTCAAGCCGTGGAGCGGCTGCGCGGCCTATTTTGAGTTCGAGGATTCCACGGACCTGGATGCGACGGACTGGAAGGCGCGCGGCGGGCTTTGGGCGGGTTGCCATCTTCGCGTGGTGCCGTTGAAGGGACAGCGCGACTGGGATTATTGCCGCCGCGTCGAGGCGGAGATCGCGAGACTGTTGACGGCTGGGGAGGTTTCCCCGTGATCCCGAAGATTCTGAAAGGCCAGGGGTTGAGCGGGCTTGTCTGGTACGGGGCGGGCCGCGACCGCAACACCGGCAAGTTGACAGCGACGAGCAATCGCTCGGAGCTCTTGGGCGGCAACATGCGCGGCTTTGGCTTCGAGGTCAAAGACGAGAAGGATGTCGAGCTCGCGCGTTGCATCATGGAATGGGCGGCATTGCCCGAGAACCAGGCCAGCCGGACTAAGCCGTGCGTCAAGGACGCCGAGCATATCATCCTGTCATGGGCGAAGGGCCAGACGCCGGACCGCGCCGAGAAGATCGAGGCGTGCGAGGGGATTCTTGACGCGCTCGGCATGGCGAACGCGCGGGCGCTGTATTTTGCTCATCACGACACCGATCATGTGCACGTCCACATCATCGCGAGCCGGATCGATCCTGAGACTGGCAAGACCTATTCGGCTTTCGAGGATCGACACAAGGCGATTGCCTGGTCTTTGAAGTGGGAGCGGGAGCGGAACCAGATCACGGCCGAGCGCGAGGAGACACATCGCATGGTCGATGCGTTTCGCGCGAAGGATTTCGAGGCGGCGCGTGCGCTGTTGACGGAGAAGGAAGCGACCTTCGAGCGGCGCGACGTTGAGCGTTATCTTGCATGGGCTGATTATCACGGCGAGGAGCGCAATGCGTTGCGAAGCAGTTTCCTTGGCGAGCGCGAGGTGGTGGCGCTTCGCGAGGAGGCTGAAGGGCCGGTCAAGGCGTATACGACGCGCGAGGTGCTCGCCGAGGAACGGGGCATCATGGAGCATGCTCGCGCGTTGCGCGATCGCAGCGGCTTCGCCTTGAAGCCGGAGACGATCGAGGCGATGGCGAAGAAATACACGCTGTCCGACGAGCAGCGGAGGGCGCTCGCTCACATCGGCGGTGATGAGGGCTTTGCGATCATTGCGGGACAGGCGGGCACCGGCAAGAGCCGGGTCCTGCAGGCGGCGCGCGAAGGCTGGGAGTTGCAGGGCAACCAGGTGCGCGGCCTGGCCTTCACAAACAAGGTCGTCGCCAATCTGCGGCGTGACGGGTTTACGGCGCAGACCCTCAGCCGTGAGAGCAAGATTGTTGCCGCCGATCCGCAGACCTGGCGGGCGGGTACTGTTCTCATGGTCGATGAAATGGCGATGCTGTCGCACAAGAACCTTGAGCAGCTCTTGCGCGATGCCCGCGATCACGATGTGAAGATTATCAATGTGGGTGATGATCGTCAGCTCGGGAGCATTGACCGCGGTGGCATGTTCACGGTGTTGCGCGAGGAGTTCGGCGCTGCCGAGATCACTGAGGTCCGCCGCGTCAGCGATGCGGACCAGAAGCGGGCTTTCGGCCTAATGCATGGCGGCAAGGGTGAACGTGACTTTGAATCGGCCCTGAAAATCTTCGAGGAGAAGGGCGCGATCCATTGGGGCGCTAACCGTGGCGATGCGGTCCGCAAGCTTGGCGCGAAATACATCGCCGATATTGAGGCTGCGCCTGACAAGCGGCGGTTGATGTTGGCGATGACGAATGAGGAGGTTCAGGCCCTCAACCTGTTCGCTCGAAATCTGCATAGGGAGCGCGGCGAACTTGGCGAGGATCATGCATTATTGACCGCTAAGGGCGAGGGGTTGTTTGCGAGCGGTGACCGCATCGTGGTAACGGGCCGCGCGCCGAGCCGCGCTGCGACTGATGCAGGTTTGGTCAATGGCGCGTTTGGTCGTCTCGACGAGATCACCTTGACGCCCGAGGGTAAGCGCGAAATTACCTTGACGCTCGACGGATCGAAGGACGGGCAGAAGGCGCGTTTCCGGTTTGTGGTTGGGGATAATCGCGAGGCGGGCGAATTCAACGCTTTCGCTCACGGTTACGCTTCGACGGTTTACAAGAGCCAGGGCGACACGCTGGATCAGGTCTATGATCTGCATTCGCCGGTAGGTCGCGCGAACTCGAATTATGTCGCCAAGACCCGCCACGCCCAGGACTATAACCTGTTCGTGGCGCAGGATCAGACCAAAGATTTTGATGAGCTTGTGCGACAGACCTCGCGCGGCGGCGACAAGATCGCGGCGACGAGTTATCGCTATCAGGGACACGGTTTTGACGAAGCGGCCGAGAACGTCACGAGGCCGCCGGAGGAGGACGCGAGCGCTATGCCGCCGGGAGCCTCGACGCCGCTCCGTGATGTGAAGATGTATCCCGGTTTTATCCGTGAGGTGCTTCGGGATGCGGCCAGCATTTACAGCCTGACATCGCCGGAGGTGGAGGAGCAACATCAGCCGGAGCTGAAACGCCCGAGGATCGCTGACCCGTTGCCGGACCCGGTGCAGTTTGCGCGTGAGCCGTCGCTTGGCAATGTGATCGATCTCGGAGCGGCGCAGAAGAAGGCGGGTAAGACCGTGACCGCGTTGCGTGAGGTGTTCAAGGAAGCCGAGAACGGAAAAGCCTATGTCGAAGCTTTGCGCGAGCGCGGCTTTTACCTGGCCGGGGTCGATGGGCTCGATGCGCGCGAGAGCGAGCAGCGCCGCGAGGATGCGAAAGAGGTGAAAGGCGCGCGGGTACAACCGCTGTTGAAGGAGGGTGGGCTCGTCGCGATCAATCGCTACGGCACGATTTATCAGGTCAATGCTTATATGACCGGGGCGAAGATTGCTGACATCGAGGCGAAGCTCGCCGATGTGGACCGTGCCGCTTTGCCGAATGTCAAAGATGCGTATGCGCTCGCCCGCGCGGATGCTGCCGAGCGCGCCGCAGAAGCGGCGCTCCGCCGGGATCCGCAGCTTGGGTCCTTTGTCCGATTTATGGATCAAGTTGAGAAGGAACACGGTCAGGCCGCGCAGCCGAAGCCAGTCAATCAGAACCAGGCTGTTGTCGAGTGGCGTAGGGAAGTGGCGGAGGCCCGAGCGCGGCTCACGCATGATCAGCCCTTCATCGATCCTAGCCAGACATTGCGGAGCGATGCCGCGCGTGAGGAACGCGCAGCGGCCATGGACGTCAGCCGTCTTGGTAAAGCCGGGCATGCTTTCCGAGGCGCGGCCGCCGCAGGCAAGCAGGCAGCGGCAGGAATGGCGCGCGTTTTGGATGGCGTCGCAAAGTGGGCATCGGCCGGACCGGAATTTCTGGCTTCCGCCTTCGAGAGCATCGGTTTGTCGCCAAAGCACCGCGCTTTCAACCGGGCGAAAGAGGAGATGATCCGCGAGGCTGCGCCGAGCCGCAGGGAGATCGCTGAGGCCGAGCGCGCGGCGGCGCACAAGGAGAGCGTGGCGCGTGATCAAGAGCAGAAAACGCAGCGCGCACAGGACCCGCAGGCGCAACGCTACGCAGACGCCGCGCGACGGATGGAGCAATTCCTCGATTCCGAGCGCGAGCAGGGCGATGAGGGCCGGACCATCTCGCGTGACCGAGGTAGCGGCTCGCGATAATCGGCCAGGCGCAGGGGCAGCGCCAGGCCGGGAGCCGAAGCCCCGCGCTGAAAGGCGCGGGTTCCTTGGGATCAGAAGCCGACAATTTTCGACAAATGCCGGACATCGAACGCGCGGCCAGGCGCAGCGCGATCGGGCGGCATTCCGGGATTGTGCTGCTGACGTTTGTCGTCGTGCGACGCGTTCGGGTCCGTTGCATGTTGAGCGCGCGGCCTGGCCTGATGCGATGCGCCTTGAATTGCAGGCGTGTCGATCGCTTGCGGCGCGTCGCGCATGGGAAGTGAAATGGTGGAAAGTGCTGAGCGGCGAGGAGGCGCGTGAGAAGTGCCGAGAGGCGCGGGCCGCGCATCGACGGTCCATGTTCCGCAGATCGAAAAAACCCTCCAAGGGTCCGGGCTCAGGATCGCGTTGAGCGTGGTCCTTTCCCTTGCTATGAGGCAATCACGGTGCTCGAAGCCGTCAAGAGGTGGGTCCTCGCCATGCTCGCGCAAGAGCGCTGCGCGTGGCTCCGGTCCCGCCCGCGGCGCTCTTGACCGCTCCTGCGCGCCGTGATGCGCTGGAAAGCGTCGGGACGAAGGGCGTCAGAGTGTTGCGCCTGGCGGCGCAATCGACCCGCCTCCGGCGGATCGAACAAAGGGCTGCATCAAGTAGGCCAGCGCAGATCGGCGAGTCCGGCTATGGGGCGGCGTGTTGATGATAGGCGGCTTCAGCCGCGCGTTTCGCTTTCGAGAATGTGGCTTCATATCCTGCGGCCAGACGAAGATTTGAGCGCCGTCCGCCGAACAATTCCCAGCCGAAGCGCTCTGGAGTGAGTGCCGTTGCAGGCTGATGAAAGGCGACGAGTTCGAAGCCTTCCACGCGCGCGACTTCGGCGCGCAGCGATGATTTATCCCGAGCGTCGCGAAGCCACAGAAAGACAATGTTGCTCGTCACGGTGCGAGACGCTGACCGCAAGGACGATCCGCAAGGCGGCGCTGGCGCAGCCAGCAAACGTCATTTTTAGCGCGAGCGTCGGCTGAGAGTTCGAGGAAGCGGACCACGGCCATGAGACCGGCGGCGCGCGTGATCTCGCTTGTGTCCGGTTGATCGATCAGGCCCGCGAGCAGACGCGCCCGCTGACTGCCGAGGATGCGATGCACTTCGAGCCAGGCGAGTTCTGCGAGATCGTTGATTGAGGGCGAACAGGCCGCCGCGGTCATCGCGGCATCTATCGCAGCATCGGCTTTGACTTCGATGGCGTTGCTCATGTTCGGTATTCTCAAAATGGAATGTCGTCGTCGTTAATTTCATCGGGATTGGGAGGATCGAGAGGCAGATCGAGTTGCGCAGGGTCGGCGAAACTGCGGAGCATGATTGTGGTTTCGTACAGGAGCGAGTAGCCGTCTCCATACAGAGGCAGTCGCGACATGATGGCTTCTGCCAGGCTGTGAGCTATCTGGCGTTGCTGTTCCTCAATCGAACCAAGCGGACCGCGGAAGTTGGTAGGAGCCTCGCGCAGTAGCTGGCGAACGATGCAGCCAATCTCAGCATCGCCGTTCGGGAAGTTGAGCGTACTAATGATGTCGGCGATGGTCTCAGAGTTCATGGCGTGCCCTCACAGAAGGGGCGGGAATTCGTCCCGGTGCGTGCGCCAGGTGGCGGCAGCGAACATCAGCAGAATCCCGCTCAGGGCAGGCGCGAGCGTCAGGCCGAAGATGCGGATTTGCTGGATAGCGTTCGGCGCGACGTTGAGAGCGCCGAGCGTCATGAGGGTGAACAGCCGCGCGGCCATGTCCGCGCCGGGATCAGCCGCAGAGAAGGCGGGGAGCTTTGCGAAGGCATCTTCAGCGGCGGATATTTGCGCGTCGAGTTTGTCGCGGCGATCCGCGTCAGCCTTGGCTTGGCGCAGCGCATTGATTGCGGAGCATTCTTTGCCGGAGATGGTGACGGAGGTACAGCCGATCGATGCTTTCCAATTGGCGGCGGGGACTTTCGGCTGCTCTTGCTGTATGGCAGCAGCGATGGCATCAGGTGAGCGGGTCTCACTGATGCGGGCGCGGTCGGCGCGCATTTGTTCGAGCTTAGCGCGCAGCGCGGCGCTTTCTTGCGTCGCTTTGGCGCGTTGCTCGATGTTGTCGCCGATATTGGTTGCCGCGAAGCTACTCGCGGCAATCAGTGTCATCGTGAGCATCCCAAACCAGATCGGCCAGGCGAGCAGGGCGCTCGACCGTTTGCGCTGTGTCCAGAGATGGCTCGCGACGGTCGGGAGGATAATCGTGAAGACATCGATCAATCCGAACAGCACCGACATGACATCGGCGGTGATCGCGCTCGATGCGCCCCAGCTTTGAGCGAATACGATATTGACGATCAGGCCGACGCCGCCGAGCGTGATTGCGGCAAGGCCGAGCGCCAGGCCGAGCGCACGGATTGGAAAATCCGGCACCGATGCGGGCAGTGCGGTCGAGCGCTTCTGATCTGGCGCGTTGCTCGAAGCCGTTGAAGGCTCCGGTTGCGGATCGAGAAATGCTGTGAGCGGGACGCGCTGCATCGGCTCGACGGCCGAGCTTGCGGTAGGAGGCTTTCGCGCCGGCGCTCTCCGTTTCTGTCCGCCGGCGGCATCGCCGGCGGAGCTCGCCGGTGGGATCGATTTTCCAGCCTGGTGACGCGCGATGAAGCGGCGGACTTTGGATCGTGACCAGTTCCATTCATGCGCGAGATGCGTTGCATTCAGCGCTTCGCCGGTCAGTGCGGCGAGGCGATTGAGAGCCTCGCTTTCCGAGAGCGGCGTCGATTGCACAACATGCAGAGATTTGGTCATGGCGTCACCTTGAGAGAGAGGCGGCGGGTGAGTTCTTCGAGATTGCGGCGGCGGTCCGCGCGTGAAGACGGCGGCGGAGTTGGTCCGGTTGACGAGGGTCCGCGCGTGGCTTGTCCGTCCTCAGCAGGCTTGCGCTCGATGTGGTAGGGGTTGGGGTCGAGCGAGCCGCACCACGGCAATTGCCAGTAGCCAGGCGCGTGCGTGAGGAACGGCCAGGAGACACCCTCGACGAAATTGATGAGAGTGCGTGGCGGCAACCGCATGAGGTCCTCGGGATGCAGGACCGGGTAACCCTGTTGCGTGTCGTGGAGATCAGTCTCCGCCTGGCCGGGCTTCGCGTTGATGGTGTTCATGCGAGCCGTCAGCTTGCCGATCAGCTTCGAGAGATATTCGGCGGTCCCCCAATCCTGAGGCGCGTAGGAGGAAAGGACGCCCCGCGCGGCAAGGAATTTCTCGAATTCCTTGCCGTAGATCGCCTGTATCTGGCTCAGCGATTGCCACACGGTCATGATGTCGAAGCCGTAACCGCGGCTGATGCCGAGCGCCGTTGCGAGCGGTTCCAGAAAGCCGAGTTGGCCCACTTCATTGAGGATCAGCAGCGGGCGCGGGCCGGAGCCGGGGCCGCTGCTCATCAGGTCATGCAGCGCGCAGCCGACAACCAGGCGCAGCCACAGCGATGCGGTCGAGAGTTCGGTCGCGGGCAGGATGATGTAGCAAGTCACCAGCTCGCGTTTCAGATCAGTGAAGTCGAAGCCGGGTCCGTCCAGATCGGCGGAGATCGCCGGATCGCTCAGGATCGACTGTTGTCCGATGGTGGTGCTGATAACATCGATTACGCTCTTGTTCAGCGTGAGAAATCGATTGGTGTGCTCGCTGATGCGCCGATCGCCGTGCGCGCTCATATCAACGAGCGTCTTGTAGAGGCCGACCGGCTCGCCATTCTCGATGCTGAAGGGCTCAGCCATCATGCGGCGAACGTGCGTGAGGCTCGCGTTGTCGCCGTGCTTGATCCGCGCCCACATCGTCAATCCGGCGGTAAGCGCCTTGCCGCCTACCGCGAAGAATGCCTCGTTGCCGTCCTGCTTTACCAGCCCGTCGCCGAAACGCATCGCGATGCGGCTGAAATCATCAGATGCAGGATCGAAGCGTTTGCTTTTGAGCGGATTGAGGCCGCGCGAGCGCAAATGCGGGTGCGTGTCGGCGAGGAGTCGATAGGGATTGATCGCGATGCAGCGGGAAAACCGCGCGCGGTGCCGCCAGGTTGTTGCGGCCGTCTCGCCCTTGACATCGACGACAAAGACCGAGCGCCGTAGATGCGCGATATTGGGAACAATCAGCCCGGTATCCTTGCCGGAGCCGGGCGGACCGAACAGGATCGAGTTGAGTTGCCCGGCGCGCCCGTTCACCATGTAGTGCACGGGCGTTGCGCGCTTGTCGTTCGTGAGGCCGAGAAAGAGCGCTTCATCGCGAGGCATGGTTGGCGCTCCCTTCAGATAAGGCCGGAGCGACGGAGATCGTCGCGGGTCCCGAGGCGTGATCGTCCGGGCGCGTCAGAAGTGCGGGCGGGAATGATGCCGGGCAGCGCTTCGCAAATGCGCGAGAGGCCGAACCCAGCAACGACGAGAGCAAGGATTACGACGACGAGGGTTGCGGCGCTGGATTGCAGCATGCCGAACCATAGGCCGATGTAGATGAGCAGCAGCGACGCGCCGCAGATCGTCAGGCCGAGAAGCATGTGAGCGAGCGCGATCGAAATGCGCTTGACCGTCACATAGATGCGGAACACGGCACGCAGGAAATTCATCGGCGATGTCCTCGATCAGGTGAGCCAGTGGGGACCGACCAGGCCGAGCAGCCGCGCGAGCGCGTTGCGGGCCTCATTAATGTTGTCCGTCCCAGTGATCAGAGAGAGCAGCTTGACGGCTTGCGCGCGGGCGGAGCCGGTGAGATCGTGCGGCAGCACGGCGAGCCATTCAAAATCGCGGTGCCGGTTTAGTTTTCTGAGCGCAGAGCGCGCGGCGGCATCGGACTTTGATGACAAGAGGCCGAGCATGCAGCGCACGTCTGCCCAGGCTTTATCCCGCCCCTTGACGATGCGCGCAGCTTCGATGTCGGCATAAAGGCTCCTGATGCGTTCGACCTCATCGAATTCGGCGAGGGCAGTTGCGGCGTACTTTTCGCTGACCTGTCGGAGGTGATCGATCCGCCAGCGCGTGAACAGCGGAATCCGGTAGCCTGATGCCTCGACCCGCTCCGCTTGGTCCTCGATGCGGACAGCCCAATCGTGCAGCCGCGTGATGCGATCTTGTCGCCGCCGTATCTCAGCCGCGAACCTGGCGGGACGCATGCGTTCGTAGCGCTTCCATTCGGCTTGTCGTTTGCGTTCGGCGTCCGCCGCTTCGATATCGGCATATGTTTTGACGATCGCCGCGCGCATGCGCTGTGCTGCGAGGATCATTCGCTGTTCGATGGTGTGCGCCCAATAGGCATGGATCACGACCGCCTGGCGGAGCGCGAGCACAGAGACGACCAGGCCGAAGGTCGCCAGGGTGATTTCGGAATAGATTGCGTATGGTCCGTTGAACAGGTCGCCGGAAAGGCCATTCAGTTGAGCGATTCCGACTGTGGTTTCCTGCGGCGCAGCGCTGAGGTCCGCGCGATTCTGGTGAGCAGGGACCGGCGCGGGGACAGCAGGACTGGCGGGTTTTTCAGGCGCGGACGTGGCCGGTGCGTCGGCGGGCGGCTGTGGCGGCGGCAGAGCGTCAGCTTTGGGGGCAGCTTTCGGCTTCTGCGGGCGCGGCGTATTGCAGTCGCGCCACTGGCCGCCGCCGCGCGGATATGGCGTCGGGTGCCAGCATTGCACATCGATCAGATTGTAAAAGGCGGGTTGATCGATGCCGCCGAGATCGGTTTGAACACTGCGGCCGTGATCGCTTCGCGCCGTGCATGGACCCTGAAGCCAGTTTGAGCCGATGCCGCCGGTCAGCTTGCAAGGCGAGACCTTCGCGGCTTTGTGCCAGGCATAGGCGGGGTGTCGCGGATCATCGAGATAGATCATCGTTGAGGACCTTTCAGGAGACGCGGGCGGGGAGCGTTGAGGAGAGGCGTTGAGCTTGACGGCAATCGCGCACGGGGCGCGTCGCTCGCGTGGCCGTCGATCGTTGTGAGGGTTTCCGACAGCGGTCCGGCGCATCCGCATTGAGGGGCGCAGCGAAAGTGATTGCCGTTGATGCCGCCGCAGCAGGCGAAGTGATCCCGCGCACACTTGATCGGACTGCCTTGGAAGGCAGCGCCGCAATGCGGGCAGTTGATCGCGCTGAAGTCGAAATCCGCGAGATCGAAAGTCTCGATGCTCGACGGTCTGTTGCTGTCGCCATCTGCCGGAATGATCGTGCTGTGAAAGGTGCAGAGGCCGGAATAGCGATTACGGCGGTACCGCAACACGAAGGGCTTGCCGGTCATTGAGCAGATGATCGCGAGATCGATCCGACCGCGTGGCCCCGGCAAAGCAGGAGCCACAGAGCTAGTCGTGGTCTTTGTGAGCGCCGGAAGTCGCGGCGTATCGCTCAGCGTAGCGTCTGCGATGCGCAGCAGGGCTTTCACGAGGATGCTCACGAGCGCCCCCGCAACCCGAGCCGGTCACACCAGCCGGGGCAGGAATCCACGTCGCGACGCGAGTTCGCGCACTGCAATCCATGGTCAAAGCGACACTCTGCAATTCGCACTGAAGCGCCGCAACCGGGGCAGCGGATGTCAGACAGCCGCAGCATGTTCGGCACGTAGAGGCCGCGATCGGTAGGTTTTTCGTCCGTGTCTATTTTCGGCCTGGCCGTCTGCATGACGAACTGCATCGCCCGCGCATTGAAGCGAAAGTCAGCGCGGTAGGTTTGCCAGTGCTGGCGGCATTGCAGATCGACAGACAGGCGGCGTCGCGTTTTCGGGGTCAGCGCCGCGCGTGAGAGGGGCGCGGGCAGTTGCACTTGCTTCGGCTGGAATTCGGGCAGCCGGAAGGGTTCGCCGACATGCGGCGGCGTAGCTCTCTCTTTCACCGTGAAGCTCCTATGAGCCGGTGTTGATGTGGCTGGGGATC
>NZ_CAFJ01000021.1 GCF_000239795.1 Bradyrhizobium sp. STM 3809 | reverse complement strand
GGCGCCCTTCTGCTGATAAGGGCGTCTCGATGAGCAAAGCTCGGACGCGCAACGCGCCGCGAGGCTGCGGAGCTGTGTCACCAGCGTCAAGTCGCCCGAGTCATCTCGCCACGACGGACATCGCGCACACAATCTCCGATAGCGCATCATGCAAAGACACGCGCCGCACAGAACATCAATCAATCCGTCATCACGACGACAATCAGCCGATGCTATCGCCCCGCCTCTTCGCACGAGATCGAGGAGGATCGACCCATGAAGACCGGCATTCTGGCGGGCGCCATCGCCCTTGGATGCAGCGCGCTGCTCGGCAGTCCGCTGCATGCGGCAAGCGGAACGTTCAATACGCTCACCTACAACGTGGCGGAAACGCCGACCGCCTATAACGGCGGCAGCGATGCGCATTCGAAGCTGATCAGCTGCTATCTGCGCCAGTTCGGCATCGTCAACGTGCAGGAGGATTTTCTCTGGCACGCCGCGTTGTACGACACCTGCGACGATCATCCCTATCGCACGCCGACCTCGGGCACGGCCGGCATCGGCGACGGCCTCAACACGCTCAGCCGCTATGGCTTCGACGATCTCGACCGCGTCACCTGGGACAAGCGCGCCGATTCCGATGCGCTGACGCCGAAGGGGTTCTCCCTGGTCCGCACCCGCCTCGCCGAGGGCGTCTATCTCGACTTCTACAATCTCCATGCCCAGTCCGGCACGTCGTCGACCGACCTCGCCTACAGCGAGAACGACGTCCAGCAGCTGCTGACCTATATCGAGGCGAATTCCGCCGGCAATGCCGTGATGGTGATGGGCGACACCAACACGCGCTACACGCGTGCCGGGCAGAACATGTGGGAGTTCCTGCATCACGGCTTCAGCGACGCCTGGATCGAAGCGGTGCGCGGCGGCAGCGTGCCGCCGATCGGCGATGCGCTGGTCTGCGGCAGCACGCAGACGGCGCGGCCCGATTGCGAGATCGTCGACAAGGTGCTGTGGCGCAACAACGGCTTTCTCAATCTGCAGGCTGCGTCCTATGTCGACCGCCAGGACGCGCTGGATGCGAGCGGCGCGCAATTGTCCGACCATCACCCGATCGAGGTCGATTGGAGCTTCTCGACGGTCGCGAACCGCCAGCTGAGCGATCAGTTCGGCGGGCCGCACGGGACCAGCTACAACGACGTCGCGGCGCTGCCGGCCAATCCGGTGCCGAGCAGGCTCTCCATCCGCACCGGCAGCCGCGTCGACCAGGTCGAGCTCACGCTCTCCAACGGCTACGTCTTCAGCCATGGCGGCAGCGGCGGCACGGCGCAGAGCCTGACGCTCGCCGGCGGCGAATATCTCACCTCGGTCAATCTGTGCAGCGCGCAGTATCAGGGCCATACGCGGATCTTCTGGATCTCGTTCGCCACCAGCGCGGGCCGCACGCTGTCGGGCGGCGCCACGACATCGAGCTGCACCAGCTACAGCGCTCCCAGCGGCTGGCAGATCACCGGCTTCCATGGCCGCTCCGGCGACGAGATCGACAAGCTCGGCGTGGTCTATGCGCCAGTTGTGACCACGGCGGCGCCGGCGCGGCAGCCGGTTCGCATCGTCAACCGGACCTCGGCGCTGTGCATGGACATCAACGGCGGCACGGCGGCGAACGGGACGGCCGTGATCCAGTGGTACTGCAACGGCGGCGCCAACCAGACCTGGAGCTATGACGACGCCAGCGGCATGATCCGCAGCATGCTCGATCCGCATTATTGCCTCGACAACAACGGAACCTATGGCGACGGCGCGCAGCTGATCGTGTGGACCTGCACCGGCAACAACAACCAGCGCTTCCGCTACGATGCCAGTGCCGGCACGATCGCGCTGCGCAGCTATCCGGTCGAGGTCATCAGCCAGAACGGCACCTCCGTCGGCAACCAGCTGCTGACGGCCACCGCCTCGGCCGCGGGCACGCAAGCATGGACGCTGACGCCCTGAGCGATGCCGCGACCAGAACCCGGACGGCGCCGCCGCCCGGGTTCTTCAACGCGTGCAAACCGCCCACGACTGTCAAACCACCGTCACGAAACTTCAACAGAAGGGAAACCATCTCGGAGCGGTCGTGGTGCCACGGAACCCGACGTCGCGCTCGGTCCTGCCGCGGGCATGGCGAGCCGCGCTCGACAAATCACGCAGAGCACAGAGACCGTCTCTTGACCGAAGCCCTTGATGCCAACCCGCGCGCCGCCGAGCTGGCCGCAAGGACGCCGCACCCGCGGGCCTCGCATGCGAGCACCACCAGCCGATCGCAGCTCCTGGCCTTGCAGCTGCTCACCTTCGCCTCCGGCCTGGCCGGACTGGGCTACGAGATCGTCTGGACCCGGCAGCTCGCGCTCGCGCTGGGCACCGAGATGATGGCCGTGCTCGGCGCCATCGCAGGCTTCTTCGCCGGGCTGGCGCTCGGCGCCTTCGTGCTCGATCGCCACATTCGCCAGGCCTCGAAGCCACATCGGGTCTATGCCAGCCTGGAAGCGGTGATCGGCCTCTGGGGCATCGCCGCGATCTGGCTGCTGCCGGCGAGCGCCGGCGCGCTCGCGCCGCTGCTCGGCACTTCGCCTTCACCGCTGCTGCTGTGGAGCGCGAGCTTCCTGCTGCCGACGCTGGTGCTCCTCCCGGCGACGGTGGCGATGGGCGGCACGCTCACGGCGCTCGAGCGGATGATGGCGGCCGCGCGCAGCGACAGCACGGTCAGCGCGGGCGTCTATGGTGCGAACACCGCTGGTGCCGTGGCCGGCACGCTGCTGTCGACCTTCGTGCTGATCCCGACGCTTGGGCTCGCGACGACGCTGCTCGCGCTCGCGGCCGTCAATACCGCCTGTGCGCTGGCCGCCCTGCGGCTCGGCCGCTCCGCGGACGCTGCGGCCCCCGAGCCCGATCAGCGTCGCACCACGCTCGGCCTGCGCGTCACCGCGACGCTGTTCGTCACCGGCATTCTCGGCATCGCGTTCGAAGTGCTGGTGGTGCGCCTGGCCGCGCAGATGATGCAGGACACCGTCTACAGCTTCGCCTGCCTGCTGGCGGCCTACCTGCTCGGCACCGCTGCCGGCGGCCTGATCTGGCAACGCCTCGGGCTCCGGGTGAAGGCGGGCAAGGCGGGCTTGCTCGCCGTCACCGCGCTCGCCTGTCTCGGCACGGCGCTGCTCGCGCCGGTCATGGCCGGGCTTGCCGATCAAGCCGCGAGCCTCGGCGTCGCCGGCGAGCTCGGCCTCGCCTTGATCCTGTTCCTGCTGCCGGCGATGGCGATGGGCGCGCTGTTCGGCCAGCTGATGCAGGAGGTGCGCGATATCAACGGGTCGGTCGGCTGGGCTGTCGGCATCAACAGCGTCGGCGCGGCGATCGCGCCGCTGGTCGCCGCGCAGCTGCTGATTCCAGGCTTCGGCAGCTGGCTGGCGCTGGTGCTGGTCGCGCTCTTCTATCTCCTGCTGCTGCCGCCCGGCCGCGCAGCGCTGCGCTGGGCTGTCGTGCCGGCGCTGCTCGGGCTCGCGCTCGTGTTGCAGCCGGCGCCGACGCTGGTGAAAGTGCCGCCAGGCGGCAAGCTGCTCGCGCTGCGCGAAGGACCGATGGCGACAGCCAGCGTCGTCGACGATGCATCCGGCGCGCGCTATCTCGAGGTCAACGGTCATTTCCGGATGGGCGGCACCAGCTCGGCGCGCTCCGATTTCCGCCAGGCCATGCTGCCGCTGCTGCTGCATCCCTCGCCACGCAACGCGCTTTTTCTCGGCGTCGGCACCGGCGCCACCGTGCTCGGCGGCGCGCAACTGCCGGACGTCGACATCAAGGCGGTCGAGCTGTCAGCCGAGGTCGTCGCGCTGCTGCCATGGTTCGCCAATCCCGCGGCGAAGCAGCCGCTGCCGCAGGTCACGGTCGCCGACGCGCGGCGTTTCGTCGTCGCGGACCAGGGGCACTACGACGTCATCGTCGCCGACCTGTTCCATCCGGCGCTGGACGGCAGCGGCGCGCTGTATACGCGCGAGCACTTCGCGG
>NZ_CAFJ01000022.1 GCF_000239795.1 Bradyrhizobium sp. STM 3809 | reverse complement strand
ATAGGTGGTGATAAGCCGCGGGATGGCCGTGGCGCTTGTCTTCGAAAACAACAACCGTTCGTGGCTATGGATTCCGGGCTCATCGCTGCGCGATGCCCCGGAATGACGGGCGGATGGATAACGCTCTCAATCTCGCAGACTCGTATCACTGCGAGGGTGCACACAGTCACAGTTGAAATCGTAGGGTGGGCAAAGCCAGCGGGCGGCGCGAAGCGCCGAACGATGGCGTGCCCACCATTGTCGCTCCGCGCGCGGACAGACGGTGGGCACGGCGCGTGAGACCGAGTATCTATCGTGAGACCGCCCAGGCGCCTTTGCCCACCCTACCGACCCAACCGTCATCGCGAGCGCAGCGACGCGATCCAGGGAGATGCGGGGCCTCTGGATCGCTTCGTCGCCTGCGGCTCCTCGCAATGACGGCTGTGGCTGAATAGCCGGTCGACTACTGGAAGATCCGACCGCGGTAATGATAGCTGCCGCTGTCATCGACATCGAACAGCTCGCCGATATCCGGATGCTTCACAGGTTCGCCCGAGGCGTCGGCCACGAGGTTCTGCTCGGGCACATAGGCGATGTAGCTGCTGTCGCCGCTCTCGGCGAGCAGATAATAGAACGGCTGCTCCTTGTCGAGCCGCTTGTCCATCGTGATCGCCCGCCAGCCCTCCTCCTCGGAGAATGACAGGTCGACGTCGAACACGACACCGCGCAAATCGTAGACGCGGTGCCGGGTCACCTGGCCGATCGTGAATTTTGCGTCCATACGCAGCATCACAGCACGTCCGATGTCTCAGGCCGCCGGCGAATGGGTCTGGCAGTTGGTCGGGCACACCCGGGCGCAGGCGCCGCAACCGATGCAGGCACCGGTGTCGTGCATGACCATGATCTTCTTCTCCACCTCGTCATCCTCGTCGTCGTCGAGCTCGACGAACTCGCCCTCGTCGTTGATGCCCTTCAGGGTCATCACCTCGCGACCGCACACCTTGTAGCAGCGGCCGCAGCCGATGCACTTGGCCGCATCGATCGCGACCAGATAGTCCGGCCGCCAGTCGCGGCCGTCGCGGGTTGAATTGGACATGATGACGGATCCTCGTCCAGGCTTATGCGGCCTCGAGCTTCTTCAGCTCGGCCCGCTTCTTCTCCAGCTCGGCGAATGCCTCGTGTGCCTTCTGCGCGGTCGGGAGGATCTGGTCCCAGTTGATGGGCAGCTCCTCCGACAGATCATGCAGGTTCATCTTGGCATCCATGGCGCGGGCCGACAGCTTCTTGATCTCGGCCTTCAATGTATCCAGATCGCTCATCGTCTCATCCTCGCCTTCAGTAATTCGCGACGTCCTTGAACTTCTCGATCATCTCGACGCCCGCTTTGACGAACTTGTCGCCCTCGTCGGCGAGCTTGCCGAGATTGTCGAAGCCGAAGCGGTGCACGTCGCGCAGCTGCTTGTTGACCACGATCAGCCGTCCGCCGATCAGCACCATGCGGCCGAAACCCTCATGGCTCATCTTCAGCATCGGCGAGATCATCACGCCGGTGGCCTTCTCGATCGACAGCGCGATCGCGTTGAAGAACAGCTCGAGCCGCCAGATCGTCTCCGGATCGGGATCGCCGATGATCGGCAGCGCCCGCCGCTTCTCCTTGTCCAGGATGTAGGGCTCGAGCAGCTCGACGTCCTTCTTGCCTTCCCAGGCGCCATGGGTGTCCTGGGCGCGCCAGACCTTGATCAGCTCCTTGACGAAAGGCCGCTGCTCGGCGGGGACGACTTCTTCTACGACTGCGGTATCCGACATGTTCGTTTCCTCATTCCTCGAAATCGAGCGCGCTTTCCCTGCCTTTGGCCAAGGCCTTGCGCAGCCACGGCGGCGGCGTGCCCTTCAGCACCGCCTGCAGCTTGCCGAGGAGATCGGTGATCTCCTCGGGCTGGGTGACCTTCATCGGGTGGATGTTGTTGGCGACGACGCGGGCCGCGCCGGAGCCGCCGATCGCCGCGACATAGAGGATCGCGCAATCCTTGATCGCCTCGATCTTCGGCGCCAGCTTGTCCTCGTTGCCGTCCTCCTTGAGATCGCCGTCGAACTCGACGGTCTCGACGAAGCGGTAGCCCTCGGGATCGAGATCGTAGATCGCGATGTTCTTGGCCCAGCCGAAATGGGCGTCGACGCGTTTCAGATCCTGAGTAGCGAATGCGACTTTCATGTCGTCGGTCCTTTCTCCTGACGCGTCAATGCAGCGGTGCCACGACCGCGGACTCTGGTGAAGCCTGCTGGAAATCCTTCCAGGGATCGATCCAGGTGTCCGGGGTCGGCTGATGGTTGTCCTCGCGATCGGCGATGATCAGGTTGGCCAGCGCGAACACCAGGTCGCGCGTGCCGCGATAACCGACCGTCAGCAGGTGCCCGGCTCCCAGCCGGTCGAACATCGGAAAGCCGATCCGATAGAACGGGATCTTCAGCCGCGCTGCCGCCTGGCGGCCGTGCGAATGCGTCATCATCAGCCCGCAATCGCGCTCCTTGGCGCGCGTCTCCAGATCCTCGAGATCGCCGATCAGCACCTCTTCGCAAGGCATGCGCTCGAGCACCGGCGACTGCGTGGTGGTGATGGCGACGGAGATCTCGGCGCCCATGTCGTGCAGCATGCTGGCGACGTCGAACAGGAGGTCCGGCTCGGCGCCGATGGCAAGCTTGCGGCCGCCGATGTGGAAATGCGCATCCAGCATCGCATCCGCGAGCTGGCCGCGCTGGCGGCGATATTTCGCCGGCACCGGACGGCCCGAGATCTCGCTCAGGAACGTCATGAACTCGTCGTTCGGCAGCAGGCCGCAGAGCCGCTCGAACAGCCGGTACGGCACACCGGTCCTGGCCTGCATGGCCTCCGCCGCGCGCTTCATCTGCGCGCCGATCGCGATCGTCCAGGACGCGCTGCCCATGGTCGCGATCTCTTCCAGGCCGATGCCGCCGATCGTGGTCGGCGTGAACTCGTCGGGGATGTGGCCGTCGAGCGAGCCGCCGATATCCGGCAGGAACGACGGCTCCAGGCCGAAATCCTCGAAGATGATGCGGAGCTCCTCGATATCGCC
>NZ_CAFJ01000023.1 GCF_000239795.1 Bradyrhizobium sp. STM 3809 | reverse complement strand
TCCGTTGGCATGGCGTGCCGTCCTGCTGCTACAGCGCCTTCAGGGCATGGGTGGAACACGACACCTGCTTCGGATCGTGGAACACCAGGCCGGTCTGTGTCGCCGTGTCGGCGAAGTCGATGGTGACGCCGTCGAGCAGCAGCCGGCTCTCAGCCGGCAGGAACAGCTTGACGCCGTCACGCTCAACCACGGCGTCGCCGGCGAGCGGCGTCGCGATTACGCTGATGTCGGCCGCGAGACCCGAGCAGCCGCCCGGCGACACCGCGAGGCGGAAGCCGGCGCCAGCGCCACCGTCGGCCCGCAGCATCATGCGCATGAATTTCTGCGCGGCTGGCGTGAGCGTGAAGTTCATCTGGGTCTCCTCAGGCCGGCGGCTGGTAGCGCGGGAACGAATTGTCGATGACGCAGGTATTGTCCACCGGGCAGACCGCTGCGCATTGCGGCTCGTCGAAATGGCCGATGCACTCGGTACACTTCTTGGGGTCGATCACGAAGGTGCCGTTCTTCTCGGAGATCGCCACGTTCGGGCATTCGGGCTCGCAGGCCGAGCAGCTCGTGCATTGCGAGGCAATGATCTTCAAAGTCATGAAACGCTCCTGTCGAAGGGGGCCGGCGGCTCCGGGGCGCCGCCGGGATCGGATCTCACGCCGCCGAGGTCAGCGCGCCCTGGCGGATCTCGGCGTCGCCGCGCACGACGTGCTGGATCTCGCCGCTGTTGACCTTGTCGAGATAGCTCTTGAACCAGGCGATCGCCGACTTCTCGATGAACTCGTGGGCGAACTGGTCGACCGGCTCGATGCCGGCGGCCTGCAGGTCGCTCTTCGGGCAGCCGCCGATCTTGGCCACGAACACCGCATGGCAGTCGTTGATGGCGCGGATCACGGTCTCCAGGCTGTCCTCGTCGCCATAGCCGCCCTGGCAGTACAGGTCGACGCGGCGGTGACCGACGAACTTCGCACCGGCCGTGGAGAGTTCGTAGACCTGGAACTCCTTGGCATGCCCGAAATGCTCGTTGATCAGGCCGGAGCCCTTGGTCGCGACCGCAACCAGCAGCTTGATGTCGCTGGACTGGCCGGCGAGCGAGGCAAGCTCCTCCTGCCGTGCGACGACCTTGGCGACACGCTCGCTCTCGACCGCCTCCTGATAGGCCTTGCGGCTGTCGATGTCGTAGTTCACTTCCATCGCCATGATCTTGTCGGTGGTGAACTCCGCCGAGCGGTCCTCGCCGAGCAGGCCGACGGCGTCGGCGCGGCACTGGCGGCAGTGCCGCATCATGTTCATTTCGCCTTCGCACTCGTCCTGCAGGGCCTTGAGCTCCTGCGCGGTCGGGCCGCGCTGGCCGGTCAAGCCGAACACGGTGCCGTGCTCCGGGGAGGAGATCAGCGGCATGATGTTGTGCAGGAAGGCGCCACGCGACTTCACCGCCTTGTTGACCTCGACGAGGTGCTTGTCGTTGACGCCGGGGATCATCACCGAGTTGACCTTGCAGAGGATGCCGCGCTCGGTCAGCATCTCCAGGCCCTGCAGCTGGCGATCAGTGAGAAGCTTGGCGGCTTCGACGCCGGTGTAGCGCTTGTGCTTCCAGAATACCCAGGGATAGATCTTGGCGCCGATCTCGGGATCGACCATGTTGATGGTGATGGTGACGTGATCGACGTTGAAGCCGGCGATGGTGTCGACATGGTCGGGCAGCGCGAGGCCGTTGGTCGACAGGCAGAGCTTGATGTCGGGCGCGGTGCGCGCGATCAGCTCGAACGTCTTGAAGGTCTTCTCGGGGTTGGCGAGCGGATCGCCGGGACCGGCGATGCCGAGCACGGTCATCTGCGGAATGGTCGAGGCGACCGCGAGCACCTTCTTGGCGGCCTGCTCCGGCGAGAGCTTCTCGCTGACGACGCCCGGACGCGACTCGTTGGCGCAGTCATATTTGCGATTGCAGTAATTGCACTGGATGTTGCAGGCGGGCGCCACGGCGACATGCATGCGTGCATAGTGGTGATGCGCCTCTTCGCTGTAGCAGGGATGGTTCTTCACCTTCTCCCAGATTTCCGGCGGCAGGTCGTTCTCGCCGGCGCCCGAGCCGCAGCTCGCCTTGCCGCTGCCGCCCGAGGTGCCGCAGCCCTTGTGTTCCGCGATGGTCTGCATCACCGAGCTCAGCTTGTCGCCGTCCGGTATCGTCGCCTGTTCATGCTGCACTGACGCGTCCATGTCCGCTCCTTAACGTTGCTGGCGAGCCGCAAACCGCCTTGCAAAGGAGTTCAGCAACTCGCGTGCCACGCCGCGAACAAGATCATTCCTGCGAACTATCAAAGCCTTAGCAAAATCATCGCGGCTGTCGCCTTGCCAACATGCGAAAGCCTCTCGTTTGATGCGTTGTTAGAAACGTTACAGACTCGGATTCGACGCCAAGCGCACAGCAAAACAGCGCGGCTTGCGGCCGCGCTGTTCGTGATGGGGACGGATCGAGCTCAGCCGCCGATGATGATCTCGGTGGCACGCGCCAGCGGGATCGCGATCGGAATCAGCCGCTCGGCAATGAAGAACTTCAGCTCGTTCTTCGACAGCGTGTCCGGCTCGACCAGGACGTAATGCTCGCTCCCCGAGCGCTTGATGACCTGGCGGCCATAGGTGCGCAGCAGCTGGTCATTGAAGCGGCAGCCGATGAACAGGAAGCCGCGATCAGTGCGGCGATCCTTCACGGTGTCAGGAATCGGCGTCTGGATGTCGATGTCGGTCAGGACCTCGACATAGTCGGCGTCGGTGATCAGGAAGTTCTTGGCCGGCGTGATGCCGCCATGCGGCTTGTACAGCAGCGTGGTCCAGGCATTGGCCTTCTCGCGATCGCTCTCGGCGCCTGCAGCGTCGTAGAAGCGATACCAGCGGTCCTCGCCGATGCCGGCGCGGGTGATGCCTTGCACCTCGCCCCAATCGCCGCGGCCCACCAGCGCGGTCCGCATCGCGCCGTCATACCAGCTGTCGACGATCATCGGCAGTGGCAGCGATGCCAGATGCTGCTGCAGCGGCGTCGGCGCGACAGGCGTCGCGAAAGCTTCCGCCATCAGTGCCGTGACCGTCGAGCGGTGACGCGTGCTCTCGATGTGCTGTGCCGAGGCCCAGGCATTTCCCTTCGCCCGGCGCGGCAGCGCCACCTTGGTGCCGAAGAACGCGGCCAGCGCCTCCGGATTCATCGGCACCGGCGCGCCGGACTGCTCCGACACGGCGGGCCCAAGGAACGGAACGATCTTGCCGGCCTTGAGCTTGGCAACGACATCCTTCAGCAGCGCTTCGGCGTCGGCCTGCTTGATGATGTCGATATGAGGAAGCGGCGCATTCATCACTCGTCCCCTTCTCCACCGCGCTTGCGCGCATTGATCGTGATCGGCAGCCGCGTGTCGGCGGCCATCTGCGGCAGCTCGAGCACCCAGCCATTGGCGATCTTGATCCAGCCGCCCCACAAGGTTTCGTGCTCGGACTCGACGATCGGCTCCTCCAGGTCCTTCTTGGGGACGTAGATCGAGAGGCCGGTTTCCGGCGAGCGGCGGATCATGACTTTCATTGCGTAAGCTCCGTGGGACGAAGGGCGTCCGCCGCGTTTGACGGATGATGTTGCAGCCAGGCCGGCGATGTCTCGCGCAGCCGGCCGACGATGTCGGGCAGCACAGCCAGCACACGCGCGATGTCGTCGTCGGTGGTGTCGCGCGACAACGAGAAACGCACCGCGCCGCGCAGCAGCTCCGGCGGCACGTTCATCGCCCTGAGCACATGCGACGGTTCCATCGAGCCGGACGCGCAGGCGGAGCCGAGCGAGGCGGCAATGCCGGCCTGGTTCAGCCGCATCACGATCGGCTCGCCTTCGAGATGCTCGAAGGCGATGTTGGCCGTGTTCGGAAGCCGCTGATCGGGATCGCCGAGCACGGCGCAATGGCCGACGCCCTGGATGATGCCCTGCTCCAGCCGGTCGCGCAGCGCGCGGACTCGGCCCTGCTCGTCGGCGAGATGCTTTGCGGCGAGTTCGGCCGCCTTGCCGAGGCCGACGATGGCGGGAACATTCTCGGTGCCGCCCCGCCGGCGGCGCTCCTGCGGGCCACCGCGCACCAGCGGCGCGAACGGCGTGCCCTTCCTGACATACAGCGCACCGATGCCCTTCGGCCCGTGCAGCTTGTGTCCGGACAGCGACAGCATGTCGACGCCGGCGGATTTCAGGTCGATCGCGATCTTGCCGACGGCCTGTACGGCATCGGTGTGAAACAGCGCGCCGGCGTCATGCGCGAGCTTGGCCAGCTCAGGAATGGGATTCAGCGTACCGGTCTCGTTGTTCGCCCACATCACGGAGGCGACCGCGGTGCGCGGCCCAAGCGCGCGCTTGTAGGCGTCGACATCGAGCCGCCCGGCGGCATCCACACCGATCAGGTGCACCGTCACTCCACGCTTGTCGCGGAGATACTCGACCAGTGTCAGGATCGCGGGATGCTCCACCGCGGTGGTGACGATCTCGCTGCGTCCTTCCTGGGTCTCCAGAGCCGACAGGATCGCGGTGTTGTCGGATTCCGTCCCGCCCGACGTGTAGACGATCTCGTGGTCGAACGCGGCGCCGAGCAGCGCCTGCAGGCTCTTGCGCGCCTGACGGACCGCGCCCGCGACCTCGCTGCCGAAGGCATGCGAGGACGAGGCGTTGCCGAACTGATCCGTGAAGAACGGCAACATCGCCGCGACGACCTCGGGGTCGACGCGCGTCGTGGCGTTGTTGTCGAGATACACCGGGCGCAAGGCCGCTCCTTAATGCCGCGCCTTCGCTGCGCCGGCCACCGGAACGAGACGGACGAACTCGCCGAGCTTCTCAATCATCCGGGCCTGGATGCCCTCGAGCGTCGCGCTGGCGAGCTTGCAGAAGATGCAGGCGCCGGCGAGCTTGACCATGATCTTGTTGCCGTCGATCTCGACGAGCTCGCAATCGCCGCCGTCGCGCTTGAGGTTCGGGCGGACCTCCTCGATCACGGCGCGGATGATCCGCTCGCGCTCGCTCATCTGGGCCGGCGCTTCGACGATGCCCTGGGTTTCGACCAGCATGATATCAGCTCTTTCAGATGTTGACGGGATCAAGCAAACGACTTGCCGCAGCCGCAGCTCGACTTGGCGTTGGGATTCTCGAAGGTGAAGCCGGAGCCTTCCAGCGCGACGACGAAATCGATCGTGGTGCCCTCGAGATATTCGAGGCTCTTGTGATCGACGAGCACGCGCACGCCCTCGCGCTCGATCACGGTGTCCTCCGGCTCGCTGCCGCTGACGAGGCCCATGTTGTATTTGAGCCCGGCGCAGCCGCCGGCCTCGACCATGATCCGGAGGCCGTCGACCGGCTTGTCCGAGGTCGTGATCGCGTTGCGGACCGCATTGATGGCGCTGTCGGTCAGGTTGATCATCATCGTCTGGCCTTTCCCATTCGGCTGTTGAGAACCGAATTGGCAAGTCTCGTGCCATGGAACAATGGCCTGAAAGAACACGGCTTTTCGCGATGTCGCTGTGGCGTTTCCGACGCGTGTCGGCTTTGCGACAGGCGCGGTTCACGCCGTGTCGCGCCCGTGACGCCACGATGTCGCGGCGCAAATCCGACAATCGACCGGCCCGACGGGCGAAAATTCCAGGCAAATCAACGCGCAACGAACATCGGCAGACAACTTGCATCACCGCCCTTTTGACCGCGCCGTGCGGCGAACGGCTCATGAAGGACATGCGAGGGGATTTGCTGATGACGACATTGGAGAAGACGGTTGCGATCGAGACCACCGCGCTCGCGCAACTCGACAAGGAAGGACGGCTGCTGAACGCCGTGCTGAAGGCGCCGACCACGAAGCCCGGACGGTTCGGCTTCCGCGGCGACATCGCGTTGAAATTCCAGACCCAGGTCGCCGACGAGAAGCGCCCGCCGGATTTCTCGATCGAGCAGGTGCTGACGATCGTCAACGACGGCGAGCCCACCATCCCGGTGCTGGTCGGCTACATCCACTCGCTCGCCTATCTCGAGACGGCGGTGGAGGTGCTGAAAGGCCTGCTGAAGCCCGACGGTAGCTACTTCATGTTCTGCAACAACATCGACCTCCTGGCGAAGTACCGCATCAAGATGGGCGATGTGACGTTCTACGTCCTGCCGTGCGATGAATCGACGGTCTGGAAGGAGATGATGGATCTCCTGTCGATCGACAAGAACGACATCAAGAAGCTCGACACCGCCGGAAAGCTCGACTACGTGCTCGACGCCGCCGTGAAGTTCAGCGAGAGCTACGAGGTCATCGCCTATGCCGACGCGCTGGCCAAGATGGAGCCGGTGAAGAACCGCAACGAAAACCGGCCGGTATGAGGTTTTCTTACCATCTCCACAGCTGTCATGCTCCGCGAAGGCGGATCATCCAGTACGCCGCGGCAGATGATGTAGAACCGAGACGTCACGGCGTACTGGATCGTCCGCCTTCGCGGACGATGACAGCGAGGGTTATATAAGTTGAGGTGCCAAGAGGTTAGAAACGGCACCTAGCACAAGCTGAAGTCCCGGCGCTCGCGTCGGGACTTCGTGTGAGATCTCAGCCTTCCTCACACTGCATACCGGCCTCTTCCTCGTCGTCCTCGTCGTCCTCGACCAGGGTCACGCCGGTGACGCAGATGTCGCCGTCGATGACCGACAGGGCCACCGGCGTCAGGCTCTCGCCCTTGCACGGGCCGTCGACGCACATTCCGGTGCCGATCTCGAACAGCGAGCCGTGCTTGCCGCAGAGGATGCGCAGGCCGTTGCCGTCCATGAACTGGTTGCGCTCCCAGTCCAGGTTCACCTTGTCGTGCGGGCACATGTTCAGATAGCCGAACACCTGCTTGCCCCAGCGGATCACGAAGATCGGCCAGGGGCGATGGCTGCCGTCCTCTGCCACGATCATGAGCTGGAAGCCCATGGCGCGGCGGCTCGGGATGTCGTTGAAGCTGCAGATGGCGTAGGCGACGTCGGTCGTCATGTCAGGCCTCATCGATGTCTGGCGCATGTCCGACATCATCGCTTCCAGCACCGCGAAAGCGACGGTCGGCTCGCTGACAGATCACGTTGCAAGATTCGCGCAACTCCGCTGCGGCGCCTGTCTTTCTCGCTATTGCGAGAGACTGGCACAGAACTTGAAAATTTCTCCTGCAAACGCGCCTCTTTGTAAGGAGATCGACATGAACGTGACACTGGACTTCGTCGAAAGCTCGCTCGACGACATCAAGGCCGCTTTGGACGGCGGCACGCTGACGGTCTACTCGGTGGCGCGTCCGACCACCGCCGACAAGGCGGTCGACCGCAGCGGCGTGCTCGCGACCTTTACCTTCGGCTCCCCCGCTTTCGGCCCTGCGGTCGACGGCCTCGAGCAGCCGAACTTCGTCGCCGCCGCCGTGCCGGCCGCCACCGTCGGCACGCCCGGCTTCGCGC
>NZ_CAFJ01000024.1 GCF_000239795.1 Bradyrhizobium sp. STM 3809 | reverse complement strand
CGCGAGCCCGGAATCCACAATTTCGATCGGGAGTATGGATTCCGGGCTCGCGACTGCGTCGCGCCCCGGAATGACGGCGAGAGTTACATTCTGCTCCGTCATGGCCGGGCTTGACCCGGCCATCCAGGTCGCGCGGCAGATTTGGAAGGGGATGGATGCCCGGGTCAAGCCCGGGCATGACGGCGGAATATTAGGAGACATCGGTGTCCCTTCCCGCCTCGCGCTTGTAGGAGGCGTAGTTGGGCTGGTCGACGGCGAGCTTGGCGAGCGTGGTCTGCCAGAGATGCTCTTTCAGGCCAGGCGTCGCGAGATCGAGGGCACCGCTCGCAATCTGCTGCGCCAGCATGCGGTTGAGATCGAGCAAGGCGCCGTCCTCTCCCAGCAGGTCCTTCAACCGCGCAAGCTCCGCCGCGTCTGCCCCAGCTGCCTGCGTCAGCTGCCGCACGACGAGATCGAGTGCGTTGATGCCGACGCGCAGCTTGAAGGCCTGATGACCCGAGATCAGCGGCGCGATGTCGTTGCGCAGGAAGTCGGCCACGGCGTGCACCAGTTCGGTCGGCGTCGGTTCGTCCTGCATCAGCCTTCTCCTCGGGGCGCGAGCAAGCGCAGCAGATCGATCTCGGTCTCCGAGGCGCGGCGTCCGATCATCGCGCGCTCCATCGAATGGTCAGGGCCGATGCGGAACCGCTGCATCATGCCGCAGCACATCACGCCCCAGCGCAGCGTGCCCATCACTTCCCAGAACTTCACTCTGCTGGCATCGACCTTGCGGCCCGCGGCCTCGTAGCCGGCGAACAGCTCCTCGCGCGGGCCGAAGCCGCCGACGGGCTTGTCGATCTCGCCGAAGCGCCAGGAATTGACGCAGATCCAGCCGAGATCCTCCATGGGATCGCCGAGATGGGCGAGCTCCCAGTCGAGCACGGCGCGGACGCCGTCGGGGCCGATGATCAGGTTGCCGTTGCGGAAATCGCCGTGCACCAGGGTTATCTCGGTCGAAGGACCGGGATCGTTCTGCTCCAGCCAGCGCAGCGCCAGATCGAACACCGGGCGCGGCCAGTCGAAGCTCTGATATTCACGCCTGAGCTCCGCGATCTCCTTGGTCGCATTCATTTCGCGCAACGCCGGCAGCGCAGCGCGCGCGATGCCGTGGATGCCGGCGGCGATGCCGCCGAGCTGACGGGCCAGGCGCGGCCGCGCCGCGGCGAACTCGGCATCGCGCAAGATCTTGCGCGCGATGGTCTCGCCCTCGACGCGGCGCATGATGAAGCCGGTACCGAGATCGTCTTCCGGGCGCAACACATGCAGCACCTCGGGCGACGGCACGCCGGCGGCAGACGCGAGCCGCATCAAGGCCGCCTCGTTGTCGAGCCCGGCGGCGCGGCCGGGCGCGGCGCCATAGCCCTTCGGCGAGCGGCGCAGAATGGCGCCGACATCACCGGCGGGATGGACGATGTCGAAGCGCCACGTCTCCTGGCTGGCCCCGCCGGAGAGCTTGGCGGCGTCCCGCACGCCGGTCGCGCCCGGCATGAACGCGGCGACACAGCGGGACAGTTCGGTCTCGATCATTGGCCCTTGAACTTGGCCGGGCGCTTTTCGAGAAACGCCGTGACGCCTTCCTTGAAGTCACTGGTCGCGCCTGCGATGCGCTGCGACTGGAATTCCGCGTTGAGCTGCTCCTCGAACGAATTCTCCGGGCTCTCCCAATACAGCCCGCGGATCTGCGCCAGCGCCACCGTCGGACCGTTGGCGAGCTCATGCGCGAGCTTCATGGTCTCCTCCTTCAGCGCGGCGTCGTCATAGACGCGGTTGACGAGGCCCCATTGCAGCGCCGTCTCGGCCGGCAGCTTCTCGCCGAGCAGCGACAACTCGATCGCGCGCGCCTTGCCGACGAGACGCGGCAGCAGCCAGGTCGAGCCGCAGTCCGGCACCAGGCCGATGCGCCGGAAAGCCTGCAGGAAGTAGGCGGACTTGGCGCACAGGATCATGTCGCCCATCAGCGCGAAGCTCATGCCGGCGCCGGCGGCCGGGCCGTTCACCGAGGTGACGATCGGGCAATGCAGGTTGCGCAGGCGGCGAAGGAAGGGGTGGAAGGCGGTCTCGAGCGCGGCGCCCGCATTGCTGCGACCTGGCTTCGCCTGCGCGTTGCGGCCCTGCAGATTGGCGCCGGTGCAGAACGCGCGGCCGGCGCCGGTCACGACGAGGCAGCGGACGTCCGCCGTCTTCTCCTCGATCTCGTCGAGCGCTTCGGCGAGGCCGCCGAGCATGTCGATCGAGACTGCATTCATCACCTCCTGATGATCGAGCGTGAGGATGGCGACGGGCCCGTCGAAGTCGAGCGTGACGTGCTTGAACTGCATGGTTTCCTCTCAAGAGCTTGTCGGGTGCTGCATTCTTCGCGGCGGAAATTCGCAGCATCGCCGGTTCATCCAGCATATTTGATTTTTGCGCTGCGCTTGTCCATGGTTGCGTCATCCAAATAGCCGAAGCGCCGATAGCGCGCTCACATCGACGGAAACGCTCATGACCATGTTCGATCTCACCGGCCGTGTGGCCGTCGTCACCGGCGGCAACGGAGGGATAGGCCTCGGCATCGCCCAGGCACTTGCGTCCAGTGGCTGCAACGTTTCGATCTGGGGACGCAACGCCGAGAAGAACAAGGCGGCCGCGGCCTCGATGGCCGCAGGACCCGGCAAGGTCGATACGCGCATCTGCGACGTCACGAGCCCAGCCTCCGTCGCCGAGGCGATGAAGGCGACGCTCGACACATTCGGCCGCGTCGACGGCTGCTTCGCCAATGCCGGGATCGGCGGCGGCGGCCGCAAGCCCTTCATCGAGCGCACCGAGCAGGAATGGCGCACGATGTTCGCGACCAATCTCGACGGCGTCTTCCATGCCTTCCAGGCCGCCGCCAGGCATATGACCGCCCGCGCCGAAGCCGGCGATCCGTTCGGCCGGCTGGTCGCGACATCGAGTCTCGCCTCGCTGTTCGGCACCGCGCGCAACGAGCACTACGCCGCGACCAAGGCCGCGCTCAACGCGCTGTGCCGCGCGCTGGCCGTCGAGCTCGCGCGCTACGGCGTCACCGCCAATGCGATCCTGCCGGGCTGGATCAAGAGCGACATGACGGCGGGCATCATGGGCAACGAGAAGTTCGTCGCCAACGTGATGCCTCGCATCCCCGTGCGCCGCTTCGGCGAGCCGTCGGATTTCGGCGGCATCGCCGTCTATCTCATGAGCAAGGCGTCGTCCTACCACACCGCCGACTGTTTCGTGATCGACGGCGGCTACACCGCGTTCTGAGCCGGCAGACGACAGGGTGGACCGGGATGCCGGTCCACCAAGGGCGGTTTTGTTCCCGCGCGGTATTCCAAGATTTCCGAAATTTAATGCTCTGGGCGCTGCCACGCCCCCGTGACCTCGGCGTTGTCTCTCATCACATGACGAGGAGAATTCCAAGGGAAGGATGCCATGAAGCGCGGTGTGACGGTTTTGGCCTGTGTCTCTGCCCTGGCTGTGGCCGGTTACTTTGCGATGGCCAAATGGGGCATCCAGCACGAGAGCCGCGAGTTCTTCGACGCCGCCAGGCAGCGGCCGATCAACGTCGACATCGCCGTCCGCACGGACTACGAGATGAAGGCCAATGCCGGGCTGTGGCGGCTGCCGGTGGCGGTCATCTCCAACGGCAACACCGTCAAGAACACCGAGTACTCGTTCCTGGCGAACGTGTTCGCCGCGCGCGGCTATCTCGTCGCCAGCGTGCAGCAGGACCTGCCGACCGATCCGCCGCTCGTCACCAAGGTCGGCCTGCCCTATGTCGGCCGGCTCGACGTCTACAAGAAGGGCGAGGCCAACATTCTGTGCGTCCTGAAGGAGATGAAGAAGCGGCATCCGAATGCCGACTACGATCATCTCACGCTGGTCGGCCATTCCAACGGCGGCGACACCGCGATGTATTTCGCCAAGGAGCATCCGAACATCGTCTCCCAGGTGGTGACACTGGATAATCTGCGCGTCCCGTTCGTGATCCGGGACAAGCTCAAGATCCTGTCGTTCCGGTCGGATGATCCCGAGTTCAAGACCGACCCCGGCGTGCTGCCGTCGCATGTCGGCAAGAAGAGCGGCATCGACATCATCAAGACCGAGTTCCAGCATACCTGGATGAGCGACCGCGGCCCGTACACGGCGCGCGAGCGGATCCAGGCGACGCTCGACAAATATCTCGGCGGTGACACGACCAGCGAACTCGCACCCGCGGATACGGACAATCTGATCGTCACCAACGGCGCGGCCGCCCTGCCCTGACGACACCCGTCCACGCGCCGCGCTCTCGCGGCGCGTGCGCGCCCGAGCTCTACCGACCGAGAACCCTCGCGATCAC
>NZ_CAFJ01000025.1 GCF_000239795.1 Bradyrhizobium sp. STM 3809 | reverse complement strand
CTGAGCACCGACCACTGATAGCGCGGATCGCTGTTGCCGCGCTGCGCCGCCACCGAGAACAGCTCGATGGCCTGGCCGTGCTCGCCGCCGACGAGATGGCACACGCCGAGGACGCCGCGCGCGCCCATGTCATAGGGATTGAGCTGCAGCGCCTTGCGCGCCGATTCGATGCCCGCCTCGACCCGCCCCTGCATGGCGTGGACGTAGGCCAGCAGCGAGTAGGAAAAGGACGAGCGGGCATCCAGCCGCACGCTGGCCTCGGCGAGCGTCATCGCCTCGTCCCAAAGCCCGCGAGAGTTCCTGATCCAGCCGAAATGGATGCCCTGCAGCAGGATGGTGCCGAGATAGGTGTGGGCGATCGCCAGACCCGGATCGATCTTGATGGCCTCGCGGAACAGCGCGATCGAGCTCTCGTAGTCGGCCTTGGTCGGCTGGTAGTAGTGCGACAATCCGCGCAGGAAGCGGTCCCAGGCGGTGAGGTCCGTGGTCATGGACCGGACCGGCACCGCCGCCTCGGCGCGGTAGATCTCGGGGATGAGCGCGGTGCACAGATTGGCGGTGATGTCGTCCTGAACGGCGAACAGGTCGCCGATGTCCCGGTCGTAGCGGCCGGCCCACAGCTGCTCGCCGTTCTCCGGCGCGACCAGTTCGGCCGTCACGCGGATCTTGTTCCCGGAGCGCCGCACCGAGCCCTGGATCAGGTAGGTCGCGTCGATCTCGCGGGCGATCAGCCGGGCGCTCATGCCCGCATGCTTGAAGGCGAAGGTCGAGTTGCGGCTCAATACCCGGAAGAAGGATTGCAGCGACAGCGCGTGGATGAGGTCTTCCGCCAGTCCATCCGAGAAGTACTCGTCGGTCTCGCTGCTGAGATTGGCGAAGGGCAGGACGCCGACGATGGCCGTCCGATATTGGGCCGGCAGCGAGGTGGTGGTCTGTCGCGGCTCGCGGCTCTTCTCCGGGGAGGAGGGATCCCAGGTCCAGACGTTGATGGTGTCTTCGATGTTCTTGAAGCGGAAGGGGCCGCGGTCGACGAATGTGACCGTCAAATGCTTGGCGGCTTCCTGGTAGGCCTTGTTCGACAGTGCGATCCCGCCGGGAGGGGCTGCGGCTTCAAGTCGCACCGCGGTGTTGACGCCGTCGCCGAACACCTCGTCCTCGTCGAAGATGACGTCGCCCATGTTCACGCCGAGGCGGAACTGCATCACGCGATCGGCCGGCAGATGCGCATTGCGCTCGGCCATCAGCTTCTGCACCTCGACGGCAGCCGTGATGGCGCCGACGACGCTCGGAAACTCCAGGAGAAAACCGTCTCCGGTGTATTTGACGATCCGGCCGCCGTGATTGAGGATGACCGGGTGGATGGCGCCACGATGGGCCTTGAAGGCGGCATGGGTTCCCGCCTCGTCGGCACCCATCATCCGCGAGTAACCGACCACATCGGCACAGACAATGGCGGCCAGCCGTCTCTCCATCCGTTCCTCACTCTCGCAGAGGGCGATACCACGGCAGCATCGTTGGAATCCAATCAATTTGCGGAAGCAATGTGTGGGCCATGTGGCAGGCCCGGGATGTACCTTGTAATTGGTTTAAATCAGCCCGGCCTTGGTCAGCCCGTCGCGATAGTGGTCGATGTCGGCGCGGTTCTTCCAGCGGATGTTCTTCACATGGCGGTCGAGCGTCAGCCAGGGATACTGCTCGCGCATGCTGCCGATGGCCTCGCGCGCCTGGTCGAGGTTGCCGAGCTGGGCCAGCGTTGCCGCCCGGATCATCAGGGCCTGCAGGTGGTTCGGGTAGAGAAGCAGCTCTTCACGGGCCCAGGACAATGCCGCCTCGTAGCGGCCGATCAGGTAGTGGCTGTAGGCGTTCAGGGCCGGCCATTGATAGCGGGGGTCGCTGTTGCCGCGTTGCGCGGCGATCGAGAACTGATCGATCGCCTGCTGATGCTCGCCACTGACCATGTGACAGAGACCCAGCACCCCCCGCGCCCCCATGTCATAGGCATTGAGCTCGGTGGCCTTCCGTGCGGCCTTCATGCCGTCCTCATGCGCCCCCTGCATGGCCTGCACGAAGGCGAGGATCGCGTAGGCGAAGGAGGAGCGCGGGTCGAGCCTGACGCTGTCCAGGGCCAGGCTCTTTGCTTCCTCCCAGAGCTCGCGCGAGCCCTTGATCCAGCCGAAGCTGATG
>NZ_CAFJ01000026.1 GCF_000239795.1 Bradyrhizobium sp. STM 3809 | reverse complement strand
GACGATCTCTTGCCCGGCGCTTGCGTCGGGCATTTTTTTGCAGGCCCATCGGCTGCCGACGTCAGCGGTGCAGTTCATCGGGGAGCAGAAAAGCAAAAGCCTCCGTTCGGCTGATCGAACGAAGGCTTGATGCGGCAACGCTGTCGGGATGCGCGCGGAGGCTCGCGCCAGCTCTGTCTCAGTTGACGGTCTCCTCGACCGGCATGTGGTACCAGTCGGATTCGTTGTCGAGCATGGTCTCGTCAAACGGAAGAGCACTGCCATGGCTCAGCGCGGCTGCGTTGACGTCGCGAACCATGTCCATCGCCGTCAGAAACTCGTTCAACTCGGATGCGCTCATGACCCGCTACTCCTCACGCCCGCGGGCCACTCAGGTCCGCGTCAACTCATGAGAAGAGATTAGCGCGGTCTTGCTCTGGCCTCAATCCGGCCAAGGTGGAAGTTCCAAAGTGGTGACATCTGGGCCACAGCGGTGGAATGCCACGGGTCCGTCATATTGCATCTGCTCACACGACGCGATGCAGCCGGAGATCGGCGATTTCGCCGTCGGTAAAGCCAAATTCCGAGAGGATCTCCTCGGTCTGCTCGCCGAACTCCGGCGGCCGTGATGCCATGCGGCTCGGCGTGCGCGATAATGTGAAGGGCTGTGCCACCAGCGTGATGTCGCGGCCGTCGTCGCTCGGCACCGGCTGCGCCATGCCGAGATGCTTCACCTGGGGATCCTCGAACATCTGATTGATCGCATAGATCGGCCCGCAAGGCACGCCGGCGGCATTGAGCTCGGCGACCCATTGCTCGCTGGTCTTGGCGAGCGTGCGGGCGTTGATCTCGGCGTTGAGCGCGTCGCGGTTCTTGGAGCGCGCCGGCGCGGTCGCGTAGTCCGGATGGTCGATCCATTCGGGTGCGCCGAGCGTCTGGCACAGGCGCTCCCAGATGCGGCCGCCGGTGGCGGCAATGTTGATGTAGCCATCGGAGGTCTTGAAGACGCCGGTGGGGATGCTGGTCGGATGATTGTTGCCGGCCTGCGGCGCGACGTCCTTTTCCATCAGCCAGCGCGCGGCCTGGAAATCGAGCATGAAGATCTGCGCCTGCAACAGCGAGGTCTGTACCCACTGGCCTTCGCCGGAGACCTCGCGTTCGAGCAGCGCGGTGAGAATGCCCATCGCGCAGGACAGGCCCGCCGAGAGATCGGCGATCGGGATGCCGGCGCGCATCGGGCCTTCCCCGGGAGCGCCGGTGATCGACATCAGCCCGCCCATGCCCTGCGCGATCTGGTCGAAGCCGGGCCGCTTGGAATAGGGGCCATCCTGGCCGAAGCCGGAGATGCTGCCATAGACGATGCGCGGATTGACCTTGCGCACCGCCTCGTAGTCGATGCCGAGCTTGGTCTTCACGTCCGGGCGATAGTTCTCGATCACGACGTCGGCCTGCTTCGCCAGCCGCATGAACACGTCGACGCCCCTGGGATCCTTCAGGTTGAGCGTCATCGCACGCTTGTTGCGATGCAGGTTCTGGAAGTCGGAACCGCGCCGCGGACCGCCGAGCGCCTCGCCGCCATCTTCCATCATGGCGTCGATCTTGATGACGTTGGCGCCCCAGTCGGCGAACTGCCGCGCGCAGGTCGGGCCGGCGCGCACCCGCGTCAGGTCGAGCACGGTGAATCGGGACAGGGCTTTGGACGCGCGCGGGAAGGCCATGCGGACGAACTCCGGAAAGTCGTGACATGGCTGTATAGGAGAGCGCGGGTGGGGCGACAATTGCGCAACGGCGGTGCGCGCGGCGCGGCTCATGCCGCCGCCGCAGGGCTTCGCCGCGGCGGAACTGCGCTCAGCGTTCGTCCGCGATGACCTTGCCGTCGTTGGGGAGCGTTCCCGGCGCGACCAGCGCGACACTGCCGCCGAGCTTGGTGACGCTGCGCAGACTGGCGTTCAGCGCCTCGGAGAGACTGTCGGAGGGCGCAGCAGATTCCGCCTTCAACGTCATCGCATCGGTCTCGCCGGCGCGGGTGACGACCAGCCGGAGGCGGCCGAGCTCGGGATGGCGCTTGCCGATCTCGGCGACCTGCTCGGGTCGCACGAACATGCCCTTGATCTTGGTGGTCTGGTCGGCACGGCCCATCCAGCCCTTGATGCGCATGTTGGTGCGGCCGCAGGCGCTGATGCCGGGCAGGGCGGCGGTGAGATCGCCGAGCGCGAGCCGAATCCAGGGATGTGCGGGATCGAGCGAGGTGACGACGATCTCTCCGACATCGCCTTGCGCGACGGGATCGCCGGTGCCCGGGCGGACGATCTCGAAGATCAGGTCCTCGTTCACCACCATGCCGTCGCGCGCTGACGTCTCATAGGCGATGATGCCGAGATCGGCAGTGCCGAACGCCTGGTAGGCGTCGATGCCGCGCGCCTTGATTTCGGCCTGCAATGACGGCGGGAAGGCTGCGCCCGACACCAGCGCGCGCTTGAGCGAGGTGACGTCGCGGCCGGCGCTGGCGGCGCCGTCGAGCAGGATCTTGAGGAAGTCGGGCGTACCGCTGTAGCCGACCGGGCGATAGGCCTCGATCAGCTCGAATTGTGCTTCGGTATTGCCGGGGCCCGCGGGGATGACCGCGCAGCCCAGCGCGCGCGCCGAGGCGTCGAAGATGAATCCACCGGGCGTGAGGTGATAGCTGAAGGTGTTGATCACGACGTCGCCGCAGCGGAAGCCCGAGGCGAACAGCGCCCGCGCGCCGCGCCAGGGATCGCTATGCGCGGCCTCCGGTTCGAAGATCGGACCGGGCGAGGTGAACAGGCGCGCGAACGCGCTGGGCGCCTGCGCGACGAAGCCGCCGAATGGCGGAGCGGCCTTGTGCAGGGCAGGGAGCTCCGATTTGCGCAGCACCGGCAGTTGCGCGAGGGCCGCGCGGCTCGTGATGGCCTGCGGATCGATGCCCTGCAGCCGCGCCGCATAGGCCGGTGCCTTCATCGCCGCACGCAGCACGTCGGGCAGGCGGCCGAACAGATCCTGCTCGCGTTCGGCCGGATCACGGGTCTCGAGGGCGTCGTAGTGGGTGGTCATGTCTCGTGTCCTGGCACATCATTCCGGGACGGTCCGCTGCGGAAAATGGCGGAGCCATTTTGCGCAGAGGAGCGGACCCGGAATCTCGAGATTCCGGGTTCGCGCGTGCCGCGCGCCCCGGAATGACGGAGTATGGGGCTCACAGCCACCGCTTCCGCCGCTTGAAGCTCTTCAGGTTCTTGAAGCTCTTGCGCTGGTCGCCGGCGCCGCCGAGGTAGAATTCCTTGACGTCCTCATTGTCGCGCAACGCATCCGCAGTGCCGTCGAGCACGACCTTGCCCTGCTCCATGATGTAGCCGTGGCTCGCGACCGACAGCGCCGCGCGTGCGTTTTGCTCGACCAGCAGGATGGTGACGCCGAGATCCCGATTGATCTCCTTGATGATCGCGAACACCTCCTTCACCAGCAGCGGCGACAGGCCCATCGAGGGTTCGTCCATCAGGATCATCTTCGGCCGCGCCATCAGCGCGCGGCCGATCGCGAGCATCTGCTGCTCGCCGCCAGAGAGATAGCCGGCGAGGCCGGTGCGCTCCTTCAGCCGCGGGAAATAGTTGAACACCATCTCGATGTCGCTCGAGACCTCGCGGTCGGAGCGGGTGAAGGCGCCGAGCTTGAGGTTTTCCAGCGAGGTCATGTCGGCGACGATGCGCCGGCCCTCCATGACCTGGAAGATGCCGCGGCGGACGATCTTCTCCGGGTCGATGCCGTCGATACGCGCGCCGTCGAACATGATCTCGCCGCGCGTGACCTCGCCGTCCTCGGTCTTGAGCAGGCCAGAGATCGCCTTCAACGTCGTCGACTTGCCGGCGCCGTTGGCGCCGAGCAGCGCGACGATGGCGCCCTTGGGCACATCGAGGCTGAGCCCGCGCAGGACCAGGATGACGTCGTCATAGACGACCTCGATGTTGCGCACGGAGAGCAGCGGGGCAGCTGTCGTTGCGCTTGCGCCCGTTCGCGGAGTGTCGAGTGTCTCGGTCATTGTGATTGTCCACCGCTGTCGTCCCCCGCGAAGGCGGGGGACCCAGTATTCCAGAGACGTCGTTGCCTCACCGAGAAGCCGCGGCGTACTGGATCCCCGCCTTCGCGGGGATGACGATCGTGTGTGGAGTTGCTGCCGAAACTCACTCGGCAGCAACTCGGCAGCTTACCAACCCGCCCATTCCGCCTTGCGCGGCAGCTCGATGGTCTTCACCTTTTCGAGCTTGATTACGCCCTTGGCCATGAGGTCGTTCAGGTCGCCATCGGTCGGACCGGTCACGCGCGCGCGATAGAGGTCGACCTTCATCGTCCCGCGGTGGTCCTTCTCGGTCCAGGTCGAGGGGCTGCAGACGCCTTCCATGCCGGCCGGCACCCAGTCCTTCTTCTGGTGGAAGCCCTTGGCGACGTTCTCGCCGGTGGCGCCGCCGTTCTTGGCGGCCCAATCCAGCGCTTCCTTCATGTAGAGCGAGGAGCAGATCGCCGCGACGTAGTGCACCGGGCGATACACCTTGCCGGTCGGGTCCGACATCTTGGAGATCTCCTGCACCGTCTTCATGCCCGGCGCGTCGCCGCCCCAGCCGACCGCCGTGCGCAGCGGGAAGATCACGCCGTCGGCGGCATCGCCCGCGGTCTTGGCGGCGTTCTCGTCCATGCCCCAGACGTTGGACAGGAACTGAATGTCGACGCCGGCATTCTTGCAGGCCTTCATCACCGAGATGTTGGAGGCCGCGGTGTTGCCGAGATAGGCGTAGTTGGCGCCGGAGCTCTTCAGGCTCAGGCACTGCGCGCTGTAGTCGCCGGGCGCGAGCGCGAACACCAGCGGCGGCAGCACCTCGAAGCCGAGCTCGGTGGCGAGCGCCTCGCCGGCCGCCTTCGGCGCGTTGGGGTAGGGGTGATTGGCGCCCATGTGGACGAATTTCGGCTTGCCCGGCTTGCCCTTGGCCTTCCAGTCCTCGGCTGCCCAGGTCAGCTCGGCGCGCAGCGCGTCCGAGTAGCTCGGGCCGTAGAAGAAGTTGTACGGCGCGGGCTTGGCCTTGCCGCTGGTGCCCTCGGGGTCGGTCAGCGCGGCGGCATAGGAGCCGGACATGTCCGGGATCTTGTCATTGGCAAGGAAGCCGGTCAGCGCCTCGGTGTCGGCGGTGCCCCAGCCCATGATCGCGGCGACCTTGTTGTCCGGCGCCGACCACTTCTTGTACAGCGCGATCGCCTTCGGCACCTGGTAGCCATAGTCGTTGCTGTCGACCGAAAGCTGCTTGCCGCCGATGCCGCCGTTCTTGTTGATCCAGGCGAAGGTGTCGACGACGCCCTGGCCGTAGGGCGTGCCGACGTCCGAGGTGCCGCCGGAGAGATCCTGCAGGTGGCCGATCGCGATCTGCTGCGCGTTCGCGGATAATGCGAAAGTACCGGCGAGCAGCGCCAGTGCCGCCGAGCCGAGCCATGATTTGATCGTCATAGTGCTTCCTCCTGTGGTGCGTTCCGGGCCGGATTGTCGCCGGTCCCTGTTGGTTGGAATCAATGCGAGAACGGGTAGAGCTTCCAATATGTCTTGATCTGCCGCCAGCGATGCGCCAGCCCGTCCGGCTCGAACATCAGGAAGGCGATGATGATCAGGCCGATCGCGATTTCGCGCAGGAAGGTGATGTTGTTGTTGAGCGCCAGCGCCTTGTCGATCGCGCCGCCCTTGAGGTAATGGCTCAGCAGTTCCATCGATTCCGGCAGAAGGACCACGAAGGCGGTCCCCATCAGGGTGCCCATGATCGAGCCGGTGCCGCCGATGATGATCATGGCCAGGAACAGGATCGAGCGCTCGATGCCGAACCCCTCCTGCGAGACCACCAGCTGGTAATGCGCGTAGAGCGCGCCGGCGATGCCCGCGAAGAACGCGGCGAGCCCGAACGACAGCGTGCGATACTTGGTCAGGTTGATGCCCATGATCTCGGCCGAGAGATAATGATCGCGGATCGCGATCAGCGCGCGGCCGTCGCGAGTGCGCATCAGGTTGGTGACCAGGATGTAGCACACGAGCACATAGGCCAGCACGACGTAGAAATATTGCCGGTCGCCGCGCAGCGTGTAGCCGAAGATCGAGAATGGATTGGCCGAGGCGGGCACCGAGCCGCCGGAGAACCATTCGGCGCGCGAGAAGAAGTCAAGCAGGATGTATTGCGCGGCCAGCGTCGCGATGACGAGATAGAGCCCCTTCAGTCGCGCCGCCGGTAGACCGAACACGAGCCCGACCAGCGCGGTGATCACGCCGGCGAGCGGGATCGCGAAGAACACGGGGATTGCGTAGGTGTTGTTGATGTAGGCCGAGGTGAAGGCGCCGAGCAGGAAGAAGCCGGCCTGGCCGATCGAGATCTGGCCGGTGAAGCCGACCAGGATGTTGAGGCCGAGCGCCGCGATCGAGAAGATGCCGATCTGGATCGCGATCGACAGCCAGAACTCCGAGAACACTTGCGGCGCGAAGCACAGCAGGATCACGCCGGCGATCGCGAAGTTGCGGCTGGTCCTGGTCGGGAAGATCGTGGTGTCGGCCGCGTAGGAGGTACGGAAGTCACCGGCTGGGATCGTGGAGCGTGCAACCATGATTTAGATCCGCTCGATGTCTTTGGTGCCGAACAGGCCGTAGGGCTTGATCATCAGGATGATGATCAGCACGTAGAACGGCGCGATCTCGTAGAGATTGCCCCAGTGCAGGTACTGGCTGTCGACGTACTGGGCGATGTTCTCCAGCAGGCCGATGA
>NZ_CAFJ01000027.1 GCF_000239795.1 Bradyrhizobium sp. STM 3809 | reverse complement strand
CGCATCAGGTTTTTCGATAGATAATCTATTCCCATGCAGGACGAGAATCTCACCACCGCCCACCGCATCGCCGAGGCCATCACCGAGCGGATCGTCAGCGGCGCGCTGCCGCCCGACGCCCCGCTGCGGCAGGACCACATCGCGCGCGAGTTCAGCTCCAGCCACGTGCCGGTGCGCGAGGCATTCAGGCAGCTCGAGGCGCTCTATCTCGTCGTTGCCGCCCCGCGGCGCGGCGTGCGGGTGGCGCCGCTCGATGCCCGGTCGACCAAGGAGATCGTCGAGATGCGGGTCGCGCTCGAGGTCATCGCGCTGCGCAACGCCGCGCCGCGCTACACGCCGGCGCATCTCGCCGCGATCGAGCTGGCGCTGATCGAGGCCGACAATGCCGAGACGATTGCGGAGTTCGAGACCGCCAACCGCGCCTTCCACCGCGCCCTCGTCACGCCCTGCGCGATGCCGCGCCTGCTCGCGAGCCTCGACGGGCTGCGCCTCGCCAATTCCCGCCTCGTGCTCGCCATGGCCCGCACCGCCGGCTGGCGGCCACGCAGCAATGGGGATCACCGCCTGATCCTGCAGGCGCTGCGCGAACGGCAGATCGGGCACGCGTGCGAACTATTGACGCGGCACAACCAGACGATCGAGCGTCTGGCGCGACCGGGCATCGCGTAGTTGGCCGCTGCGGGCGCATCAAGGGCGATGAACGGTCGCGCTTGTGCTGGAGTCCGTTCTGCGGCGACCATCAATGCCACCATCTCTCTGCGTTGACATGACGCAGAGGTCGGGACTCATGCACCGCAGCAAGCAGACCGGACACCCCGCGTGCGGAGCTGACGCAGCATCGTCGGCAAGACGCGCCGAGAAAATTCGGACCGCGCAAGTCTGGATTCGCGCGATGATTGGGATAAGCTTGCAGCAATACGCATAATAACGACAACGAGACCCGGGAGGACATCATGCTCGACACCACGCTTGCCGCGCGCGTCCAGGCCTTTCTCGACAAGTTCGAGGCCACGCTGGCGGCCGGAGATCTCGACGCCGCCGTGAGCCTGTTCGCTCCTGAATGCTACTGGCGCGACCTCATCGCCTTCACCTGGAACATCAAGACGATGGAAGGCCGCGACCAGGTCCGCGACATGCTCGGCTCCTGCCTGCCGCATGTGAAGCCGCACAACTGGAAAATCGCCGAAGGCGAGACGCCCACCGAGGCTGACGGCGTGACCGAGTCCTGGATCTCGTTCGAGACCGAGGTCGCGCGCGGATACGGCCTGATCCGGCTCCAGAACGGCCAGATCTGGACGCTGTTGACGACGATGGTCGAGCTGAAAGGCCATGAGGAAAAGGCCGGCTTCACCCGGCCGCTCGGCGCCCGGCACGGCGTCAATCCCGGCGCCAAGACCTGGAAGGAATTGCGCGACGAGGAAACCGAGCAGCTCGGCTTCAAGATCCAGCCCTACGTCGTCGTCATCGGCGGCGGCCAGGGCGGAATAGCGCTCGGCGCGCGGCTGCGCCAGCTCGGCGTGCCCGCCATCATCATCGAGAAGAACGCCCGGCCCGGCGATTCCTGGCGCAACCGCTACAAGTCGCTCTGCCTGCACGACCCGGTCTGGTACGATCATCTGCCCTATATCGACTTCCCGAAGAACTGGCCGGTGTTCGCGCCCAAGGACAAGATCGGCGACTGGCTGGAGATGTACACCAAGGTCATGGAGCTGAACTACTGGACCGGCACCACAGCCAAGCATGCCGCATGGGACGACGCCAGGAAGGAATGGACCGTCGTCGTCGAGCGCGACGGCAAGGAGATCACGCTCAGGCCGAAGCAGCTCGTCTTTGCGACCGGCATGTCGGCCAAGCCGAACATGCCGCAGTTCAAGGGCATGGACAGCTTCAAGGGCGAGCAGCACCACTCCTCGCGCCATCCGGGCCCCGATCGCTACAAGGGCAAGAAGGTGGTCGTGATCGGCTCGAACAATTCCGCGCACGACATCTGCGCCGCGCTGTACGAGGCGGGCGTGGACGTGACCATGGTGCAGCGCTCGTCCACCCATATCGTGCGCTCGGATTCGCTGATGGAATCCCTCGGCGATCTGTATTCCGAGCGCGCGGTCCGCAGCGGCATGACGACGGCGAAGGCCGACCTGATCTTCGCCTCGCTGCCCTACAGGATCCTCAATCAGTTTCAGAAGCCGGTCTACGACAAGATCCGCAAGGACGACGCCGACTTCTACGCGGGGCTGGAGAAGGCCGGCTTCCGCGTCGATTTCGGCGACGACGAGTCCGGGCTCTTCATGAAGTACCTGCGCCGCGGCTCGGGCTACTACATCGACGTCGGCGCCTCGCAGCTGATCATCGACGGCAAGATCAAGCTGGTCGCGGGCCAGGTCGAGGAAATCACGCCTGACGGCGTCAGGCTCGACAACGGCAAGGAGCTGCCCGCCGATGTGATCGTCTACGCCACCGGCTACAGCTCGATGAACGGCTTCGTCGCCGATCTGATCAGCCGGGAGATGGCGGACAAGGTCGGCAAGGTCTGGGGACTCGGCTCGAATACGACCAAGGACCCCGGCCCTTGGGAGGGCGAACAGCGCAACATGTGGAAGCCCACGCAGCAGGAAGCGCTCTGGTTCCACGGCGGCAATCTGCACCAGTCGCGCCACTACTCGCAATTCCTGTCGCTTCAGCTGAAGGCGCGCTACGAGGGCATCCCGACGCCGGTCTATGGCCTGCAAACTGTCCATCACAAGGCCTAGGATCGCGCCGGGCTCCCCGGCAGGTATGGCCTATTCCGACGCGAGCCCGGCAACCCCTGCGCGCACGCGGGATGGAGAATTCTCTGGCGGCTGGTTCGGCAGCGGTCAGTCCCGCTTGCTGCTTTGAAGCGGCCGTTTTCGAGCGGCCGTCTCCGGCACGTGACAATCGGTTCGAGAGACAGAGGACCGGAGGAGCTGCGAGTCCCGCCGAGAAGCCGGCATGAGATGTCATCGTGTCGCGCAGGTCTGTCGGCCAAAATCGCCCAGCGACCTGTTGGTCGCGACACCGTACGGACCGCGGAAGCTGGACATGCGGATCTCATCCGACGGGTCGTCAGCCGTCAAACATTCACCAAAGAATTGACCTATTCGCCACAGCTGCCCGACCGGTGCGGCCGGGCGGAACGGGAGGTTTCGACATGCGCGGAATGTTGCCACCGGGCGAAGCGCGGATGCGTATGTGCGTCATGCAGATCGACAAACGCGGGCGGTGGACGTACCGGGACTGGGCGAGATGGCGCTTCTTGTGGAAGTTCTTCCCCTGGTATGCGCGCGAGATGCGTTATCGCGGAGATTTTTGTATCGCAGCGGGCTGCATGCACTGGTTCTGGGAGGACGCGGACAAGAAGGAGCGAGGCTATTGCTCAGCGGCGGTCTCGCGGACACAGCACATGATGTGGCAGGATGAATGGGAGGGGCAGAATGACCGACTAGCTCCTCGCGTCGCGAAGACTTTGCCGCGGAGATAGCCAGTGCGGGACGCCCCGGCTCGCGGGGCTCACGAAGCGATCAGCAACGTTGTTCCGCTAACGGCCACGCGTCCCTGCCCCACTCGAATCGGGACTAGAGACGGCCGTTCAAATCAAGACGCAACGCGAGAGTCGGTCAGCGAACAGGATCGCCTTGACCCATGTGGCTGTTCATTGCTGCCATCATCGTGTTCGTCCTGACCCTGGTCATAAGCGGCCTCCTGATGCTCCGATATGGCCTGCGCGACAACCAGTCGCTCCCTCCCAGCCGAGCGGCCGAAACGACACTCATGGTCGGAACGCTGATCGCCATCGCCCTCGCCATCGCCGCATTGCTGTGAGCGGCAACGAGCCATAGACGGACGTTTCGGACGAGAACTCCGTCGCACATAACGATTCAAAAGTCCTGATTGCTGCCCATCATTCGGCGCCGAGGCCCCGCCAAACCGATCCGACAACCAATCCACCGCCGCCATCGTGCTGGCGTCAAACGCGGCCTTCCGGTCGATCAGTATTTGCGTCCGGTTGTCTCCCAAGAGCAGACGTTCCAGGCGGCGACCGGCAGGTCTGAGATGGGCCAACAGCAGACGTCCAGTGCTGTCGCTGGTTCACGTTGATTTAGCCGGGACAAAGGCGACGGCCAACTCGCACCAAACCGGGACGTCGCTGGCGAACTGGAAGAAGTCATCGAAATAGACGAGGCCCAGAGCGGTGAGCCTCTGCGTCAGAGCTTCGAGTGCCTCTCGACCGAAGCTTGGACCGAACGTGAGAAGTTCTTGATCCGCTCCGAACGGCTTATCGGCCTCAACGGCAGCCAGCACGGCCTGATAAGGCACGCCTCGCTCGGTCAAGGCATGACGCCGGATGACAATCCCATATTCGGCGGTGACGGCAACAAAACTCATTCTTTGCCCTCTATCGTGAGACATCTTTCAGGATGCCTTACA
>NZ_CAFJ01000028.1 GCF_000239795.1 Bradyrhizobium sp. STM 3809 | reverse complement strand
AGCGATAATCCCATTGCTGGACTGCCCGCTGTGGCAGGCTGACCAGCTCGGCCCGCACCGGAATTGCCCGGTGACCCACCATGCCAGCTACACCACTCTGTGGGACACGATCGCGCCAAGCCGGCTAGACCTCTATTCGTTCCACGCGCCGGAGATCGGATGCATCGGCAAGGGCGAGGCATCCGCGCCTCACGAGTTCGGCGTCAGGGCCTCGATCGTCACCACCAATGGGCGCGCGCCGGGCGGCCAGTTCGCGCTCCACATGCAGTAGCTTCCCAGCAATTCCTACGATGGCCATACGCTCGCAGCGTCACTGAGGCGATCGACAAGCTGACGGGCGCGTCTATGCCGACAAGGGGTATCGCGGCCACACCACGGATCGGCCGCGCGGCGTTTCAACGTTCAAAGACATTGGGGCTGGACAGCACCGAAGATCGGGACTCGCCAACGGCACGTCCCCGGGTGCGCTTTTCAAATTATTGAGAGCAGGACGTCGAAAAACACCGTTTGAAAAACCGTTTTAGTTTTCCAGCTCAAACGGTGTTTCCGCATAAGTCCTTGAAAGGCTTGGTGGGCGCACTAGGGCTCGAACCTAGGACCCGCTGATTAAGAGTCAGCTGCTCTACCAACTGAGCTATGCGCCCGGATCTGCATCCGGTGAAAGCCTTCCGCGAGAGCCGGTCGTTTAGCAAAGCGATTCCGGGATGTCCAGCGATCCCTGACGATTTTTCGGCATTTTCGACGCAGAAAAACCGCCGGCGGGCGGCGGTTTTTCCCAGGCGAATAGCGCAGCGGATTCAGGGGGATCGTTAACCGATCTTCAGAGCCGGCCGGCGTCGCGCTCGTCGTCGGACCAGCCCATGCGATCCATCGGCGGATGGCCCATCGGGCCGGGGCCGAATCTGTTCTCCCCGAAGCGCGGGCCCTCCGGGCCGCCCTCGCCGCGATCCATCCAGCGGTGATGGCGCGGGCCGTCGGGTCCCATCATCCGTCCCATCGGCCGGGTCAGCATCGACAGCCGCCGCTTCTGGCCCTCGTCGAGGGTCTTGTAGAGCGGGTCGGCGGCGTCGGCGACCTTCTTCATCGCGTCCGCAGTCGCGGCCATGGTGTCGGCATGCTCGCGCAGCCGCGCCACCGGGTCGACGTCCTTGTCCTGCGCATCGTCAGCCGCCTTCATCCGCGCATTGGCGCGGTCGAAGCGCAGCTTGACCAGATCGCGCACCGCGCTCTCGACCGGCGGCCACAGCTTCTCCTGGTCCGCGTTCAGCTTCAGGCCGGCATGGACCGAAGCGATGCGCGCATCGAGCATGGCCGCGCGGTCTTCCGGATTCATGCGCACGTGATGCATGTGATCATGGATCCAGCCGCGCTGTGCGTAGACCGCGGTCGAGCCGGCAATGGCGAGCACGGCGACAGCGGCAATGGTGAACGTTCTCATGCCAACCTCCTTGGAAAGCCGGATCAGCATGAGCCTGCCGACCTGCGCCTTCAACTTACAGTTTGGACAGAGTGTACGACCTTACGAAGATGTAATTGCTTCAAATACCTTTCTGTTTTTGCAATTCGGTTTCATTCCATTGCTGCGCCTCACAGCATCCCCAACAGGTGCGGCAACCACAGCGAGATTTCCGGGATGTAGGTGATCAGCCCGAGGAAGATCAGCATCGCGCACAGCCACGGCAGCACCGCGATCGTGATCTCGCTGATGCCCATCTTCGCGATGCTGGATGCGATGTACAGATTGAGTCCCACCGGCGGATGGCAGAGGCCGACCTCGGTATTCACGATCATCAGCACGCCGAGATGCACCGGGTTCACCCCGAGCTTGGTCGCCAGCGGGTACAGGATCGGGGCCATGATCAGGAGGATCGACGACGGGTCCATCACGTTGCCGGCGAGCAGCAGGATGACGTTCACGACCAGCAAGAACATCCAGATCGAGAAGTTCTTGTCGATGATCCAGGCCGCCATCGCCTGCGGAATCTGCTCGTGCGTCATCAGGAACGAGAACAGCACCGCGTTGGTGATGATGTAGAGCAGCATCGAGCTCATGCTCGCGGCCTGCAGCAGTACTTTCGGCACGTCGACGAGCTTCAGCTCCTTGTAGACGAACACGGTGATGCAGAACGCGTAGACCGCCGCCACCGCCGCGGCCTCGGTGGGCGTGAAGATGCCGCCGTAGATGCCGCCGAGCACGATGAAGATCAGCAGGAGGCCCCAGAGGCTCTCGCGGAACGCCTTGAACTGCTGTCCGAGCGTCGCGCGCTTCATCCGCGGATAGCCGTTGCGCCAGGCCACGAACCAGGTGACCGCGGCCAGCATCAGCGCGAGCATGATGCCCGGCACGATGCCGGCCATGAAGAGCGCGCCGATCGAGGTGTTGGTGGAGACGCCGTACAGCACCAGGATGATCGACGGCGGGACCAGGATGCCGAGCGCGCCGGAGGTGGAGATGACGCCGACGCCGAAGCGGCTGGGATAGCCGTACTGCACCATTGCCGGCATCATGATCGAACCAATCGCCACCACCGTGGCGACGCTGGAGCCGGAGATGGCGGCGAACATCGCGCAGGCCGCAACGCCGGCGAGGCCGAGACCGCCTGGAAGATGCCCGACGAGCGAGGTGGTGAAGGCGATCATCCGGCGGGCGACGCCGCCGCGCGTCAGAAAGGTGCCGGCCAGGATGAAGAAGGGGATCGCCATGATGCCGAAATTGTCCAGGCCTGAGAACAGCTTCAGGCCGACGCTTTCGATCGGGACCTCGGTCATCGTGAACAGGAAGGTCAGCACGGTCAGGCCGAGCGAGATCGAGATCGGCATGCCCGTCAGCATCAGGGCGAACAGCAGCCCGAAGATCAGCGCCGCGCTCATCACGCTTCTCCCAGCGCGATCGGCGCCTTAGGGCTGACCTCGATATCATCGACATGGGTGGCGTCGTGATGCGGCAGCTCGCCGTCGCGCCAATAGCTCCACATCACCTGCATGAAGCGGAACGACATCAGGTAGGAGCCGAGCGGAATGCAGGCATAGACCAGCCAGCTCGGCAGTTCGAGATCGGGCGAGACCTGGTCGGTGTGCATCAGCTCGATGACGAATTTGGCGCCCATCGTGCCGACGATCGCCGTGAACAGCGCCCCGCCGAACAGACCGAACAGGATCACTCCCTTCCGCCAGCGCTCGTTGAGCCGGTTGATCAGGACGTCGACGCCGACATGGATGCCGGTGCGCACGCCATAGGCGGCGCCGAACTTCGCCATCCAGATGAACATGTAGATGCAGAGTTCCTGCGACCACGCCAGGTTGATCTGGAACAGGTAGGGATAGAGGACGGGAACGTCGACCAGGAAGCGGTGGGCCACGGCGATGAAGGTGATCAGCGTCGCGGCCCCCATCAGGCTCGCGATGATGATCTCCTCGAGCCGGTCGAGAATACGAAGCAGCATTGAGGTCCCCAGCAGAACGGCGGGAGCCCGAGCACGGCGCGTGCCGCGGGCCGGCCAACACGGCTCCGCGGCGGCGCCGCCGCGGAGATCATCGACGGGAGCACGGCGGAGCGCGCGCTCAATTCATCGGGCTGCGGCCGGTCTCCTTGAGGAATTCGTCGATCAGGGGCTGACCGACGCGGCCGGCGACGTCCTTGTAGACCGGCATCATCGCCTTGCGCATCGCCTCGTCCTGCTCGGGCGTCAGCGTCACGATCTCGGTCTTGCCGCTCTTCTTGATCTCGGCGAGCGCGTCGTCGTTCTCCTTGGCCGACTGGCCGTTGCCGTATTCCGTCGCCTCCTTCATCGCCTTCTCGCAGGCCGAACGGACATCCGCGGGCAGGCCGTCCCAGAACTTCTTGTTCACGACGACGACGTAGCCGATGTAGCCGTGGTTCGTGACGGTCGCGAACTTCTGCACCTCGTGCATCTTCTGGGTGTAGATGTTCGACCAGGTGTTCTCCTGACCATCGACCACCCCGGTCTGCAGCGCCTGGTAGACTTCCGAGAACGCCATCACCTGCGGGATCGAGCCGAGCGCGCGGAACTGCGCCTCCAGCACCTTCGACGACTGGATGCGGAATTTCAGGCCCTTGTAGTCGGACGGCTGCACCAGCTTCTTGTTGGCGGTCATCTGCTTGAAGCCGTTGTCCCAATAGGCCAGCCCGGTCATGCCTTTGGAATCGAGCAGCTTGAGCAGCCGGGCGCCGAGCGGGCCATCGGTCACCTTGCGCAGCGTCTTGAGGTCCGGAAGGATGTAGGGCAGATCGAACACCTCGAATTCGCGGATGCCGATCGGCCCGAACTTCGAGTTCGACGGCGCCAGCATCTGCACGGCGCCGAGCTGCAGCGCCTCGAGCTCTTCCTTGTCCTTGTAGAGCGTGGAGTTGGGGTAGACCTCGACCTTGACCTTGCCGCCGGTATATTTCTCGGCCAGCTCCTTGAACTTGTCGGCGGCCTTGCCCTTCGGCGTATCGGCAGCGACCACGTGGCTGAACTTGATCACGATCGGATTGTCAGCGGCCGCGGCCGGGCCGCTCAGCGCGATCACCGCAAGCGAGGCCGCGGTGGCGATCCAGCCGCCCAGGGTGAAATGGCGAAGTGTGAATTGACGCAAAGTGGCCTCCCGACGTTTTCGGGGGGCATTGCAATGACGCCCCCGCTTGTATGCCAAGGACATTGTTAGCTGGTCGACGGCGGGAACGCCATTGACCGTTAGCCGAAGGCACGGGATTCCCGTGCTGCGATGCAAAAGCGCCTGCCGCCTTGGCTGTCGTTCCGGGGCGGCGCATCACGCCGAACCCGGAACCTCGGGATTGTCGGAGCCGGTGCAAGCCAGGCTCGGGATTCCGGGTTCGGCCGCCGGCGCGGCTGCCCCGGAATGACGTCCGGCGGGGTCAACTCGCCGCGGCCGCCGATGCGCCCTGCCCCTGCGCGACGTCGCGCTGGCGCTTCATCACCAGCTTGTTCAGCGCGCCGAGATAGGCCTTGGCCGAGGCCACCAGCGTGTCCGGATCGGCGGCGCGCGCGGTCATCGAGCGGCCGTCCTGCGACAGGCGCACCGAGACCTCGGCCTGCGCATCGGTGCCCTCGGTCACGGCGTGGACCTGGTACAGCTCCAGCTTGGCCTCGTGCGGCACCAGCGACTTGATGCAGTTGAACACCGCATCGACCGGGCCGTTGCCCTCGCTCTCCTCGATCCTGGTGACGCCGTCGATGTCGAGCTTCATGGTCGCGCGCTGCGGGCCGCGGGTGCCGGCGATCACGCTCAAGGACAGCAGCTTGATGCGGTCATGCGCGCTCACCATGCCCTCGTCGATCAGCGCCTCGATGTCCTCATCGTAGATCTGCTTCTTGCGGTCGGCGAGCGCCTTGAAGCGGACGAAGGCGTCCTCGACCTGGTTGCTCGACAGCTTGTGGCCCATCTCCTCCAGCTTGTGGATGAAGGCGTGGCGGCCGGAATGCTTGCCCATCACCAGCGAGGTCTGCTTCACGCCGACCGTCTCCGGCAGCATGATCTCGTAGGTCTGCGCATTCTTCAGCATGCCGTCCTGATGGATGCCGCTCTCATGGGCGAACGCGTTACGGCCGACGATGGCCTTGTTGTACTGTACCGGGAACGAGGTCGCCGCCGACACCACCTTCGAGGCATGGGTCAGCTGCGTGGTGTCGATCTTGTTCCAGAACGGCAGCTTGTCGTTGCGCACGCGCATCGCCATCACGACCTCTTCCAGGGCCGCATTGCCGGCGCGCTCGCCGATCCCGTTGATGGTGCATTCGATCTGGCGGGCGCCAGCGCGCACGCCGGCCATCGAGTTGGCGACCGCCATGCCGAGGTCGTTGTGGCAGTGAACCGAGAACACCGCCTTGTCGGAGTTCGGCACCGTCTCGCGCACCCGCTTGAACAGGTCGTAATACTCTTCCGGCACGGCGTAGCCGACGGTGTCCGGAATGTTGATGGTGGTGGCGCCGGCCTTGATCGCGGCCTCGACGCAGCGGCACAGGAAGTCGAACTCGGTGCGGGTGCCGTCCTCCGACGACCACTCGACGTCATCGGTGTGGTTGCGCGCGCGCGTCACCGAGGAGACGACCAGCTCATAGACCTGCTGCGGATCCATCTGCAGCTTGTACTTCATGTGCACCGGCGAGGTGGACAGGAAGGTATGGATGCGGCCGCGCTTGGCCGGGCGGATCGCCTCGGCGCAGCGGTCGATGTCCTTGGCGCCGGCGCGCGACAGGCCGCAGATCACCGCGTTCTTCGAGCGCTTGGCGATCTCGTTGACGGCCTCGAAGTCGCCGTCGGAGGCGATCGGGAAGCCGGCCTCGATGATGTCGACGCCCATGTCGTCCAGCATCGCCGCGATGTTGAGCTTCTCCTCGAAGGTCATGGTGGCGCCGGGGCACTGCTCGCCGTCGCGCAGGGTGGTGTCGAAAATGACGACGCGGTCCTTGTCGGACTGGACGGGATTGGACATTGGCTGATTCCTCGGATTTCGGGTGGTGCGCCTGGCTGTCAGGATCTCTGAACAAGGGGCGCTGAAGGGTGTTTCGGTGTCGAAGCAGCCCCCTGAGTGCCCAGGCGCATCCCGCCCAGCCGGCCCTCAGGGGCAGCTAAGAAGCAGAAGCTCGCGCGCGCCGGCAATCGAGCCAATCAGGCCGCGAGCGGACAGCGAGGCGAGCGCGATCGACCGGGCGTCTGCCCCGGCGATGGCCTCGATCTCTGCGCTGCGAATCAGCATTGCCAAACCCTTTGCGAAGACACGAAAATCGTGCGGCAAAACCATTGACGGAGTGTTGCCGAGGTGCCCTCGCCCGAGCTTTTACCGGGAATGAAAGGGCCTCGCAACGCCGAATAAGGGTCAGGAGGCATGACGTATTGGGGCATCGGGCTCGCGCCGCTCGCCACATAAGCCGCTCGCCACATGCCGCTCTCCCAACAAGCGGTGTCATCCCGGGCAAGGCCGCCAACGCGCTAGCGTTGGC
>NZ_CAFJ01000029.1 GCF_000239795.1 Bradyrhizobium sp. STM 3809 | reverse complement strand
CGGGCAATCGCCGGTGACCACCGCAAAGCCGCCCACCCGCTACGGCGCAATGGGGGAGCGCACGGGGGGACGGCTTTGCTCTACCGAATTATACCGCGCCCGGGGACACGACCGAGGAGTGAGTTTATGGGTATCGAGAACCTTAGCCACAAGTACTGTCGGGCCATTTGCGATGAAATAGGCGACCGGCTGCGCTTCTATCTGGACCGGACTTCTTCCAATATGCCGCCGCGACTCTTAGAGTTGCTGCGCCAACTGGAAGGCAGCGAGAAGGTCGCGTCGCCTTCGATCATTCCCGATGGACAAGACGCCACAATCGAGGCTGAGCTAGCTTTGGCAGAGTGAATCCTCAAATAGTGAGCGAAATTTCGGCCAATCGAAATCGGTGCTTTCCTGGAGGGAGCGAAGCCGCGAAATTCGGCGAAGCCCGTTTGCGTCGCGGTGTCCTATTGCTATTCCAGCAGTAAAGCGGCGAATTGGCGAACTACAAGCATAGGCACCCGAACGATAGGCGCCAGGCTCCCCAGAGATGGAGACCAAATGCGGCGAGGAATTCACTGGAGTGTCCGATATTTCCGACGAGTGATAGCGAAGCGGCGTTGAACAAGTCTTTGTTCAGAGCAAGCAGTCCTAAAAGAAGGGCCGGTCTGACAACCCCCGCCGCCCAGGTCACCGCTGCGCTGTTGATCGCTACTTTTGATGCTCGATAGACGAGCGCTCTGAAGTCGTCGCGGCAATCAGTTCCTGTTCGATGGTTTTCGCTGGATGGTCGACAATGGTCTTGACCGGAAGAGGTTGTCTGCAGTTTCATTGCGTCTGACTGGCGCCGACGGGGGGCAAATGTCATTCGTTACGAATTTTTGTGCGAATGTTTTCCGCCACTACCCGCTCTATAGCGGGAACTTCAAGATCATCAATTCATCTCAGATTTCTCGGCTGCTTCCTGCAATGCCGCCAATCCCGAGGTGGTGTCCGTCCCCAGGAGGCAAGCTGCTCGTCAATCCAAGCGACGCAATCGGGCGATGCGTCTACTTCACCGGGGACTACGACAAGAAGTTGACCTGGTTGTGCCAGACGATCTTGCGGGAAGGCGATACTGCGATCGACGTGGGGGCCAACGTCGGGGTCGTGTCCCTCACCATGGCGAGTTGTGTTGGCTCAACGGGGAAGGTTCTCGCGTTTGAGCCCAACCCGCGTCTCCTGAATCTTTTCAAGCAGAGCATTGTGGTGAATGGATACCGTAACATCCACCTTCACGAATGTGCCGTAGGGGCACAGCCCGGAGTTTTCCAGCTGAATGTTCCGCGCACGAATTGGGGGCAGGGTTCTTTCAAATACCATGCGGATACGGCAGATACCGATCGGTTCGACTGTCGCATTGCGCGGCTGTCGGACGTGATCAGGGATGAGCGGCTCGAACGGGTGCGTCTCGTGAAAATAGACGTGGAGGGCCTCGAGTTCGAGGTGCTGTTGGGCGCCGATCTGCTGCTCGAAACCATCCGGCCGGACGTCATCGTCCTGGAAACCAATGAGCGGAACCAGCCGAAATTCGGCGAGCGTGACGTTGTCCGGCTCCTTCAGCAATATCGATACAAGTTTCTTTCCATTCCCCGCTCTCTCTTCCGGGTGAAAGTCATTCCCATCGATCCTCGGCGCGTCGACGACCCCTCACACGATGTCCTTGCCATCCCCTTCGAAAAATACGAGCGGGTCGTCCGGCGTCTGGTGTAACCATGCTTGGAATTCGTCGGCAGCTCATTTTCAGGCCAGGCCAGCGCTACGATCCTCTTTCGTATCTCAAAGGAGCAGATCGCGATGGACCAACTAGTCCCGGTCCATGATGGGGATAAACATGATGAGGATAAATGAGGTTCGCCGTTCCGAGACGCTCACTATCCGCTTGGATCGCGGAACTGTGCGGACTCGCACAAGCTGGAGATTGAGCGGAAGCGTTTCGCTATGCTCGAAAGTAGAGGAGGTAGGGTTCGTTCGTCCGAATGCAGCGCAGAGCAAATTGCGGAGGTCGGCATTTGGACGCTGAATGAGTGCCGGCAGTCGACAGTTTTCGGCGTGTTACTGTGGCGATCAACTCGTTCGATTCTGAGCGTCCAATTCCACTTATCTTTGGTTCCTATCGGTGTATATTTGAGCCGATGCGGCAGTCTGTAGCTAACGACGTTCCGCCAACTGCCTCACGAGTCTCAGAACCAGATTGTCTATCTTCCCGAGCGCAATACTTGGGTCAAGAAATGCGATGTCATCGACATCCCAATAGACTATGTTTCTTGCCTCTCTGGGAAAGCGACTTTCGATCATCGGGCGATGTTCAGCCTCTTTGAGTGCGACCACAAGCTTGACCTTGGAGAAATCTGCGGCTGTGCAGAGTATTGGATATCGCCTGGATCCTTGAGCTGCAATGCCTCGTGTTTGAAGTGCTTGCAGGGCGAATGAGGACATTGGGCCAACATTCTCCGGTGAGAGCTCCTCCGCCAAACCCCTCGAGAACGAAATCCAATCCAGTCGCTCAAGGGCCGCTAGATGGTTGAAAAATTCCTCTGCATAACGGCTACGGTAATAATTCCCGGTGCAAAGAAACAGTACCTGTTTTTCATTCATCGTCCTGGTGCTTCAGTTCTGCGCTTGGTTCGCGATTCCGTGAAAAAGGGCGAGCGGCTTTTGCTTGCATCATAGCTGTACGCGAAGCGCCATAGCTTCGATCCCGTCTTGGTGACAGTCATGAAGAGCCCGCCTTCATCAGAGCGCTCGTAGTCCTTTTCTGCCGACTTCAGGCGCCGGAATTGGGCGTCCGTCTTGGCCGGCATTGGTTCGATTCCATCCAAAAATCGCGAGACCATCACCCTAGAAACGAGCACCCACGATACCATCAACCGGGGCGGAGACCAACAAACCGGGGCGATCGCCGGCGCAGGGCAAGGGACGATCGGTCCTGAATCTAAAGGAAGACGGACACTGCCGGACGCCAGATGGTGCCCCTGGCCGG